>CAZWVG010000009.1:0-55417 GCA_964637355.1 uncultured Gemmatimonadaceae bacterium
CCTTCGGATCGAGCTTGCTCTCCTGCAACGCGAGGTAGAAGAACTCGCGCGGAAGGTGGTGTGCCAGCAGGATTCCCGCGACGCTCGGGCCGAGTCCGAGTGAGCGCGCGCGCGCGAATCCGGCTTGCAGGTCCTCCGGATTCCATCGCTTGATGTACTTGCGCACCTCATCGACGAAACCGCGCGGGACGTTCGCTTCAGACTCGCCCAGCCGGTGGATCGTCCGGTAGATCAGTTGCACGTCGGGCGGCGTGCTCTTGCTGTAGATACCCAGGGTCTTGACCAGGTCCTCGTACTGCGCTTCGAGCCGCGCCTGCCGCTCCTGGATCGCCGAGTCGGGGCCGGAGGTCGCTTGCAGCCGGCGGACGTCGAGCTCGAGCGCCTTCATCGTGTTGAAGACCGAACCGGCAGCGGTGCGCAGCGCATCGGCTCGCCGGGTCTGCCAGACGGCGACGCCGCCAGCTGCAACCGTCACGAGCACGAGGGCCAGGACGGCGACGCGCCACTTGCGAAGGCGCTTGAGCCAGTCGTTCGCCTCGAGGTCGCGACGTTCCTGCAATGCGGCGCGCAGCATCCCGGTGTGCCGCGACATGTGCTCGGGCTGCTCGTCGGACAAGTAGCGCTCGATGAGCTTGTCCTTCGTCACCTCTTCCGTTCCACCGGGGCGCGCCTTGCCGGGAATGGCGAGACGCAGCTCGGGGCCGGTCTTCCCCAGCCGCACGGCGGTTCGCGCGGCGAGCGAAGCGCGCGTGACGAGGACGCCGTTCACGAAGGTTCCGTTCGTGCTTCCGAGGTCGACGATTTCCCACCCGTCGGCGGTCGGTCGCAGCTCGAGGTGCTCACTACTCACCATCTCGTACGCGAGCACGATTCCGTTGGAGTCAGCGCGCCCAACGCGAATCGCGTCGGTGACGCGCAGGATGTCGTCCGCGCCCGGGACGGTGACGTGCAGTTCGCTTGCCATTTCGATCGGCTACGCGTGCCTGTCGCCGGTCACCATCAGCCGACCGCGCCCTCGAGTTGCGCGTCACGCTCCGAGCGCTCGAGACGATCGCGCGTCGCCAGCAGTTGCTCGATGGCATCGGCGAGATGCTCCTCGGTGATGTGATGATCGCCGCGCGCGACCCGGAGTCGGTGCGCAGCCATCAGCACGTCGGCCGCCCGGAAGCCATCCGGCACCTCGAACTTGTAGCAGGCCAGTTCGACCTTGAGCCCGTTCGGATCCTTGAGGTAGATCGAGTTCATGAAGCCGCGATCGCGCTCGATGAACTCGATGCCACGCGCGGCGAGGCGGGCAGGTGCGACGGCGAACGTCGCGCGCGACACGTTGAAGGCGAGGTGATCGACGCACCCGATCTCCCGCGGTGCCGGGCGCCCCGCGTCCTGCCGCGATTCGTTGGTGAAGACGGTGAGGAGGCGTCCATCGCCGGGATCGAAGTACAGGTGGTTCTCGTCTGGCTTTCCCAGGTTGGGCTGCTCGAAGATGAAGGGCATGCCGAGCACCCCTTCCCAGAAATCGATCGCGCTCTGCTTGGTGGAGCCGACTATCGTGATGTGATGCGCTCCCTGCACCTGGATCTTCTGCATGCTTCCCCCTGCGCGGGCGTGATTGCTTCCGTCGGTCGCGGCTACTTCGTGTAGATCACCAGGAGGCCACACGTCTTGCGTGTCGTGTTGTACTCCAGCGGCATGGTCGCTCCTCCCTTGTAGACCTCAACGGCGATGATGTCGTCCGGGGGGAGTTGGTTGAGGTCGAACAGCTCCTCGTCGTCGCCGCCGCGATAGACGAAGACATTGTTGACCACCACCGCCGCGTAGCACAGCCCGGACGAGGCACCGCGTGCGCGATCGGCGTCGCGCGCCTTGGGCATGAGCATGAAGGAATCGTAGCCACGGCGCGTGGCAAAGAAGGCGGCGCTGCCGCGTCCGCGAACGATGTCGGAACCAACCACCGATTGCATCACGTCGCCGAGCGGGCGCCCCTTCTCGCGCCGGAGACGCTCGGTGGTGAGGAAGGAGCCGCCGTTGTTCGACGTGCGATGCGCCTCGAAGAGCGTCAGTCGCCGGTCGACCGCGGACGCGGTCACGTTGACCTTGGCCAGCTCGGTCGACGCGGGGAGCAACCGGAGCAGGTACTCCTCGTCGGCGCCGGGCGCGGTGATCGTCGTCGAAAGCGGTTCGAAGCCGATGCGCCGCGCGATGAGCTGGTGCGAGCCCTCGGCGAGTCGATCGAACGCGAAGCGTCCGCTCGAGTCGGTCGTGACGGTCAGCGATTGCGCCGTGATCGACACCTCCACCGACGCCAACGGCGCGCCGGTGCGGTCATCCACGACGCGCCCCTTCCAACTCCGCTCCTGGGCGCGCAGCGGCGAGCCGCACACGATCGCGAGGACCGCGACCAGCACGCACCGCGCGAGACGAGACCACGGCATGCAACCTCCCTACGGCGATCGCCGACGACGACGGGCGTGGACCGGGGAGCCAAATGTACAGGGAGTCGCGTGCGTCGGTGAGGGTGGGGAGCGCGCTCCGCAGGGCGGGACCGTTCCCGCGTTCAGGGCGTTTCGGCGGTCGCGTACGCCCGAATGAGGTGCGTGCGGATCATCGCGTGCTCCTTCTTGCCGTCGAGGGACGAGACGATGAGCTGCGAGGGCTGCATCGGCATGTGGCACTCGACGCATCGACCGGCGATCGAGGGGCCGTGAGTGGCAAACGCTCCGCAGCTTTTCACCTCGTGGCAGGAGAGGCAGCGCGCGTTGAAGGCGCTCGCGTCACGCTGCTCACGATGCACGTTGTGACACGTCAGGCATGTCATCTGCGACTTGAGGTAGCACGTGCTCTGTGAGAGCAGCCCCACCTTGTTGCCGTGCACGTCGACGGTGGTGTCGTGCGTTGCCGCGGGGAGCATCACGAAGTCGGAGAGTCGTTGCCCCGACACGTAGGTGAAGGACGGGATCCTCGGCTCACCGAGCCCGCCGTGGCACTGGGCACACGTATCCATTTGCCGCTCGCGACTGAGTCGCGCCGGGTTCACGATCGCCACCCGCTTGAAGCGGTGAAAGATCGATTGCTCGCCGGCCACATGCTCGCCGCCGGCGCCATGACAACGCTCGCAGGTGATCCCCAGGATCGCGGTCTCGGTCTTGAAGCGATTTTCCACGCGCAGGTCGGGAACAGACTCGATCCACGTCGCGTGACACTCGAGGCAACGCGGCGCCACCCCCCGCGCGAAGTTCGCCACGCCGTCCACGTAGGCCGGCCCGGGGGAGTTGATCCAGGTGTCCGGATTGCGCCACGACGAGACGGGGAGCTGGAAGAGGCGCGAGTCCCTCAGGTAGAGGAAGCTCTGTCCCTTTCGCCCCGAACCGGCGACGATGGCGATGCGCTCGGTGCGAGACGTCGTGTCGGGCGGGCGGCCGAAGATCGCCGTCTGGTAGAAGCCTGACGAGTCGGCGTGCATGCGAAAATGCAGCGCATCGTTGGTCGTGCGCAGTTCGTTCCGCCCGTCGTCAAAGCTCCCGATCATCGCACTGCGAGTCGGCGTTCGCGTGGTGAGGCGATGGGCGGTGGTCTCGTACGTTGCCTTGTCCTGGTGGCAGGAGAGGCAGACGGAGTCGCCGACCGCCGTAGCGGTTCGCACGGGCTCGGGCCATCGCTGTGGCCGACTGCGCCTCGCGACGACGAAGAGGATCGTTCCACAGAGGAGCGCGACGGACACCAGCAGCGCAACCGACGTCCCCGACCTGGCGTGCCCTTCCGATCCAACCGACATCGCGCGATCCCCCCACACCGATGAGCCCCGCGCACACGTCGGTCGCGACGTCGCACGCCGCCCCGTCGCTCGAGGCGAGCGCGTGGCGCAGGCAAGAATGACGCGCGCTCGGCGTTCTGGGGGGGACGCGCTCCTTCGCCTAACGCAGCGCGCTCAGGGAATGTTGCGTCAGGCCAGCGCTCGCACCGCGAACGCGACGGCGACGCCCACGTAATTGCCCAGGGCGTTGCCTAGCATCCCGGCCACGACACCGGGGAGGATGAGGTCGGTGCGCTTGCGAGAGCCGGCCAGCGCCATCGCCGTGGTCGAGCCACCAACGTTGGCCTGCGACGCGACCGACAGCACGTCGCCATTCATTCGCAGCGCGAAGCCGAGCCCGAAGATGATGAGGCCATGCAGCAGCACGGTCCCGGCCGCGAAATAGAAGATCGCCGGACCGACCTGAACGATGTGCGCGATAACCGACTTCGCGCCGTTGCTTGCAAGGAAAAGAAGAAGAAGAAAATTCCCCAGCACGACTCCACCCGTGAGGCGGCGAATCAGCGGCACCTGCGCGAGCAGCAAGGTGAGTGTCGTAAGCCAGAGCACCTTTGGCATCGCCGGAAACGCCGTGGCCAGGGCGTCGGATGCGGCAATGGTGCCGAACGTGATCGTCATGAGGCCGGCGAAATCGATGAGCGTCATCGGGGTGCCGCTGCTTCCGAGAAGACGATCGAGGCCTAACGCCGGCCTCGACGTACCCGCTTCGTGCGGAGTCTCGTGCGTGGTGTCGCCTACTGGCGCCGCACTGTCCTTCTCCCGCTTCGGCATGAATTCGGGAATCGTCAGGCAGGCGACGAGCCAGATCGCCGTGACAATCACGTCGGCCGCGATCCCCGCCGAGAAGAGGTCGCTCCGCGTTCCAAGCTCCTGTCCAACCGCGGCAAAGTTCATCCCGCCGCCGATGTAGGTCGCGGAGAACTGTCCGGCCAGGCGCCACGTCTCGTCGCCAAGTGCGCCGTCGACGATGAAGGCCATGATCATCGCACCAGCGATCGATCCCACTGCGCCGAGCGCGAAGGCGGCGAGCATCGGCGCGCCGGCGCTCCGGATCGAACGAATGTCGACGCTCAGGAGTATCAACACGATCCCGGCAATCACCCCGCGACCGAGCAGGAAGTCGTACACCGGCGATGTGCCCGGCAGCACTCCGGTATTCGAAAGCAACAGCGCGAGAAGAATCGCCGTCGCCGCCGAGCCGATCTTCCGCAGCGCCGCGACCGTGTCGGCGAGCCAGACCGAAAGGAGGACAATCGCCGCCAGCGCGCAGAAAAGGAGCACCGGATCGCTCACGAGCCCGCTCATGCGCTGCGCATCAATAGCCGCGCTCCATCTGGAGCGCGCATCAGTAGCCGCGCTCCATCTGGAGTTGGTTGACGAGCGGGCGTCCCGCAAGGAAGTGCTCCAGGTTCGTGCAGAAGAGCTCCGTGATGCGCGCGTTCTCCCGATCCGACGTGCTCGCGCTGTGCGGACTCACGATCACATTCGGCATCTCCCACAACGGACTCTCCGGCGGGAGCGGCTCCTCGGCGAAGACGTCGAGGCCGGCACCGAGCAGCCTCCCGGACTGGAGTGCCGCCACCAGCGCGGGTTCGTCGACGAGTGCACCGCGCCCGATGTTGATGACGACGGCATTCTCGGGGAGCAGCGCCAGTTCCCGCGCCCCGATCATCTGGTCGGTCTCTTCGGTGTGCGGCGCGATGAGGACGAGATTCTCGGCCATCCCGAGGGCTTGCGGCAGCTCCTCTGGGGCGAGAATCGCATCGAGGTGCAGGTCGGCGGCGTGCACGCCAGCAACTGTTCGTTTGACCCCGACGACGTGCATCCCCAACGCCTGTCCGAGGCGTGCGACTTCGCGCCCCACGCGCCCGACGCCGATGATCACGAGCGTTCGCCCGCGCAGGTCGGTCGACGCGAATCGCTCCCAGTGCTTGCGCTGCTGGTCGCGCATCACCTGCGGGAGTCGCTTGTGAAACGCGAGCATCACCATCAGGCAGAACTCGGCGAGGGGCTGCGCGTGCACGCCGGCGGCGGTCGTGAAGATCGTGTTCGGCATCGACCGCGCGTATCCCATGCGCCGCACGTACTCGCCGATCCCCGAACTGGTCGCCTGGATCCAGGCGACCCGCGGCGCAACGAAGGGGAGGTCGACGCCGTGCGAGCGATCGAAGTCGAAGAGAATGTCGGCACGTGCGAGAAGGGAGCGCCAGCGCGACTCCTCGGCCGGCGTTCGCGTGTGCGGAGCCCCCTTGTGATCGGCCGGAAACTGCGGCGCCGGCAGGAGCGCCGGTTCGTACTGCACCTCCACGCGCTCATCGACCTGCCGGATCCGCTCGACGAATTCGGGCTCGAGGTAGCTGGCGATGAGGATGACTGGCGTCATGCGACCCGCGCCAGCGCGCGCGGCATCGTTAGGCGACGGTGATGGCATCGTGTGCCGCATCGCGTGCTGCATCGCGTGCTGCATCGCGTGCTGCATCGCGTGCCATGTCGCCTGCCATGTCGCCTGCCATGTCGCCTGCCATGTCGCCTGCCATGTCGCGCGGGAAGGGGAGATCGCATGGCGCGCGAAGCTACGTGCCACGCCCGAGCGTGGCAACCAATCCGCGGATGAGACGCGCGTGGCGGCTACGGCGCCTGTCGGCTACGGCGCCTCTCGGGCACCGATGGCGATGCGCGCCGAGGCGCTACGAAGTCACGCGGGAGCGCAGTTCGGGTCCGGGGAGACGCGATAGAGATGACGCGACACGACCGCGAGCCACGCCCATCCCACGACCACGCTCACCCAGATTCCGAGGATCCCGGCACCGCCGAGCGCCGCTCCGCCAAAGAAACCAACGAGCACCACGAGCCCAGCGACGAGGGAAAGGCGCGAGAGCCCACGCTCCCCTCGGCGCCACATCAGGCGCGCGGCGAAGAGGCAACTCGCGCCCAGCGAGACAAAGCCGATCGTGCCGAAGACGAAGTGCAGGAGGCCAGCGGTCGAGATCGATGTCGGATAGCCGAGCGGCGTTCCGACCGGAAACCCATCGACAGGATCGGCGCGAAAGATCGAGGCGCCGAGCATGCTGATGCCGTAGAGTGCGAGCGCAACACAGGTGGCGCGCCCCGCGCGCCCCACCACGCGCGCGATGCCCGTCGCGGCCGCGATCACCATCGCCCCACAGACGACGAAGTTCGCGATCTGCACCCATCCTCCGGACCCATTCGCGAGAACGCTCAACGAGTGCCGGCTGAAGTCGAATCCGTCGCGCACGAGTCCCTGCGCCACGCCGACGACGAGGTAGATCGGACCAACGATCATTCCGTACCCGAGGAGCGATCGCGTCACGGCCGCTCCGCGGTCGAATCCGACACTGCGCGCCGCTACATCGCTCGTATCTGCCAGGAGGTTCGATCCCATGGATGGTTCAGGGTGGGTGGTGATCGGCGGGACCCGATGCTAGCTTATTGCACTCATGAGTGCAATATCTAGGTCACCTGGCTCTCGCCGCAAGCGCCTCCGGGCGTTCGATGGGCCGCGTGCGGACGATCCGCGCGTGGTGCGCACGCGCGCGGCCATCGTCGAGGCGGCGCGCGTGCTCTTTCTCCGGAAGGGCTATGCCGGCACCACGATGGACGACGTGGCGGAGCAGGCGGGGCTCGCCAAGCGATCGGTCTACAACAACTATGCAGACAAGGGCGCGCTCTTCACCGAGATCGTGGCCGAGGTGATCGCGGTGGCCGAGGCGTTCGCGCACTCGCTTCGCGAGGAATCGGTCGAGAGGATCACTGCGCGCTCGCTCGCTCCCGCCTTGCACGAGTTGGGGGAGCGCCTGGCCCTGCGAATCGTGCGCCCGGAGGTCATCGCCCTGCGCCGTCTCCTGGTCGGCGAGGCGCGTGAGTTTCCCGAACTGGCGCGCGACTACTTCGACCGCGCTCCGGGGCAAGTGATCGACGCACTCGCCGCACGATTCGGGGAGCTCGCCCGTCGCCGACTCTTGCGGCTGACGGACGCACACCGCGCGGCGGCGCAGTTCGCCTACCTGGTCGCGGGGGAGCCGCTCGATCGCGCGATGCTCGTGGGTACGGTGCCGTCGCGGGACGCGGTGATCGCCTGCGCACGCGACGGTGTGGAGACCTTCCTGGCGCGATACGCCGCGCGCTCCGCGTAGCGAAAGAGCAGGGGATGGGAGAGGGGGACGGGAGGCGCTGGCGACCGGATACGCACGGGAGCGCATTTCCCACTCCGAAGATGTAGACGGGGTGGGGACTTGCGGCAAGCCCCCCCTCCCCCCCGATACTCGGCGCCCGTTCGTCGACCGGTGGCAGGATACCGGCGCGCGCCGCCAAGGCCCGTACCCCACGCCGCCACGCTCCCTAACCGCCAGGAGCATCATGCGCACACTCCTCTCGACCATCGGTTCCCGCGGCGACGTCCAGCCGCTCGTCGCCCTCGCGTTGCAGCTCACGGCACTCGGCGAGGACGTCCGGCTCTGCGTCCCGCCGGACTTCCAGGGGTGGATCGCCGGGCTCGGCCTCGACGTCACGCCGATCGGCCCCGAGCTGCGCCCGCTCACCGCGACCAGGACGCCGCAACTTCCGGTGCAGCCGTCGCCGGAACAGGTACGCCAGCTGACGCTGGGGACGGTTGCCACGCAATTCGACGTCGTCGCGCGAGCCGCCCAGGGGTGTGACCGGATCGTCGCCGCCACGGCCCTGCAGATCGCCGCGCGATCGGTTGCCGAGCGTTTGGGGATACCGTACACGTTCGTCGCGTTCTGCCCGGCCGTCTTCCCGTCGCCGCATCACGCCCCTCCCGTCCTCCCGGCGCGACCGGGCGTTCCGCTGCACGCGGCGGAGAGCAACGCGGCGCGCTGGGCCGCCGACGCACAGCGCTTCAACGCCCTCTTTCGCGACGCGCTCAATGCACATCGCGCCTCGGCCGGACTCCCAGCGGTCGAGGACGTGCGGCGACACATCTTCGGCGCCGACCCGTGGCTCGCCGCCGACCCGGTGCTGGGGCCGTGGCCCGGGAGCGACGAGGTGACACCGATCGCCTCGGGCGCGTGGATCGTCAACGACGAGCGCGCGTCGTCGCCAGAGCTCGAGCGATTCCTCGATGCCGGGGAGCCGCCGGTGTACTTCGGTTTCGGAAGCCTGCGCGCACCGGAGTCGTTAGGCGACGCCGTGAGCGCCGCGGCGCGCGCAACTGGGCGCCGCGCCCTCGTCTCCCGCGGGTGGGCCGACCTCGCACCCGAAGGTGATTCGCCCGACCTGCTCGTCATCGGCGAGGTGAACCAGCAGGCGCTCTTTCCGCGTCTGGCCGCAGTCGTTCACCACGGCGGTGCCGGGACCACGACGGCCGCCGCTCGCGCCGGCGTCCCCCAGGTGCTCATCCCCCAGATGTACGACCAGCCGTATTGGGCCGGCCGAGTCGATGCGCTGGGAATCGGTGTCGCGCATGCGCCCGGCGCACCATCGGCGGAGTCGCTCACGCACGCCCTTTCCAGCGCCCTCGACCCCGCGGTCGCTGCCCGTGCGCGGGCGCTCGCACCGGACATCCGCACCGATGGGGCGCACCAGGCTGCGTTGCGCCTGACGGCCGAGCGCACGACCACTCGTCGTGCGTGACCGCCTAGCGCTCGACGACCGCCGTCGAATCCTCGAAGCCGAGGAATCGATCCAGGTGCCATCCCCCGTCCGCGTCGCGCACGAGGAGCGACGCGTAGCGTCCATACTCGGTTCGCGTCACGCCGGCGGAGTCGCGCCACGTCTGCTCGAAGGCGCCGAACTCGGTTGCGTGCGTGTCGGTGGAGCGGCGCGCCGCCACCGTGAGTCGCAAGTCGACGTCGCGCTCGCTGCTCCACATCTCCCGCACCATGTCGCCGAGCGCCGCCGGCCCACGGATCGGGGCGAGTCCGGGCCACTCGAAGACCGCCGAATCGGTATAGAGCGCCGCGTACGCCGCCGGATCGCGCGTGCGATAGGCGGCCGTCAGGCGCGCATTGAGCGAGTCGAGCCCGGCATTCGCCGTGTTGGCCGCGTCGGGGGGCGAGGCGTCGACCTTCGCGCACCCGGACACGACAGACAGCGCGAGGATGACCGCGCGGCGGCGCGCGCGCATCGTGCGCCGCCGCGATTCGCCGGACCTCACTTCGCCGGACCTCACTTCGCCGGTGGGTTTGCCCCGCCCGTCACGACCAGCGTCTTCGACATGCCGGCCGTCTTGTGAGAGCCTTCGGCCAGGGGACAAAAGACCTCGTACGTTCCCGGCTGCAGCGTGACCGTGAGCGTCGCGACCTCGCGAGCCCCGATCTGCCGCGTTTCCTTGTCGACACCGGCACCAACGACCTGGAATGCGTGTGCAACCGTGCCGCGATTGGTGACCTCGAAGGTGATGGAGCCCGCTTTCACCGTGTCGGCGGAGAGCCGGAGCTTCCACTCGGTCAGGGTCACCTTGACGTCCTGCGCGGCGGCGCCTGACGAGAAAGCCGCGAGCGCGGCGAAAACGGGGACGAATGCCAATCGCTTCATCTGCGTAGGGTGCAAGAGGAATGCGTGCGGGTCATTGCATCTGGGCGGCCTTGCCCAGCTCCCGCCACGTCACGAGCACGACGCCGTGCGCCTTGAGCGCCTGCTTGATTTCCGGACTCGACATCACGTTCACGTCCTGCTGCCGCCACGCCGATCCGTACGGTTCCTGGTTCACCGTCACCGCCTGCAGCTCGGCGTCGTCGTGCCCGAGATGCACGATAATCTCGGAGACCCCGGGCTTGAGGTTAGCGATGGCGTCGAGGTAGAACTGCTTCCACTGGTCGCGCGGGACCTGCGGCCCCGCCACGATCACGTCGTTGAGCACGATGTCGTTAGGGGCGAGCGCGATGTTCGGGAGCCCGAGCGTCTCTCCCTTGACCGCGAGGAAGGGGAGCTTGTACGCGTGTGCCACCTTCACGTACACGGCCGCGAGCGCCGGCGTGGAGAAGAGCGCCCCCATGTGGCTGTCGAGGTGCGTGGGGCGGATCCCGAGCTTCATCGCGTACTCCACCTGCGCGCGCAACTCACGCTCCACTTCGTCGATCCTGGCGTTGGCCGCGACAGGCGCCACCGCCTTCGGAAGCGTGCCATCGGGCCCGTAGAGACTCGGCACCTGGTCCTTCGGCGCGACGCCCCCCCATCGATACACGTCCCACTCGCTCGTCAGCGTCAGGTGCAAGCCAAGATCGGCGTCGGGGTGCGAACGCGCGTACGCGGCGATCTCGGTGACCCACGGCGTCGGCATCATGATGCTTGCCGAGGTGATGTCGCCGCGATCGAGTCCCTCCATGCTCGCGACGTTGACCGAGTGCGCGACGCCGACGTCGTCACCGTGCAGGATGAGGAGCTTCGTGCCGGCGGGATGCCCCAGTCGCTCGGCGATGCTCCGCCCCTGGGCCGAAAGCGGGATTGCGATGAGGAGTAGCGCCAGGGATGGCCAGAGCCGTAGCCGCATCGGGGTTCTCCGGGGTCGCGTAGATGGTCGGACGAACGACAAAGCCTACCACCTGCCGCAGCGCGCCGCGAGGTGCAGTCGGCTCGGCAGCATTTCACCGCCTGCCGAGGCCCTCCGGCTGGCGGAATGCGCCCAAGCGACGGCCGACTATTTCGGGGATGGCGTGTAGTCGTCCACGAACTCGCCGAGGATCCGTCGTGCTCGCTCTCCTTCCTCCAGCGTCTGGCGCCCGCGACTCCCCGCCCACCACGCGACGGCACCGAGCACGATCACGGCCAGCAGGAGCCCCCACTCGAGTGGCCACACCAGCGCCGCTCCCGAACCGGGGACGACCATCACGACGAGGATCAGCAGCGCACCCAAACCGGCGAATGTCGGAATCACTCCCCCGCCCGGGACGCGATACGGACGTGCCAGATTCGGGCGATCGCGTCGCAGTCGAGTGAGCGAGAAGGTCACACCCATGAAGGCGAGCGCGATGCAGAACGATCCGACGTCGATGAAGGCGACCATCGACCCGCGCCCGAGGAAGGCCCCGGCCATCGTCAGCGCCCCGGTCACGAGCACGGCGGTCGCCGGCGTCGCATGCCGCGGATGCGTCGAACCCCAGGAGGGAGGGGCGATGTGCGCGCGACCGAGCGAGAAGAGGACGCGCGACCCCGCGAGGAAGAAGCCATTCCAGCTCGTCAGGAGGCCAAGGAGTGCCGCGACGAGCACGAGGTCGGCGAGGAGCGACGACCCCATCGACACCCGGAACGCCGTCGCAGTCGGCATATCCTCGCCGGCCGTGACCTGCCACGGCGCCACGTGCGCCACGCTCCAGATCAGGAGGCAATAGAAGAGCGTCGCCCCAACGATCGACAGCAGAATCATCAACGACATGCTACGCGGCGTCACCGATTGCTCGGCCTCCTCGGCCCCCTGCGGGATGGTATCGAAGCCGACAAACCAGAACGGGGCGGTCACGAACACCGTCGCGATCCCCTCGACGACGCCGATCGTCCCGTTCCCCACGAACCACGGCTCCGCGTTCGCCGAGTCTCCTCCCACGAGTCCGGCGAGCAGGAAGATGAGCGCGACGGCGACGAATCCGATCGTCAGCATGGTCTGCAGGCGCGAGGCGCCACGCACGCCGCGATAGTTGATCCAGGTGATCACCGCAGTCGCGACGAGCGCGAAGAGCAAGTGCGAACCGAACACGGTCTCGCCACCAACCGAGTACACAGGCCAGCGATCGAGTCCGGGGACGAGGTAACTCAGCACACGCCCGACCGAAATCGCCTCGAACGCCGAGACGGACAAATAGCCGAATGCGAGAAACCATCCGATGAGGAACGCCTTGCCGGTGCCGAATGCGCCGTACGCGTATGCGACCTCGCCGCCAGCGACCGGAAGCATCGCGCACAACTCGGCGTAGCACAGTCCGATCGCCAGCATCAGGAGGCCGCCGGCGAGGAAGCCGAGTACTGCGCCAAGCGGGCCGGCCGCGTGCAGCCACGTGCCGAGTGCCGTGACCCACCCCACACCGATCATGGAGCCGAAGGCGAGCGCAAAGAAGCCGAGTCGATCGATCCCGCGCTGCAGCGTGGGACGGTGCGTATTGGGAGCGGTCATGTCGTGGGAAAGGATCGGGCAGTATCGAGCCGCGCCGCGCAGAGCGCCAGTCGTGAGTGGCGCGCAGAGCGCCGGTGGTGAGTGGCGCGCAGAGCGCCGGTGGTGGCTGTCGCTATCCGCGTCGACGACGCTGGCCGCTCGCGCGCCCGCGCGGCATGGAGGGCTGCGCGGCACAGACGTCTCGGACGCATTGCCGCAGCCAGCGGTGCGCCGGATCGGCGTCGAGGCGCGGATGCCAGAGGAGCGACACGGTGATCTCCGGCGACTCGAAGGGAAGCGCGAAGGTGCGCAGTCCCTCCCGGAGCGCCGTGGTGTGCCGATCCGGAACGGTTGCGATGAGGTCCGTGGTGCGGGCGAGCGCGAGCGCGAGCGAGAACCCGCTGGCGATGGTGGCGATGTCGCGCACGTGCCCCGTCGCGGCGAGCGCCTCGTCGATCAATCCGCGTTGCAGCGCACGCCGCGAAGTGAGTATGTGCCGCCCTGCAAGATATCGTTGGAGCGTGACCGGTCCGGCGCTCATGGGGTGTGCAACGCGCACCACGCCGACGAACCGGTCGCGGAAGAGCCCCTGCGCGCGCAGCTCGGGGCCGGTGGTCTCCTCGATCACACCGGTCTCGAGATCGACGGCACCATCTCGGAGTGGTCCGCTTTCCTTGTCCCCCTTGGCGAGGAAGCGAAGCCGCACGAGCGGCGCGTCCGACGCGACGCGTGCGATGAGCGCGCCCCCGAACGTCTCGGCGAAGCCGTCACTCGCGCGCAGTGTGTAGGTACGTGCGAGGCGCGCAAGGTTCAGGGAGGCGGATGGACGGAGCGCTGTATTCGCGTCCTCGACGATACGCGCGACCTGTTCGCGCAGCTCGAGAGCGCGAGGAGTCGGGACGAGCGAACGACCGGCGCGCACGAGCAGCGGATCGCCAGTCGCGTCTCGCAGCCGGGCGAGCGTGCGGCTCATCGCCGATGGACTGAGCCGGAGTCGTCGCGCCGCCCGCGCAACGCTTCCTTCGGCGAGAAGGGCGTCGAGCGGGATCAGGAGATTGAGGTCGGGCGTCGACATGCATTCACCGGAGTGCAGGGCGCGTCGGGCATGGCGTTCGATGCAGGTATTCAATGCACGCGGCGCTGATGCCGCCATCCCCCCGGTGCCGGTACGCTTCCCGGTGCTCCCATGACGGAGTCACCAGTTGCGGAGGAGACCGTGTCACACGCCATCACCATCGACCGAACTACCACCGGCGAGAGCGCCGCCGGTGCGCGCGCCATGCGCCGCGCCCTTGCCGCGCTTTCGCTCGCCGTCCTGATGCCTTCGCTCGATACCAGCATCGCCAACGTTGCATTGCCGGCGATGGCTGGCGGCTTTGGAGCCCCCTTCCGCGAGGTGCAATGGATCGTGCTCGCGTACCTCCTCGCCGTGACCACGCTGATCGTGAGTGCCGGTGCCATCGGCGATCGCTACGGCAGGAGACGCATGCTCCAGACCGGGATCGCGCTGTTCACCATCGCCTCGCTCGCCTGTGGAATCGCGCCAACGATCACACTGCTCATCGGCGCTCGCGCGCTGCAGGGGCTCGGCGCTGCGCTCATGCTGGCACTCGCGGTCGCTCTCGTCGGTGAGACGGTGCCGGAGGAGCGGCGTGGGAGCACGATCGGGTGGCTTGGCACCATGTCGGCGGTCGGGACGACACTCGGCCCTTCGCTCGGCGGCGTTCTCCTCGCGCGCGCAGGGTGGTCGATGATCTTCCTCGTCAACGTGCCGATCGGGATCGTCACGCTCGTTCTCGCCAGGAGCGCGCTCCCACTCGACGTGCCGCGGGCGAGCGGCGCCCCACGCTTCGACAGCGCCGGTACGACGCTCCTGGCTGCGACGCTGGCTGCCTACGCGCTCTCGATGACGGCCGGTGAATCGGGCGATGCACGAAGCGTGGCACTCCTCCTGCTTTTGTCAGCTGGCTTCGCCTGGTTCTTTGCGCGTCGGATGGCCCGCGTTTCGGCGCCACTCCTCCCGCTGGCACTTCTCCGCGACGTGTGCGTCCGCAACGGGCTCACCAGCATCGTGTTGGTCTCCACGGTGATGATGGCGACGCTCGTGGTGGGGCCGTTCTACTTGTCGCGTGCGCTTGCATTGCCCGCGACGCAGGTCGGCCTTGCGCTGTCGATCGGCCCGCTCATTGCGGCCATTGCCGGACTTCCCGCGGGGCGCCTGGTCGATCGACTCGGTACCGGCCGCACGAGCCGCGGCGCATTGCTCTCGCTGGTGGGGGGACTGCTCGCGCTCGCGATGATGCCGCGAACGGTTGGGGTGCTCGGCTACGTCGGGCCGATGTGTATCGTGACGGCGAGTTACGCGCTGTTCCAGGCGGCAACGATCACTGCGGTGACGCGCGCGTCGGGGGCGCAACAGCGCGGTGTCGTCGCCGGGTTGCTCGGACTGTCACGCAATCTTGGGCTCATCACCGGCGCGTCGCCGATGGGCGCGCTCTTCGCGGCGGCATCGGCAAGCGCCGATGTGGCATCGGCGTCACCGGCGTCGGTTGCCGCCGGGATGCGCGCCACCTACCTGTTCGCCGCGTTCCTCGTGGCGATTGCCCTCGCGATTCTCCTCGTCTGGCGCGTACGAACTAACGGGAATCTGCCTGCCACCACTGCGTAGGGAGCGCGCGCTGTCGCGGCCACACCTCGCGCAGCGTTTCCGTCTCGTACAGTCGCCCGTTCACCATCACATACCGAATCGACATCGAGTTCCGGATGTCGTCGAGCGGGTTCCGATCGAGGATCTGCAGGTCGGCCAGCATCCCCGGGACAATCTTCCCGATGTTCTTCCCCTGGCCGATCGACTCGGCGCCGTACACAGTGGCAACGCGCAGCGCCTCGTGGTTCGTCAGTCCGCCGGACTGCAGCATCCACAACTCCCAGTGCGCGCCCATCCCTTGCAGCTGGCCGTGCGCCCCGAGACCGATGCGACCGCCAGCTGCAACCACCTTTCGCGCCGATTGCGCGAGGTGGGAGATCTCGTACTGCTGCGGGAGGGCGAGCACGGAGCGCCTGAGCGTGCGCCGGTCCAGTTCCTCGTGCGGGATGAAGCGCGCCAGCTTCGCGTCGTCGTGCACGTCCACGTCGCGATACCAGAGGTTCTCGCCGGCCAGCCCGGCGCCGGTCACGATCAGCGTCGGCGTGTAGGTGATCCCGCTCTCGGCGAGGAGCCTGACCACGTCGCCGTAGATGGTGGTGAGCGAGAGTTCGTGCTCCACGCCGGCAAAGCCGTCGAGGGCGAGCGTCAGGTTCATCTTGAAGTCGCTCGTCCCTTCGGAGGTGGGCGTAAGCGCCTTCTCGCGCGCCGTCATCACCAGCCATTGCCGCTCGATGCGGTCACCGACGAGGTAGTTCTTTATCGTCCCGGTGTGATAGTAGTCAGCGTAGCGTCGCGCCACGTCGCGCGCATCGTCGAGGCTCGTGATGTCCTCCGCGGCGAAGATCCCGCGCGCGGTACTGAAGATGCGAGGCCCGATGATGTCGCCAGCCGCAACTTCGTCGGCGTAGGTGATCACGTCGGGCGTCATCGTCTGCGGATCGCGTGTCCCCGTGACGCCGTACGCCATGTTGGCGAGGTACTCCCACACCTGTTTGCGATGTACCCCCCACGGCGCCCACATGTGCGCGTGCACGTCGACGTATCCGGGGAGAATGGTCTTTCCCGCCACGTCGATCTCGTGTGCACCTGACGGAATCGTCACGGTACCGCGTGTTCCTGCCGCGGCGATGCGATTGTCGCGGATCACCACGTCGGCGTTCTCGATCACCTCGTCGCCCTGCATCGAGATCACCCGCGCACCGCGCAGCGCCACGACGCCCCGCGGGACGTCGCGCGATACCCGCACCGAGATCTCCTTTCTCTCGGTCGCCTTCCCCGACACGAGATCGTACGACCAGTACGAGTCGCCGAGGGCCCAGTGCGCCGATCGACCGTCGGCGCCCCAGGCGATGAAGTCCGCTCCCACGCTCGTCAGGCGGCGCGTTGGAAGCGTCGTTGACGCCGAGGGAAGGAAGAGATTGGGAAGTCGTTCACCGGTCGGCGGAACGTCGATGATCCACACCTGCTGGTTCACGAGGGCGAGTACGTGATCCCCCGTTGGTGAGACGAGGATCTCGTCGGCGAGCGCCGGCGGATTGCGCGTCCACTCCCACCCGTCCACGCGCAGGTGCGTGCGGCGATCGCTCCCGTCCCATCGCACCGACACGAGCCCGTCGATCGCATCGGTGTAGTAGATGCGACTGGTGTCGCGCGTGAAGTGCGGGAGCCCGTAGTGCTGCGACGCCCAGCGCGTCGCGGTGTTCACCGGCGTGATGGTCGTCGCCGCTCCACCATTCGCCGGAATCCACGCCAGCTCCTGCACCTGGGGGCGCCCGGTACGCAGCTCGTCGAAATAGCCGATGCGTTGCTGTCGCGGTCCGCGCGCGACGACGAGTCGCCCGTTAGGCGCCCACGCCAGCTTTTCGTAAAACGCCTTGGTCGTCGTGAGCCGCACCGGCGGGGCACTCCCATCGGCGCGGACCTTGTACACGTCACCTCCGTCAAGGTCGTTCCACGTGACGTATGCGATCCATGCGCCATCGGGCGACCACGTCGGAAAGAAGGCGCCGTCGACGCTCCCTTCGCTCCGCGCGAGACCATCGACCCGTCGCGGTGGTGACCCACTCCGCGGCCCGCTCAGTTGCTGCACCCAGATTCCGGCGAGCGCCGAGAATGCGATGGCGCTCCCATCAGGTGCTCGGCTCGGCTGCTCGATGCGTCGCGCGGCGACTATCGAATCGCCAGCCGGATAGTCGAACCGTGCGAGCGGGCCAAGGCCGACGTCGACGTCGGCCGAGAAGGGAATCTCGGTTGCGCGACCGCTGGGGACCTCGATGCGCCAGAACTTTCCGTGATACGACGCGACGAGCGCGCGACTGTCGGGAGTGAACGATGCACCCGGGAGGTAGTCACGCGACGTCGATCCTTCCTGGTCGTCGCGATCGACTGCCGGCACCAGCCAGCGCTCGTCGCCGGTCGCGAGCTCCACGAGCTTGAGTGCCGTCACGCTGTCGCGCCGCGTCCCGTACACCAACCATCTGCCGTCGGGACTCGGCGTGGGGCGCAGCGCGCCAGTGATCTCCTGCGTCCGACCGTAGAGGCGCCCGCTCGCGCGATCGAGGAGGGCGAGTTGCGCTTGCGCGTATCCCTTCGTCGCGGCCGCGCTCACCCAGGCGTAGCGCGGGTCGCCTCCGAACGCGATCCCGAAAACCGCGCGCGGGCGCGGAGCAGTCGAGTCTCCAGATGATGCCGCCGCCTGTCGCCCCGTCAGCTGCACGCCGGTACCGCGCCCGCTCGCGTGGTACATGAAGAGCTGGTAGTCCTGCGGACGGTTCACCACCTCCATGCTGCGCGAGGCGACGACGTACTCGCCATCCGGCGTCCACTCCGGCGACACGAAGGTGCGCCGCTCCTCGCGCGTGAGCGCGTGCGCGTTGCGTCCGTCGGCGTCCGCCACCCAGACGTTGTCCGCTCCCGATCGATCGCTCACGAAGGCAATCGATCGTCCGTCCGGCGACCAGCGCGGCTGCCCATCGAACGGAGTGCCACTCGTTATGCGTGTCGCCTTCCCGCCGGTGAGCGGCATCGTGTACAGATCGCCGAGCAGGTCGAAGACGAGCGAACGGCCGTCGGGCGAGACGTCGAGCGACATCCACGTGCCTTCGGTCGCGGTGAAGCGAAGGTGCCGCGTCGGCTGGAGCGGGAGCGAATCCACCTGCGTCGAGCGCCCGGCTCCCTGCGCGCGAAGCGCGTGGGCGTCGGTCAGCAGGAGCGCCGCGCCGAGGGTCGCGTGCATCGCGGCGCGGCGGAGGACTGGAGGGAAGTGGTCGGGCATCGCACGACGAGGAGGTAGGGGGAGGCGTCGCCCGACATCGGCGAGACGCGTGGCAAGTGTCACCTGCGGCTCCCCGATGCGCCAGTGCGCACTCCGCGCGCGACGACGTGCGTGCGCTGGAACGCCACGCGGGCGACTGGACTTGATCGAGGGAGTCCGTACGTTGCACGCATGCGTGGCGTGTATGCATGGCGTGTATGCGTTGCCCGTCTCATTCCTGTGCAAGGAGCGCACGATGATTTCTCCTCGTCGATCGACCGCGGTGCTCGCCGCTGCTGTTGCCCTGCTCGCCGCCTGCGGCGGAAGCGAGAAGAAGACGCCCGAGCCGGCGCCGGGTCCGGATATCCAGACGCGCCCGGTCAGCTATTCCGCGGGGAGCACGCCGCTCCAGGGGCTGATCGCGTGGGACGCGTCGGTGCAGGACAAGCGCCCGGGCGTGCTGGTCGTCCACGAGTGGTGGGGGCATAACGAGCACGCCGACGAGCAGGCGCGCCGCATCGCCAAGGCCGGCTACGTGGGCTTCGCGCTCGACATGTACGGCGAGGGGAAGCACACCGCGCACCCCGACTCGGCACAAGCCTTCATGCAGGCTGCAGTTGGAGACATGGACGCGATGGTCGCGCGCTTCCAGGCCGCGCTTGCCCAGCTCAAGGCCGATCCGCACGTCGACAGCACGCGCATTGGGGCGATCGGCTACTGCTTCGGCGGCGCGGTGGTCCTCGGGATGGCGCAGAGCGGGATGGACCTCAAGGCCGTCGCCAGCTTTCACGGTGCGATGCCCCCCAGCATGACCGTTCCGCCCGGGAGCGTGAAGGCGAAAATCCTGGTCCTCGCCGGCGAGGCCGATCCCATGGTGCCGGCCGCCGCGATCGACAGCTTCGCCACGCGCCTCAAGGCAGCTGGCGCGAGCGTCGAAGTCGTGCGCTACGCCGGCGCCGAACACGGCTTCACCAACCCCAAGGCCGAGTCCTACGGCATGAAGGGGCTCAAGTACGACGCCAAGGCCGACGAGGAATCGTGGGCGGCGATGTTGAAGCTGTTTGGGGAATCTCTGAAGTAGCGCCCGCTGTTCCTGAAGCGCTCTCAATCACGGAGGACACCGAGGATTCGGCGAATTTCCCCCCGGAACAATTGAACCGCAGAGTCCGCGGAGAACGCGGAGAATAGCAGCGTCGGCACCGTGCTCTCTGTGCCCGCTGTGGTGCAATGCCGTTGATCTTCGCTCGGCACGAAGGAATGCGCTAACACTCCTCCGCGGACTCCGCGATCTCCGCGGTTGAAAGCCTTGCCCGCGGAGGACACGGTGACACCAGAGTCGCACCGCCGCCGGCGTCGACCTGGGAGCCAGAAGCGTAGCGGGAGACGGACGAGACGACGGGACTAGTCCTGCCGCAGCGCCTCCATCGGATCCATCCCCGCCGCGCGTCGAGCGGGGAGATAGCCGGCGAGGAGCGTCGCGACGCCGAGGACGAACATCGAAGCCAGCAGGAGCGTGGGTTCGCGTGGAGTGACGCCGAAGAGGAACCCCTCCACCATGCGCGTCGTCGCAAACACGCCAGCCAGCCCGAGCAGCAGCCCGAGCCCCAGCACGGTCGCGACTTCGCGCAGTACACCGCGCGACACGCGCTCGGGTGCAGCACCCAGCGCGAGGCGAATCCCGATCTCGGCGCGACGACGGGCGATCGCGTACGACATGGTGCCGTACAGCCCAATCATCGCCAGCAGCAACGCGAGCCCGCCGAAGAAGACGGAGAGCGACGCCAGGAGGCGATCGGTGCGCAGCGCGTCGGAGACCTGTCGTTCGAGCTCCTGAAAGCGCACCGTAGCACGCGGCTGTACCTCGGCGAGGGCACGCGTGACGGCCGGGCGGAGGGACGACGCGCCGCCAGCCGTTCTCATCTCGAACGAGATCGTACCGGTGTAATCGAGGTTCTGCGCCAGGGGGAGGAAGAGTTGTGCGCGAGGAGCCTCGCGGAGCGATGAGTACGACGCGTTGCCCACCACCCCGACGACCTCGTACGTGAGGCGCTGCTTCGGGGCTACTTCGATCGAGAAGGTTCCGCCGATGGGATTGCGACCGGCGAAATACCGCTTCGCCGCCACGTCGTTGATGATCGCGAGATTTGGTCCCCCGGCGCGATCGGCGTCGGTGAAGTCTCGCCCAGCGATGAGACGCGTCCCCAGCGTCGAGAAGTAGTCCGCGTCGACCAGGTTGATCCACCCGAGCGCATCGTCGCGACGCTCGAAGTTCACCCCTGGGACATCGATGATGTTGTTCCACCCTCTGGGCTCGAGCGGAGTCCGGAACGACATCGATGCCGCCGTCACGCCCGGAAGCGCCCGCAATCGTTGCAGTGCGCGCTTCTGTCCATCCATGCGCGCTTCGGACGAGACGGCGTCATTCCACCGAAAGTCCGTTTCGGCCACGAGGATGTTGTGTTCGTCAAAGCCTTTGTCCACGTCGGCTACCGCGCGGAAGCTGCCTAACAAGAGCGCCGCACCCGTCACCAGCACCAGCGAGAGGGCGACTTGCGCCGCGACGAGCGCCTTGCCGAAGCCGAAACGCGAGCGCGCGTTGACCGCGCCGCGTCCCTGCGCCGTCAGTGCGTCGTGCGGATCCACGCGAAACGCACGCCACGCCGGGGCGAGCCCGAACAGGATTGCCGTCAGTACCGCGGTCGCACCAGTGAACAGGAGGACGCGAAGGTCGATCGACAGGTCGAGAACGACCGGCTGCCGGTCACTGGAGAGGAAGCGAAGGAGTGCGTGGCTCCCCTGGTACGCGATGGCAACCCCGAGCACGCCGCCCGCGACCGCCAGCAGCAACCCCTCGGTGAAGAGCTGTCGCAGTACGCGCAGCCTCCCAGCGCCCAAGGCCACGCGAACCGCCAGCTCCCGTTGCCGCACCTCGGTGCGCACCAGCATGAGGTTCGCCACGTTCGCACACGCCACGAGCAGGACCAGTGCAACGATCGACATGAGGATCACGAGTGCGCTGGAGTAGCTCTGGCGCACGCCCGACAGTCCGCCGAGCGACCGCCGCGCCTCGAGACGGTGCGTGAGGTAGTCCCGCTGATTCTCGGGCCCCCAGTCGGCGGGGAGGGTGTTGCGGAACCATGTCGCGGACTTCGTCTCCAGCTCCACGTTCGCCGACGCCAGCGAGACGCTCGGATCGAGGCGACCGACAACGCGGAGGAACCAGAACGAGCGGTTGTCCAGGAAGTCGCTCCCGGGATCGACGATCGGTTGCGCGCACAAGGGAACGTAGAACGCGGGGGACCGGCCAGCCTCGAGCCCGTGGAACGATGACGCGGCAACGCCGACGACTTCGACGGGGTGCCCGGAGAGCGAAATGGTGCGACCAATGACGCCGGGATCTGCACCAAGCGAGGATTGCCAGAAGGCGTCGCTGATCACCGCGGTCGCGGCGCATCCCCGCACGTCGTCGGACGGGGAGAGGAGGCGTCCGCGTTCGGCGCGAACGCCTAACGTTTCGAAGAAGGAGCCGCTCACCCAGAGACCGGTGGCCGGACGAACTTCGCCGGCATCGGCAAGGTTGACCGACAAGTCGCCGTACGCGAGCACGCCGGCGAAGGGGTGCTCGCCGTCGCGCACCTGTTCCCAGATCGGATTCGTGTACTCGCCCGGCCCGACCGAAGTCCCCTTGCGCGGCGTCGCGTTGCGCTCGCCGACCACGACGAGCTCCTCGGGGGCACGTACCGGGAGGGAGCGCAGCATCACCGCATCGATCAGTGAAAAGATCGCCGTGTTCGCTCCGATACCGAGCGCCAGCGACGCGACTGCGACCAGCGTGAAGCCGCGACTCGCCGCCAGCGCGCGTGCGGCGTAGCGGGTGTCGCGCCAGGCGGCATCGAGCCACGTGAAGAGATTCGCGTCCTGCGTCGCCTCGCGCATCGTGCCGCCATGCCCGAATTGGCGTCGCGCCTCGCGCGCGGCCGCGTCGGGCGACATCCCGCGTGCGATGAGTTCGTCGACGCGCTCGGCGATATGGAACGCATGCTCTCGCGCAACGTCAGAGGAGAGGCGGTGCGGGCGAAAGGAGTTGAGGAGACGGTGATACCACATGGGAGCCCGGGGAAGGAGAAGGCGAGCGGTGGGCGGGAATGCGCGGAAAGAGCAAGTGGAGGCGCTGCGGGTACGGGTCAGGCGTAGCGCAGCACGCGCTGCACCCCGTCTCGCAATCGCGCCCAGGAGGCCTCCTCCTCCTCCAACTGCCGTTTGCCGGCCGCGAGGATGCTGTAGAACCGCGCCTGCCGGTTCTTCTCCGTCACGCCCCATTCGGCCTTGACCCATCCCGCCTGCTCCATGCGATGGAGCGCGGGATACAGGGAGCCCTCCTCGACCCGCAACTGCTCGGCGGAGACGCGCTGGATGTACGCGGTGAGCGCGTATCCATGCATGCTCCCCTGCGCGTCGAGGCACTTGAGAACGAGCAGGTCCAGTGTGCCCTGCAGGATGTCGTTTCGTGCGCGCTTCATACCCAGCTACCTATACATAATTAGCTAGGTATATGCCGTCGTCGGGTGGTCGCCGTCAAGGGGAGGGGCGTGAATTGGCGTGAGAATGCGCGCGAATTGCGGCGAGCGGACGACACGGATCTCCTGCATCGACGGGTGTCATACGTCCCCGCGCGTGGGAAGTGTCGCATCGCACGGTCGACACGCGGTCTGAAATGCAGACAGTTCGGACCGAACGACCGGATGAGGGGCGACTCATGCGCGACGGCTGTCTACACGCGGTGACACACGGCGCGTTCGCGTCGACGTACGCTCGGCAGTGGCACGGCCTCGGTTGGAGATTCCCAACCTCTCCGCAGCCGGAGACGTCTTGCTCTGCGGCGATGAAGTTCCGCGACAATCTCTCCGAGACTTGATAGAGGCGTTCGCGACGGCGAGCGTCGTCAGCGCACGGTCCTTTCGCGCCGTCGCTGCACCACTCGGCTCCCCCTCGCACGCGGACGCCAGGCACCGGGATCGTTCATGCTCGACCGCGGCACCCAACTCCGGTCACGCGCCGCCCTCACGCTCGCGGCAGTGCTTGCGCTGCTGCTCTTCGGCATTCCCGCAACAATCGTGGTGCGAGACGGGAAGGCCGCGAGCGCGAGAGCCGAAGCCGAACTGGCGGGAATGCCCGCGGCGCGCAGCGTGCTCGCCACCATCCGGCTCCTCCAGGTAAACCGCGGGCAACACCACATGATGGCTGCGGCCGGGAGCGCATCATCGCCAACGCTCACTGCGAGCCAGGCGGCACTGACCGCGAGTTTCCTGGCGCAACGCCAGGAACTCGAGGCGCTCGATCCCTCGCTCCTCCCCCTCGCCCGCAGCCTGAGTGGGCGTTGGCAGTCCATCGTCAGCCAGCAGATGACGAACGCGCTGCCGCCTAACGAGCTCTTCGCACGCCACACGACGCTGATCGCCGAGGAAATCGGCGTCCTGCGCGTGATCGCCAACATGTCCGGCCTCGCCTTTCATCGCGGCGTCGCCGAGCACTACCTGGAGCGCGCCGCCCTCGGCGACCTCCCGGCGCTGAGCGAGTCGATGGGACAGTTGCGTGCCGGCGGCGCAAGGATTCTGGCCGCGGGGCGCGTGACGCGCGACGACCAGGTGCGCCTCGCCGCCCTTGTCGGAGAACTGCAGGGCGGACTCCGCACGGTGGAGCACGATCTCACGCAGGCGCGCCTCGCCGACTCCTCGCTGGACGAGGCGTTGGTGCCCTTCATCGTCGGCGCACTCCACGCGTCAGATCATGCGGTAGCGCTCACGCATCAGCACGTGCTCGACGTGAGCTCGGCGAGTTTCCCCGCCGATTCGTTCTTTGCGCTGGTCACCGGCGACGTGGATGCGCAGTTCGTCCTGATCGATGCGACGCTGGACGCGTTGCGTGAACGGCTCGACACGAGCGTCGTCGCGACGCGCCGGCGCGAGTTCCTCATCTTCACGGGCCTTGCGGTCGTTGTTGCACTCATCGTCGTCATTGGCGTGATCTTTCGGCAGGCAGATGCCGCGCGACGACGGAGCGACTCGCGCTTCCGGGCGATCATCAACGCCGCCCCCGACGCGGTGATCATTTCCGACGCGCACGGTCGCATCGCCGAAGTAAACGCTGCCGCGTCGCAGCTCTACGGACGAACCGCCGCCGAGCTCCGGGGAACCGACATCGCAACGCTGGTGCCTCCGGACGCACGAGCGGGACTCGAGGCCGAGCTCGATGCACTCGAACTCGGCAAGGCAAAGCCGGGCGGCGAGAGCAGCCAGTTCGCGCTCCGCTCCGATGGGCAGCTGGTGCCGACCGAGGTGACGCGCTCCCGGATGCTCATGCAGGAGAGCCGGTGGACGGTGCACGTCGTGCGCGACACGTCGAACCGTCACCGCCTGGAGCAGCAGCTGCGGCATTCCCAGAAGATGGAAGCGATCGGCCAGCTCACGGGGGGGATCGCGCACGACTTCAACAACCTCCTCGCCGTCGTCGTCGGGAACATCGACCTCGTGCAGGAGGAAGATCCGCCCGCGGAGGTGGCAAACCTCCTGCACGCCGCGCAACAGGCGGCGCTTCGCGGCGGCGAACTCACGCGCCGCTTGCTCGCCTTCGCGCGCAACCAGCACCTGGAACCGACGGCGATCGAGCTCCCGAGAGCCATCCGCGACTTCATCGCAATGGCAGCGCGTACACTCGGCCCGGACATCAAGCTGCTCACCGACATCGGACCAAACACGCCGCAGCTGTACGCGGACGCTGGAGAACTCGACAACGTCCTGCTCAACCTCGTGGTGAATGCGCGCGATGCGATGCCCGACGGCGGAACGATCACCATCGCCACGCAACTCGCCGAACTCGACGCGGACCATTCCGCCGTGCGCGCCGGTGAGCTCGAGCCGGGCGACTACGTGCTGCTGCGCGTGTCCGATACCGGCGGCGGCATCCCACCCGAGTCGCTCGACCGCATCTTCGAGCCGTTCTACTCCACGAAAGGGAAGGACCGCGGCACAGGGCTCGGCCTCTCCATGGTGTACGGCTTCGTCAAGCAGTCGGGTGGAAACGTGAAGGTCTACAGCGAGGTGGGGATGGGGACGACGGTGTCGATCCTCCTACCGGTTGCGCGCGAGAGCCTCGGCGCGGAGGCCGTGCGGCGTCCGATCGCGGCGCATCACGAAGCGAGGCCAGGCGCAACCGCGCTGGTGGTCGACGACGAGGTCGAGCTGCTCGATATCGCGGCGGCGTACCTCCGATCGATGGGCTACCAGGTCCGCACCGCTGCCGATGGGCGCGAAGCACTGGGGCTGCTTGCCGTCGATGCGGCGGTGGATCTGCTCATCACCGACGTCATGATGCCGGGCGGCATGAACGGCGTGCGGCTGGCGGAGGAGGTGCGACGACGCGTGCCTGAGGTGCGCGTGATCTTCACCTCCGGCTTTCCCGCCCAGGCGCTTCGGGCCCGGAGCGGGAGCGAACTCGACGCGCCGCTCCTCGCCAAGCCATTTCTCAAGCGGCACTTCACGGCGACCGTTGCGCAGGTCATGGAAGCGGCGTCGCAGGCAGGGATCTCATGAGCGCGCCCGTGACTACAGGTGGAGAGCCGCACATCGTCGCCCTCGACGACGAGGCGGCGATCGGGAACCTCATTCGCGCCTCGGCGCGACACGTGGGGATGCGCTGCACCCCCACCACCACGCGTGCAGACTTTCGCGCGGCGCTCGGCGCCGACGTGACGTTGATCGTGCTCGACCTCCTGATGCCCGATGCGGACGGGATCGAACTGCTGCGTGAACTTGCCGCCGAAGGGTGTCGGGCGCACATCATCCTGATGAGCGGAATGGATGGCAAGGTGCTCCGCACTGCGGAGGAGCTCGCGCGATCGCTGGGACTGCGCACGGCGGGGAGCCTGCGCAAGCCGTTCCGCATCAAGGAACTGCAGGACCTGCTCGTGGAGGCGCACGCGGTGCGAGAGGTCGAGGAGCGTCCGGCACTGCAGTCTCCGCCGCTCACTCCTGCCGCGTTGGTGCAGGCGCTCGACGAAGGGCGCGTCGTGATGCACTACCAGCCGCAGTTGCACCTGGCGGATGGACGAGTCGCCGGCATCGAGGCGCTCGTGCGGATCGTGGCGGAGGACGGCACGCTGGTCTATCCCGATCGCTTCATCGGCGTTGCCGAGGAACATCACCTCATCGAGCGCCTCACCAACGCGATCATCCGCCGCTCGCTACACGAGTTCGGGACGCTCTCCGAGTGGCCGCGCCTCAAGCTGGCAATCAACATCTCGGCGCGATCGCTCACCGACCTCTCCTTCCCCGAGAAGGTCGTCCCACTCGCCGAATCGTATCACGTCGATCCGTCGCACATCGTCCTCGAGATCACCGAGTCGGGGCTCATCAACGACCTCGGGACTGCCTTGGACATCCTCACGCGCCTTCGCATGCGCGGGATCGGACTGTCGATCGACGATTTCGGGACCGGCTATTCGTCGATGGCGCAGCTTCGGCACATCCCGGCGACCGAACTCAAGGTCGATCGCTCCTTCGTGCGCGACATGCTGCGAGACGATGACGCCTGCAGCATGGTGGAACGCACGATCGAGTTGGGGCACGACCTGGAGATGGTCGTCGTCGCCGAAGGGGTCGAGACGGCAGAGCAGGCCGACGCGCTGCGAGCGTACGGGTGCGAAATCGGGCAGGGGTATCACTTCAGCCGCCCGGTGCCGATCGACGAGCTGCGCCTCCTGCTGGAACAGCTGGAGCCGATCGGCGGGACGAGCGCTCCCAACGATCAACTGCAGGCGCGCGAGCCGGCGGCCTGACACTGCGCCGGCGGCGAGTTCGACCGCCGACGCTTCTTCCGAGACGTCCGGTGGTTTCGCACGTCGCTTCCGGTGCCGCCGCCCACCATCGACCGGTCGGCGTCTGCCAGACGCAGTCGATCGAACGGCGTCGACCGCCCGCCGAAGAGCGGCCGCCGCCGACCGGCCGCCGTCGACTACTTGTGAAGTGACCTCTCCAGCGCGCGGATCAACGGGGAGACGGCGCGTCGCCGGTGCCGCGAATGACCTGCAGGAAGCGATTCACCTCGTTGCGCAGGCGCTCGGCCATGCGCGAGAGCTCGCCAGCGGCCTGCAGCATCTGCTCCGACGATGACTGCGTTTCGTCGACCGACTGCGAGACCATGGTGATGCTGCCCGTCACCAGCCGAGTGCCTTCGGCGGCCTCGTGGATGTTGCGGTTGATCTCGTCAATCGCGACGCGCTGATTCACGACCGCCTCGCTCACTGCATTCGAGAGGTTGTGCATGTCGCCAATGGTCTCGCTGATGCCGCCGATCGCCTTCACGGCGCGCTCGCTCGCGGACTGGATCGCTCCAACCTGGGCGCCGATCTCTTCGGTCGCTTCCCCGGTCTTGGTCGCGAGATTCTTCACTTCGGCGGCAACGACCGCGAAGCCACGCCCATATTCACCGGCGCGCGCGGCCTCGATGGTCGCGTTGAGCGCGAGGAGGCGTGTCTGGCTGGAGATGTCGGTGATGAGCTTGACGACGCGGGAAATCTGCTGCGACGCCGACGAGAGGCCCACCACGGTCTCGTTGGTCTGGCGCGCCGACTTCACCGCCGAGGTGGCGAGGTCGCGCGAGGTGCGCGCCTGGTCCTCGATGCTCGCCACGGTCGCGGTGATCTCTTCAGCCGCCGCGGCGACCGATTCCATTCCCCGGCTCGCCTCTTCCGACGACGATGCGACGGTCGTGGACTGCTGGGCCGTGAGTTGCGCCGTGCCGGCAAGCGATTCGGCCGTCGCGCGCGCCTCAGTGGCCGCCGCGGCGACATTGTCCACCACGACCTTGATCGCATCCTCGAACTCGTCGGCCAGCTGCAACCGGCGTGCGTGCGCATCGCGCAGCTGCTGCGACTTGGCGGCCATCTGGTCGGTGGCGCCATTGATCAACCGCGCGGCCTGACGATAGCTCCCGAGCAGTCCACGCTCGAGCACGCGACGCCAGTACTTCTCCTCACTCGCATGCTGCAGGGAGGCGCGCGCCTCTCGCACGAAGGCGTCGGTAAGGTCGAGGAGATGATTGATGCCACGCGACAGGTCGCCGAGCGGACCGTCGCGCCGGATCCCGAGGACGCGGTCCTCGAGGTTCCCTTCGGCCGCCTTGCGGCTGACGGTCGTGATCGCGTCAATGCCGAGGCGGTACTCCTCGAGCTCGGCGCGCGCCGCGTTCAGCTCGGCGCGCAGTGCGTCGCGTTCACGGCGAACGTCATCAATGGAATCCGCCGAGCTGAGGGCGGCTGTATCGAGGGCAGTGGGCATAACGCGGCTCTGGAACGGGCGGGCGGTGCTGGCAGGCGAAGTGATCGGCGAATCCTTACGGCTTGAAGGTCCAGACCCATTCGTGGTACGTGAGGCCGGCGGCAGCAAGGATCCCTTCGAGCTGCGCCACGGAGGCGACGAGTCCATCGCGGCGATCGGAGTGCCGGCGTTCGGTCGCGAGGAGTGCCTCGTAGAGCGGCTTCACGGCCGCGACCCGGGCGGGTTCCGGCACGCGACGGTTGGAGTGAAAGCCGACCACTTTCCCGTGCGCGTCGAACGACGGCGTCACATGGGCGAAGACCCAGTAATTGTCGCCGTTGGCCGCCATGTTGTTGACGTAGGCGAAGATCTCGTGCCCCGCTTCGAGCGTGTCCCACAGGAGCTTGAAGACGGCGCGCGGCATGTCGGGATGCCGGATCAGGGAGTGCGGCGCACCGATGAGTTCCTCCTCCGTGTAGCCGGCAACGCGGATGAAGACGTCATTGGCGTACGTGATCTTTCCCTGCAGGTCGGTCTTGGAGACGATGATCTCATCCTCTCCGAAGTGTCGTTCGATCCCCGTGGGAACGATGTGCGTGCGGGACGGGGCCATCGGCCAGGCGGTAAGAGTCGGAAGGCGGGGCAGGACAGTCGTTCGCATGCTGGTTTCGGCCAGCGACCCGGGCTTCCGTATAAGGGATGCCCTGACGCGCACCAAAAGTTGCATGTGCGTCCTCCAATGATTCGCGACCGGTGCCATCGACCGACCGCGCGAATCCCGCAGCGTCGCATGGTGGCCTCGGCACCGACCGGAGCCCCACCCCGGACCCAATCCCGGCACGCAGCTTCGGCAATCCCTTGACGCCGAATATATAACCATGTAGTTATATACTCAGTCTACACCAGGCGCTCATGATACGAATCTTCTCCACATCCCGATGGTGGTCCGCGCCGGCAGCGCTCATCGCCGGCGCCGCCGCGTTCTACGCCCCTGCGATCGCGCGGGCACAGGGCGCTGCGCCGACGCTCCGCCTCGCCGACGCGCTCGAGCGCGCCGATCGCTCTGCCTACGGCAACCGCGCACAGAGTGCGGCCGCCGACGCGCAGCGCGCGCAGGCGCTCCTTCCCCTCAAGGGGATTCTCCCAACGGTGCGCTTCGACGCCGGCTACATGCGCACGACCGACCCGATCGGCGCCTTCGGGACAACGCTCCGGCAGCGTACGATCACGCAGCAGGACTTCGATCCGGCGCGCCTCAACTACCCGGCGGTCGCGTCGAACTACACCGGCGCGATGGTGCTGGAGCAGCCGCTCTTCAACGCCGATGCACTGGTTGGGCGACGCGCCGCCGTTCGGGCGGGCGATGCGGCGCAAGCGACGGCCGAGTGGGCCGCGACCGGGACGCGAGCGAACGTGATTCGCGCGTACTACGGCGCAGTCCTCGCAACCGACAAGGTGCAGACGCTCAGCATCGCCGTACGCGCTGCGCGTGAACACGTGCGGCAGGCCGAGGCGATGGTCACGAACGGACTCGTGACCCCGGCCGATGCGCTGTTGGCGTCGGTCAAGGCGGGAGAGGTCGAGACGATGCTGCTCGAGGCGGAAGGTGATGCGACGAATGCGCGTCTCGCCCTTGCCACGCTGCTCGGCACTCCGGGCGACACAAGCTGGACACTTCCGTCGGCCCTCCCTGCCAGTACGTCGCTGCGTGAGGCAGCACGCCTTGCCCTCGAGGCGACACCAGGCGCACCGCGTGCCGATGTCGATGCCGCGCGCGCGGGTGCCGACGCCGCGGCCGCCGATGCACGGCGCGCCCAATCGCTCTACCTCCCGCGCCTCAATGGCTTCGCGCGCTACGATTGGAACTCAGCGCTGCGCCCGTTTGGAGGCGACAACAACTGGACGGTTGGGGTGATGGCGTCGTGGACGCCCTTCGCCGGCGCGTCCGAGCTGGCAGACAGTCGGGCCGCGGCGAGCCGCCGCGCGGCCGCCGAAGCGATGCGCGATGGCGCGGAAGCGACGGCGCGGCTGGATGCCGAGCAGAGTGCAACGACGCTGCGAGTGGCCCTGGCGCGACTCGACATCGCCGAGCGCGGGGTGCAACACGGCATCGACGCGCACCGCATCGTTGGCCGGCGCTACGCCGGTGGGCTGGCTCCCGTGGTGGAACTGCTCGATGCGGCGGCGATGGAAACGCAGAGCCGACTGGCCCTCGCCGGCGCGCGCTACGCGCTGCTGACGGCGACGGTCGAACGGCGCCGACTCCTCGGGCTCGATCCGGGAGCGCTGCGGATGCTCGACGACGCCCCGCTGGCGTCGCAATCACCGATCGACGAGGCGCCCGTCGCGCCTTCGCCTTCCAAGAACTGACGGTCAACGGAGACTCGTTATGCAGTCATGGCAGACAGGCGTGCTGGTGGCGACCGCCCTCGGGCTCGCAGCCTGCGGTGGCAACACCGAGGAACACGCGCAACAGAAGCCCAGCACGCCGCCGGCCGGCAACGCGCTCGTGGTGCGCGACACGACGATCGCCGCCACCACGCAGGCGTCGGCGGTGGCGACCCCATTCGCGCAAGCGACGGTCAGTACCAAGCTGATGGGGACGGTCACTGCCGTCCTCGTGCGCGAAGGCGATCGGGTGCGCGCGGGCGATCCGCTGGTGCGCATCGATGCGCGCGACCTCGAGGCCAAGCGGCAGCAGGTGCAAGCGTCGATGGCGAGCGCCGAGGCGATGCATCACGAAGCGGAGCTGATGGCGACGCGCATGCGCGCACTCTACGCCGACAGTGCCGCTCCGCGGGCCCAGCTCGATGCCGCCGAAGCGGGACTCGCCCGCGCAAAGGCTGGCGTCGACGCTGCGCGCGCGGGGGCCGGTGAACTCGACGCGGTCGCGAGCTACTCGGTCATTCGCGCGCCGTTCAGCGGTGTGGTGACGCAACGTTTCGTCGACGTCGGCGCCTTTGCAGCTCCCGGGGCGCCGCTCCTCACGGTGCAGGACCAGGCGCGGCTGCGGATCGTCGCCAGCGTTCCGCCGCCGACGGCGCGGCAGCTCTCGCGCGGTTCCACGGTCGCGGTCACGGTCGAGGGGGTCAGCGCGACGGCGCGGGTGGAGGGGGTGGTCCCCGCGGCCGGCGGCTCGCTCTACACGATCAATGCAGTCGTGGACAACAAGGACGGCGCGCTCGCCTCGGGCGGTTCGGCCGAACTGAGCGTGGGCGACGGGACACGCACGGCACTGCTGGTCCCCGCGGCGGCGGTGCGAAAGGAAGGAGACCTCACCGGCGTCACCGCGACGAGCGGAGGCGTGACCACCACGCGGTGGATCCGCACCGGTTCGGTGCGCGGATCGTTTGTCGAGGTGCTCGCGGGACTCGCCGACGGCGACACCGTCTGGGTTCCGACGAGCGCCGGGAAGGAGTGACGACATGGGTATTTCAGGACGCATCGCCAAGGCCTTCCTGCAGTCCAAGCTGACGCCGCTGGTCACGCTGGCGTCGCTGGTCGTCGGACTCCTTGGCATCATGGCAACGCCGCGGGAGGAGGAACCGCAGATCTCCGTCCCGATGATCGACGTGATGGCGGCGCTTCCCGGCGCGGGGGCGCGCGAGGTGGAGAACCTCCTCTCCCGACCCATCGAGCGGCGCATGTGGGAGATCCCTGGCGTGGAGCACGTCTACGCGATGGCGGGGGAGGGGTACACGCTGGTGACGGTGCGCTTCAAGGTCGGTGAAGACCAGGAGCGCAGCATCACCAAGGTGCAGGCCAAGCTGCAGGCGTCGATGGATCAGGCGCCGGCCGGTGCGTTGCCGCCGCTGGTGACGCCGCACTCGATCGACGATGTCCCGGTGCTCACGCTCACGCTCTCGTCGGATCGCTACTCCAGTGACGAGCTGCGCCAGGTGGCGGTGCATCTCGAGGACGAGATCCGCACCGTGACCGACGTCTCGGAGACCTCGATTGCCGGCGGGCAGCCGTTGCAGCTGTCGGTGACGCTCGAGCCGTCGCGCATCGCGGCGCTCGGGGTGACGCCGGGCGAAGTGGCGCAGGCGCTCCGCGGCGCCAACGCTCGGCTGCAGGCTGGTGAGTTCGCCAGCGCGAACGCGGTGTATCGGATCGATGTCGGCGCGGCGCTGTCGACGCCGACGGAGGTGGGCGACGTGGTGGTGAGCGCGCGCAGTGGCACCCCCGTGCTCGTGCGCGACGTGGCGACGGTGCGCGAGGACTACGGCGACGTGAGCGGCTACGTGTCGCACGCGACGTCGGGCGGGCCGGTGCGGCACGCCGTCACGATCAGCGTCGCCAAGCGGAAGGGAGCCAACGCCACCGTGGTGACGCACGCGGTGAAGGAGCGCGTCGAAGCGGCGCGTGGTCGCCTCCTGCCGGCCGACGTCTCGCTCGACGTGACGCGCGACTACGGGGAGACGGCGGGGGAGAAGGCGCAGGAGCTGATCCTGCACCTCCTCATCGCCACGCTCTCGGTGACGGTGCTGGTCGGGCTGTTCCTCGGGTGGCGCGAAGCGCTGGTGGTGCTCGTCGCCGTCCCGGTCACGCTGGCGCTCACGCTCTTCGTCTACTACGCGCTGGGCTACACGCTCAACCGCATCACGCTCTTCGCCCTCATCTTCTCGATCGGCATCCTGGTGGACGACGCGATCGTGGTGGTGGAGAACATCTATCGCCACATGGTGCGCGGCGATCGCACGCCGGAGATTGCAGCTGTCGAGGGGGTCGACGAGGTCGGGAATCCGACGATCCTCGCCACGCTCACGGTGATCGCGGCGATCCTCCCGATGGCCTTCGTCTCGGGGATGATGGGACCCTACATGCGCCCGATCCCGGTCGGCGCCTCGGTGGCGATGATCGCCTCGCTCGCGGTGGCCTTCATCGTGACGCCGTGGATCGCGCTCAAGCTCCTGCGCGGGCACGTGGCGAAGCACGCCAGCGCCACGGATCGCGCGCACGAACCCGAGGAGAGCGGACGCTTCGCCGCGCTGTACAGCCGCATCATGGTCCCGCTCATCGAGCAGTCCGGGCGCCGCTACGCCTTCTACGGTGGCACCGTGGTGCTCTTGCTGCTCTCGGTTGGGCTGCTGGGGATCAAGGCGGTGCAGGTCAAGATGCTCCCGTTCGACAACAAGAGCGAGTTCCAGGTCATCGCCGACCTCCCCGAGGGGACGACGCTCGAGACGAGCCAGGCGTTAGGCGAGTCGATCGCCGCATACCTGCGCACCGTTCCCGAAGTCACGAGCACCGAGGTCTACGCCGGCGTCGCCGCTCCGTTCAACTTCAACGGGCTGGTGCGTCACTACTTCCTGCGGCGTGGCGCGAACGTCGTCGACGTGCAGGTGAACCTCCTCGGGAAGGGGGAGCGCGACCGGCAAAGCCACGAGATCGCCGTCGCCGTGCGCCCGCACGTCGACGCGATCGCCAAGCGCTACGGCGCCTCGGTGAAGGTCGCCGAGATTCCGCCGGGCCCGCCGGTGATGTCGACGCTGGTCGCCGAGGTCTACGGGGCTAACGATTCGGTGCGAGTGGCGGCGGCGGGGGAGGTGCGCAAGATCTTCGAGAGCACCCCGGGCGTCGTCGACGTCGACTGGACGATCGAAGCGCCGGAGGCGAAGCGCACGTTCCGCGTCGATCGCGTCCTGGCGGCGCGGAGCGGGGCGAGCGTCGAGCAGATCTCCCAGACGCTGTATCTCGCGCTCTCGGGGCATCCGACCGGGATCGCCCCCGACGCCGACGCGCGAGAAGGGAAGGCGATCGTTCCACGCCTCGCACTCGCCGATCGCTCGTCGATCGAGGCGCTCCTCAACCTCCCGGTCGCGACGATGACCGGGCCGCAGCCGCTGGCGCGGTTCGTCACGGTGCAGGACGGGGTGCGCGAGGGCGTGCGGGTGCGTCGCAACCTGCGCCCGGTCATCTACGTCACGGGCGACGTGGCCGGCGAGATCGAGTCGCCGGTCTACGCGATCCTCGCGATGAATCGTGCGCTCGACAAGGTGCGCATCGGTGGAGCGGAGATCGCCAGGTACAACGCGGTGCAGCCGACCGACGTGAAGGAGCTGGCGATGAAGTGGGACGGCGAGTGGCAGGTGACGATCGAGGTCTTCCGCGACCTCGGGATCGCCTTCGCCGCCGTGCTGATCCTGATCTATGTGCTCGTCGTCGGCTGGTTCCAGTCGTTCACCACACCGCTGGTGATCATGGCGCCGATCCCGCTCACGCTGATCGGGATCCTCCCGGGGCACGCGATCACCGGTGCGTTCTTCACCGCGACGTCGATGATCGGAATGATCGCGCTCGCCGGGATCATCGTGCGCAACTCGATCCTGCTGGTGGACTTCATCCAACTCGCCGAAGCGCGCGGGCGATCTCTGCGCGAGGCGGTGCTCGAGGCGGGAAGCGTGCGCTTTCGTCCGATCGCGCTGACCGCTGCCGCAGTCGTCATTGGCGGCCTCGTGATGGTGCTCGACCCGATTTTCCAGGGGTTGGCGGTCGCGCTGATGTTCGGTGCGGTCGTCGCCACGCTGCTCACCATGGTGGTGGTGCCGCTCCTGTACTGGGAGCTGATGCATCGCCGGACCGGAGACTCGCATGAAACTGCTGCTCCTGATGTACAGCGGCCCGACGCCGCAGCGCATCTCGGCCTTGCTCGAGGCGCATGATGCGCCGGGCTACACCGAGTTCGAGAACGGGCGTGGCGCGGGTCCGAGCGGGAAGCTCGCCGGGACGCGCGCCTGGCCCGGGTCGGCGACCGTCTTCCTGAGCGTCGTTCCGGCCGAACGCGCAGCGCCGCTCAGGGCGGCGCTCGCCGAATACCGCGCCCATGCGGTGGAGGGTGAACACCTCCACGTCGCCACGGTGCCGATGGAAGACTACTTCTGACCTTCACGCCCCGCCTACCGGAGCCCGTCCCATGTGTCCCGACTTCATCATCCGCCGCGTCGCCGGCCTCTTCATCCTCCTCTCGGTCGCGTTAGGCGTCTGGGTCAGCCCGTGGTGGTTCGCCTTCACGGCGTTTGTCGGCTTCAACCTGCTGCAGTCGAGCTTCACCAACTTCTGCCCGCTCGAGAAAATCCTCGGGCGGGTGGGAGTCTTCGGCTGCCGCGCCTGACGCAGGCATATGGCGCGAGGCGCCTGCCCGCCGCGCCGCTCGGCTTGGCGCCGTCGGGCGCTTGGCGAGTCGCCGTCAGGCGCTCGCTTCGCGTTCGACGGTCGCCAGCACGCGCTCGAGGCGAGCGCGGACTTCGGTGGCGAGGGCGTGGATGTCGTCGCGCCCCGTCAGCTGCAGTGCCTGGACGGGGTCCATCGCCGCGACGACGCTCGTCCCCTCCGTATCCCCGGCGTAGACGACCAGGTTGCACGGCAGGAGGAGCCCGATGTCCCGCTCGGCGAGGACGGCCTGGTATGCCAGCGGCGGGTTGCAGGCGCCGAGGATCGTGTACGGACGGAAGTCGACATCGAGCTTCTTCTTGAGCGTGGCGCGCATGTCGATCTCGGTGAGCACGCCGAATCCCTCGGTTGCGAGCGCGGCGCGGGTGCGCTCGACGGCGGCGTCGTATGGCAGGGGGACCGTCACGCCGATCCCGTATCGTGTCGTCTGTTCGACCATGCGGTCCTCCAGTTCGGGCTCCAGGTCCCATGCGTCGCGGCACGGGGAGTACCCGAAACATAACTAGGTAGTAATATTATGAAACAGTGTACGGAGTGCCCCACCGCACGTGCAGATGCCGAGGGAGGAGACGCGATGGCCAAGTCGATGTCGCCGGAGTTGCTCACGCTGGTCGCCGAACGCTTCAAGGCGTTGGCCGACCCGGCGCGGTTGCGGCTGCTCAACGTGATGCGCCCCGGGGAGCGGACGGTGGGCGACCTGGTCGACGAGACCGGGCTCTCGCAGGCCAACGTCTCAAAGCATCTGGCACAGCTGCACTCCCTTGGCTTCGTCAAACGACGGAAGGAAGGGCTGTTCGTCTACTACGCGCTCGCCGACAAGGAGATCTTCCGGCTGTGCGACGTGATGTGCGGGCGCATCGAGGCGGAGCTCAAGGACCGGGCACGAGTGCTGAAGGCAACGGGGTAGCAGGAGCGGCGCCTCGCCGGGCGTCGTCCACGGGCGCGCCCTAGCGGCGATCTGCACCAGGTGCGCGCGACGCCGACCGCGCGCCTCGCGTCAGGCAGACACGGCGAGGCCCGCGAGGCCCGCGATGCGCGCGGCGCGATGCGTCGCAGCTATTGCCCTGTCCCGTCCGGCAGGACACTCTTGGGACTGTTCCTTCGCTCCGCTCACCCGACGCTCCCGATTGGCTTGGCTCTCGGCATCGGGATCCCGATCAGGAACGGTCTCCCCGCGTCCACATGGCGAACTACGCCGAGTTCTCCATCACCTTCCAGTCGCGCGCCGGATCCGGTTATCCGATCCTGGTCGAATCGCCCTCGGGACGTGCCGAAGGGGTGTTCGAGCCACCGTTCGCCCCGGACCAGCTAGGCGCCGCGCTTGATGCCGTCTCGGCCTCGCTCCGGGCGGGGAATGCGGACGCACGCAACGTGACGGTGCAGCTGCAAGGCGGTACGGCGTCACCGGATGCTTCGGTTGATTGGAGCGCACCACTGGAGGGAATGGGGGCGCAGCTCTTTCGCGCGCTGTTCACGGGAAACGTGCAGCGCCGTTTCGACGAGAGCATCGGGATGACGAGCGCGCGGGGCGACGTGCTGCGCATTCGCCTGCACATGGACCTCGACAATCGCTCGGTCGCACCGCTGGCCAGCGTCCCATGGGAGCTGCTGCACTATCCGGAGCGCCGGGAGTTTCTCGTCCAGCGTCACGGGACGGCAGTCGTCCGGTATCTCGACGTGCCGCGCGCGGCATCGCCACCGCCGCCCTTCGCGCCTCCGTTGCGCATCCTGTTCGTGATGGCCAATCCGCGCGGCGACCTCGATCTCGCCCGCGAGCGGGACGAGGTCGAGGCGAGGTTGCGGGGCGGGACGATCCCGATCGAGACCGCTGCGCTCGAGGGCGCGACGTATCGCTCGCTCGAGGCGACACTACACGAGCAATCGTACCACATCGTGCACTTCATGGGGCACGGAGGGTTCGATGGACGCAACGGCGTGCTCCTGCTCGAAGGCGACGAGGGGAGAGCGGGCGAATCCCCGATAACGGGTGCGGAGTTCGCGAATCTCGTGCTGGGCGGACCGTCGTTGCGCCTGGTGGTATTGAACGCCTGTCGTACGGCCGAAGCGGTGCAGGCGCCCGGCGTGGATCCGTACGGCGGAGTGGCGCCGGCGTTGGTGATGGCGGGCGTGCCCGCGGTCGTGGCGATGCAGTTCCCGATCTCCGACGCGGGCGCGGTCGACTTCGCCGAGCGCTTGTACTCGACACTCGCCGACGGCGACTCGCTCGAGGAAGCGGTGCGGGGGGGGCGTCGGGTGATTCGGCACGAGTGGCCCACTCCCGTGCTCTTCTCACGCTGCGAATCGCTCTTCGCCCCCGTCGCGCCAGTGACGGACCCGTCGGGCCCCGCGGCGTCGGTTCGCACCCCGTCGATGCCGGCGATGCCACTCGGCTTCATGTCGGCTCCGTCAGCTGCAGTGCAGACTCCGTCGCAGCTCCTGGCGTCGCCATGGGCGCAGGGCGGGGGCGAGGTCCCGGACCTCCTTCCCTACATGGTGGATCGCACGGAGGTGCTGTTCCAGCTCACGCAGCTCCTGCAGCGGCAGGATACGACGCCGGCCACCCCCCTCGTGGCGATCATTCACGGCGACGACGAGCAGTGCCAGGACAAGTTGCAGCAGCGGCTGGCCGAGATCGAGCTGCCGAAGCTCCTCAAGTTGAACACGCGTACCACCCGCATCACGGCGTACCAGCAGGCGTGGCCGAAGGAGTATCGGAACCGCGCCGACCTGCATGCACGCCTCACCTGGTCGTTGGCCGAGCGGGTGAGGCCGGGCGCTTCGCTTCCCGAGCTGCAACAGCTGTTTGGGTCGCTCCCGGCGCCAGTGATGATCCACAGCCACCTGCTCTCATCGGAGTGGAAGCGCTTCGGAGAGGCGGCGCTCGAAGACTATCTGGCCTACTGGCAGGCGTGGCCGCGCGACGCCCACGCTCCGCGCGTGCTGGTTTTCCTCTTCCTCAAGTACCAGGTTCCCGACGCCGGCTGGTTCAAGGGGCGCGACGCGCGCAGGACGAATGCGGCGATTGCGGAGGCGCTCGAGCGCCTGAGCGACGTCCGCGACGACGGCATCGTGCACGCGGTCCTGCCACGGCTCGAGGGGATCACGCAGCAGGACGTGGAGACCTGGAACGCCGACCACGGCTTTCCGCTCGCGGCGACCGACATCCGGGACATGTTCCGGGCCTACGCACTGGCAACCAAGCAGGAGGCCATGTCGATGGAAGTCGCGGGACGGCAGCTGCAGGAGCTCTTCTCTCATCGCGTGCAGGCACCTGGAGGGGTGTGATGATCTTTCCATATTTTGTCGGCGATGGCAAACAGCGACCGGAGGGTGCCGCGCTTCCGCGCTCGAAGCGTCGCAATTTCCTCAAGCCCGAGGACTTTCGCCCCGACCCCGGGGCGATCGAGGCGGTGAACGTCGCGCTCCTCCTCGGCCAGCCGCTCCTCCTGACCGGCGAACCGGGAACCGGCAAGACACAGTTGGGGCGCTACATCGCCTGGGAGCTCGGGCTGGGAGAGGCGCTGATCTTCGAGACGAAGTCGGGGAGTACGGCGTCGAGCCTCTTCTACCACTACGACGCGCTGCAGCGCTTCCAGCACGTGCAGTCGGGCATCCGAACGGAGTCGGCGCTTCCCTACATCAGCTACAACGCGCTGGGACAGGCGATCCTCCGCACGCGCGATCCACAGGAGGTGGCGGCCTACGTCCCCGAGGGACAGCTGCACTCGGCGCCGGAGCGCTCGCTGGTGATCATCGACGAGGTGGACAAGGCACCGCGCGATTTTCCGAACGACATCCTCAACGAGCTGGACCAGCTCTACTTCCGGGTCGCGGAGCTGGACAACCGCCAGATCCGGGCATCGGCAGAGTACCGGCCGATCGTGGTCCTCACGAGCAACTCGGAAAAGGATCTCCCCGACGCGTTCCTGCGACGCTGCATCTTCTACTACATCCCGTTTCCTGACCGCGAGCAGATGCGCGGCATCGTCGAAGCGCGGCTTGGCAGCTTCACCGCGGGAGCGAGCGCATTTCTCGATGATGCTCTCGACCTGTTCTACGCCCTTCGCAACCGCGCCGCGCTACGCAAGAAGCCAGCGACGGCCGAACTGCTGGAGTGGATCACCTCACTGGTCGAGACGTCGGGCGGCAGTGCGAATCCATTGCGCGACGATCCGAAGGCGGCAACGCAGACGCTGAGCGCACTGGTGAAGACGGTGGAAGACCGCGAGCGTGCGGTCAAGACGGTGCAGGAGTGGGCGAAGAGCACGTAAGACCACCGGGCGTCGTCGATCCCGACGCACTGGCCGACTTTCTCGACTCGCTGCGGCGCGCCGGCTTCCGCATCGGCCCGGAGCAGCACATCGCCGCGAACGACCTGGTGGTCGCCCTGGCGGCGATGGGTGCGAGCGATAACGATCGCGAGCGACTCGGGCGGATGCTCGCGCCGATCGTCTGTACAAACGAGCGGGAGCAGGCGGGCTTCCCGGCACGGTACGCGGAATGGGCGGCGCGCATCACTCCCGCGCGCAGTGGCGGAGAAGGGGCGCGTCCCGTGGCTGAGCGCGCCGAGCGGATCATCACCGTCGAGCGGGTGATCGAGGAGACCAGCCGCCGCGCCCGATTGTTCAAGCGGGTGGCATGGCCGCTGGTGGTGCTCGCTGTCGCGACGCTTGTCGGGTGGCAGGTGATGCGCCTGCGCACGCGACCGGGAACGGTGCTCGTGCATTCCACGCCGCCCGGGGCCACGGTCTACGTGCTGCGCGATAGCGTGGCGCAACGTGCCGTCGCCGGAAAACAGGGCGCAACGGACCTACTCGTCGACGCCGACTCGATCGGCGAAACGCCGCTGTCGATCGCCCTACCGCGAGGGGCGTATCACTTCCGGTTGCAGCTGGCGGGTTACCTACGGCGAATGACGGCGGATGTGCACGTCGAGCCCGGGACGACAATCGAGGTGCATGACTCCCTGCAACCACCGGGGATCGGCCACCTACGGATCACCACCGCACCGCGCGACGCGCGCGTCATCCTCGATTCGATGTCGGCCGCCGAGCGAGTGTCCCGCGCGAGCGACGCAATCCACTTCGACAGCCTGACCGAGGGAAACCATCGCCTGCGAGTCAGCGCCGAGGGCTATCGGCAGTTGGACACGCTCGTGCGTGTTGTCGCCGAGCGCACCGACTCGCTCAACGTCGCACTCGAACGCACGGTGTACGGCCAGGTTGCGCTGACGACGATCCCGGCGGACGCGGACGTCCGCATCGACGATCGCGCCCCCGGCGATGGCGTAGGCGTGGGCGATTCGCTCGAAGCGGGGCCACACCTGGTGACCGTCTCGCGCACGGGCTATCGCGACAGCACGTTTGCCATCGCGATACCGCCGGGCGATGCGGCTACCGTCGGTCCGGTGCGGCTCCTGCACCTGTACAACGTGCGGGTGACCTCGTCGCCATCAGGGGCGCGGATCGTCGTCGACGGCGTGAAGGACACCGTGACGCCCGCGACGGTCGCGATGGTGGAGGGGGACCGGAGCGTCCAGCTGCAACTGGCCGGATACGAAGACTTCCGGACGACCGTGCGGGCGGCGCCGGCTGCGACGCTCGATGCGCCGCTCGTGCGCGTACATCGCTCCCTGCAGCGCGTCGCGTATGAGGATGCGCAGAACTTCCTCGCGGGGAGCCCGGACGGTCACGTCTATCGTTGGAATACGCGATACGACTGGGACGTGGTCGAGCGGCTGCAAGCGGGTCAGGATCGGACGTTGCTGCGGACCGTTGGCATGCTGGACAGCGCGCTACGTGCGAAGTCTCCGGCCCGTCAGGTCGCGGCGGAGCGCGTCGCGTTCTCCGACCGCCTCGCCCACATCGTCTTCCAGCGCGGCGGCGACACGCTCTTCGTGGTACACGAGGATGGGAGTGTCGACGCGTGGCGCTTTGCCGCGTCGATCCAGGCTCGGACCGTCCCGAGCGCCGTACCCTATGCTATGGTGACCGTGCTTGCCGACTTCGGGCACGGTGCCGTGCTCGCCTCAGGCGGACGAGACGGCACGGTACGACTACGCGATCGCGCGACCGGCGAGATGCGCGATTCGCTTGTGGGCTTTAGGGGCGCCGTGCGGAGCCTGGTGGTGGGAGACGGCGGCGCGCGGTTGGTCGCCGGGAGCGCAGACAGCACGATTCGCATGTGGGACCTGACATCGCGCGCGCTGATCGGTGGAGAAGCCTCCCCGGTCGGAGGGATACCGGTGCAGCTCGCGATCAGTCCGGACAACGCGCGAATTGCAGCGGTGCTTGCAGACGGATCGCTCGAGCTGGTGGAGCCAGGAAACCTCCGCCCTGCGCCGCGACTCATCGGCCCCGGCAACGCGGTGACCAGCATTGCGTTCTCCCCCGACGGCCGTCTGCTCGCGGTGGGGCGCGCCGATGGTGCGCTGGCGCTGTGGGATGTCAGGACTCGACGACAGGAAGGCCCTCCCCTCGTCGGACACACCGGCGGCATCGGGCGCGTTGTCTGGAGCCCGGATGCGCTGCGCCTCTACTCAGCCAGCAATGACAGCACCGTTCGCGTCTGGTCCAGGGCCAGTCACCAGCAGATCGGCGCCGCGCTCATGGAGCACGAGGGAGCCGTCATCGACATCGCCGTCAGTGCCGATGGCTCTCGTCTCGCATCGCTGGGAGCCGACGACGCACTCCGCCTCTACGACCTCACGCGGAGCGCGCCGGCGAACACGAAGAACGCGCGCCGCGCGCGGAGCGGTCCAATGCAGCGCATGGTCCCGACGCTGGCTTTCTCCAATGACAGTCGCTGGGTCGCCATCGCTGGTGCCGACAACCACGTGATCATTCGCGACCAGACCGACTCGTCCTACGCCGACACGCTCGAGGCGCACCCCGATCATGTGAACACCGTGGCGTGGAGTCCCGACGGGCGCCTGCTGGCGTCGGCCGATGGCGACGGCGGCGTTCGACTCTGGCGCTGGGACTCGACGACCGCCGAAGTGACGGCGGCGACGCAACCGGCGACGGTCAGGCAGGAAGAGGCCGAGCGGAAGGAGGTCGACCCAGGGGCGCGGCCCAGCACCTCGTCAGGCAGCTCGTCGCGGGCTCCTGGCGATAGCACCGCACTCGACACCATCAGACGGCCGACGATCGCCAGGGCGACGACCTCGCCCCGACTGCGCCAGGTGGCCGAGCTCAAGGGGCACCAGGGCGAAGTGAACGCGCTCGCCTTTGCAGCCGACGGACGACGACTGGCGAGCGCCGGAACCGACGGCGTGATCATGCTCTGGGATACCGAACGGCAGCAAGCGGTCGACTCGATCGCCGTCGGGCACCCGGTCGAGGGAGTAGCCATTGCGCCTGACGGCAAGCAGCTGGCGGCGATTGATGGCGACGGCGTCCTGAGTGTTTGGCCCACCTCCGGGAGTCGCTGGCTGACGATCTGGCGCGCGACCTGGCCGTTCTGGCTTGCCCTGATCCTCCTGTTCGTTCCCTGGTGGCTCGTGCGCCTCGCCCTGCGCCTCCGCGCACGCCAGCTCGTGCGCCAGCAGCGCGACGACGAAGTCCCGCATCTCGAACGCATTTCGCTCCCCGCCGTCGACGAACAGCTCTTTCCCGTCGTTCCGATGCTCCGGGCGGCGACGCGTCTGCGCCGGCGGATCGCCTTCCCGACCACAGAGCTCGACGTCGCCGCAACGGTCCGACGCACGCTCGAGGGAGGCGGCGTCTTCACGCCGTCGTTTCGCGAACTGCGCGTCACCCCGGAGTACCTCGCGCTCGTCGATCGCACCACGCCGGGGGACCAGCAGGCGGGCGTCGTCGACGGGTTGCTCGACCGGCTCGTGCAGGACGGCGTGTCGGTGGTGCGCTGGTACTTCGACAAGGATCCGCGTGTCTGCTTTCCAGCGGTAGGGCATCAGCGGGCCGCCTCGCTCGCGACGCTCGCCGAGCGCTATCCGTCGCATCGCCTCCTCATCTTCGCCGATGCGCGGCGCTTCTTCAGCCCGGTCACCGGGGAGATCGAGCCGTGGACGGACGACCTGCAGCAGTGGGACGCCTGCGCGCTCATGACCCCCGAGGTCCCCGAGCTGTGGGGACGCGAGGAAGCAGCGGTCAAGGAGCGCTTTGCCGTACACCACGCGGGGATTGCAGGGGTGTTGGAGCTGACGGAGGACGCGCCCGCGCTCCGGGGAACGACACCATCCACGGAGACTCGAGCTCCATTCCCGCCGCTCCTCCAGCAGCGCCCCACGCGATGGATCGAGCGCGCGCCCCCGCCGGATGCCGACGTGGCCGCGATGCTCGTCCAGCTTCGCGCATGGCTCGACGCACCGGGAATGCTCTGGCTGGCCGCCTGCGCCATCTACCCGGACATGCACTGGAAGCTGACGCTCAACCTCGGCCACCAGGTCGCATGGAGTGATGGCACGCCGTTGTTCGATGGCGAGCGGCTGCTGGCGCTCTCGCGCCTCCCGTGGTTCCGGCATTCGTACATGCCCGATTGGCTGCGTGCGCGCCTGTTGGATGCGCTCTCTCCCGAGCAGGAGCAGCGCATCCGGGAAGCACTGGAGCAGTTGCTGCTGGCGGCGGCGGTCGGGGGCGCGGGCGGTTACGACCTCGAAGTCGCGAACCGCCACCCGGGGACGGTGCATGCGTTGGCGAAGGCGCTGCTGCGACGATTGCGACGGTCGTCGGAAGTTCCGGAGGCACTTCGCGACCAGGTCTTCCTCGACTTCATGCGCAACCGGCGTCGCTCGCGGCTCGGGGTGCTCCTTCCGCGTTCGTTAGGCAGGCGACTCGAACGCCGGGCGCTCGGCTCGGCCGCGACGCCCGCTCCGGCGAAGTCGAAAGGCGTCGGATGCCTGTCGTCCATTCCCATCCTCTACTTCGTGCTGAGAGGGGGATCGCTTGTCGCCCCCGAGGCGGTCCAATTGTGGGAGAAGATACCGGTCACACCGTTGCGGATGGCCTCCGTGGCACCGCGGCGCTTGACCAACCCGGCACCAGAACCGGCGACGTCGGGCGACTCGTTGTCGTTGGCCGGCGTCCGCACGGACTCCGCCGGTCGCGCCATTTCGCGCGTGGTTCTCGGGCCGGCGGGTGCACCGGGGGGGACGCCGTTCCTCGACGCGTGCGACCGGGGAGTTCGTGAGGTGCGCGTGCGAGCCGGCTGGTGGATCAATGCGATCCAGCTCCAGTGCGCGTCCTCCGCGGGCGCGCCCGCCGTCGACCTCCCGCTCCGCGGGGGCGACGGCGGCGCTCCGTTCAGGTTCCTGCTGGCGAACGGCGAGGAGATCGACGCCGTCAGCGGATCGTACGACGGCGAGTACGGATCGTTCATTTTCTCGATCCAGCTCCACACGACGCGCGGGCGTTCGTCCCCCGTCTTCGGCGATCAGGGACCGCAGAAGGGGAGGATTCCCTTCAGCTATGCGATCCCGTCAGGTGCACACTTCGTCGGTTTCGTGGGGAACTCCGGGATCTCGCCCAGTTCCGATGGAAACGTTGGAAACTTCCTTCTCGCGTTGGGCATCGTCTACGATGGGCCGGCCGCGACGACCGCGCGCGCCGACAGCACGGGGACCCTCGGCGGGAGTGTGCCGCCGGATTCCGCATCGACGACCTACCGGTTCCCCTCGGACTCGTTCCCCGACGCCCGCCGGGTGGACTACGTCGCCTACGACGGCGGCAACCCATATCCCGCGGGATACTACGACTTGTTTGCCATCACCAACGGCAAGTGGGTCTGGTACTACCCGGGACGGAAATACGGCGAAGGGTGGTTCACCGAAGTGCGGCGAACGGACTCCACGATCGAATTGCAGAGCAGGGACAACCCGGCGCAGCGCTTTCGCATCGACCTCCGCGCGCGTGTGGTCTACGAAGTCGTAGCAGGTGCGGAACGCCCCAAGTTCCGCATCACGTACGCGAAGAAGCAATGAAACGTCGCTAGTCGCTCGTTCCGCACTCCGTTCCAGCAGGCTGGACCGAGTGGCACCCGCGCCCTAAGCTACGACGTGCATTCCTTCTCGCTGAGCCCGCGGTGACCGCCGAATCGGAACTGTCGGCCGCGTTGGCCGAACGCTACGAGGTCCTGTCGGAGGTCGGACGCGGCGGATTCGCGACCGTCTACGCCGCGCGCGACCTCCGCCATGGTTCGAAGGTCGCGATCAAGGTCCTCCATCGCGACCTGGTCGCCGCACTGGGCGGTCTTCGCTTCACCCGCGAGGTGCAAATCCTCGCCGGGTTGCAGCACCCGAACATCCTCCCCGTCCTCGACTCTGGCGACGCCGCAGGCATTCCGTATTATGTGATGCCGTTCGTCGAGGGCGAGACGCTCGCCCAGCGACTGCGCCGCGTCGGATGCCTCCCTGTCGACGAGGCAGTGCGCCTCGCCGCCGACGTGGCCGACGGCCTGGCGTACGCGCATGCGCAGGGGTTCGTGCACCGCGACATCAAGCCCGACAACATCCTCCTGTCCCACGGCCATGCCGTCCTCGCCGATTTCGGCGTGGCCCACGCGGTCGACGTCGCGGGGATGGACTCGCTGACCGCGTCCGGTGTCGCGTTAGGCACGGTGAGCTACATGAGCCCCGAGCAGGCGTCGGGGGAACGGGTCGACGGGCGCGCCGACATCTACGCCCTCGCCTGCGTGCTCTACGAGACGCTGGCGGGGGTGCAGCCCTTCACCGGGCCGAGCACGCAGGCCATCATGGCGCGGCACGCGCTCGACGCGGCGCCCAGCATTCGCACGGTGCGCCAGTCGGTCCCCGAGGCACTCGAGGCAGCGGTGCAGAAGGCGATGGCGAAGGTCCCCACCGATCGCTACGCCACCGCCGCGGAGTTTCGCGATGCGATCGTCGCCGCCGCCCGCGCACCGCTCACGACGGAGCGCCCGGCCACGCGTCATGCAGCGCGTCGTTGGGTCATGGCCGCCGCTGGCGTCGCACTGGCCGGCGTTGCCGCCTTCGTGGCGTGGCGCGCGTCGACCGGCAGTCGCGCGGCGCTCGACGCCAACCGTGTGATGGTCTTTCCGCTGGTCCTCCCGGCCGACTGGCGGGGCGCGGGGACGACCGGGGAGGATGTGGCCACCATGATCGGGAGTGCGATGGACGGTGCCGGAGCGCTCCGCTGGATCGATGGATGGCAGCTCCTCACGGCAGCGCAGCGCGACGACATCCGCGGCGTGACAAACGCCCAGCAGCGAGCGCTCGCCCGGCGACAGCGCAGCGGATTCATCCTCACGGGGCGCGTCGCACAGCGCGGAGACTCGGCCGACGTCTTTCTGGAGCTGCGCGACGTGGCCGGCGACTCGCTGGTGGCCCGCCCCCGCGCGACGGCAACGCTCACCGAGGCGTGGCGCGCTGGCCTCGCCGCCACGACGCAGCTGATCCCCAAACTCATCCGAACGGGTGTCCCGGATGTTGCCACGGAGTGGGCGGCACGCGCGCCGGCGACCGTCGCGCACTTCCTCCGCGGGGAGTCCGCGTTCCGCCGGCTGCAGCTCGACGATGCGGAGAGCGAATTTTCCCAGGCGATCGCACTCGATTCCACCTTCGGACTCGCGGCGATCCGCGGGGCGCAGGCCGCCACGTGGAATCACCATTCGCAGGGCGCGTCCGCGCTGATCGACGCGGCGTTGCACTCGCGTCTCACGCCTCGACACCGCGCCTTCGCCGAGGGGTACGAGGCGTTCCTCCGCGGGCGCGCCGATTCGGCGATTGCCGGCTTCGGGCGCGCCCTGGCGATGGATTCGACGAGCGCCTTTGTCTGGGCGCAGTTAGGAGAGGTGTACGCGCACCTCCTTCCGGTCGCCGGAAACACCGATTCGCTGGTGGCCGACGCGCTCGATCGGGCGGTGGGGCTCGATTCGACGGCGCGGCAGCCGCTCTTCCATCTCATCGAGGTGCGGCTGCGGCAGGGCGACACCACGCGAGCCGCTCCGCTCCTCGCGCGCTTCCTCGCGGCGGGTCCCGATACGACGCTCGCGCGAGAGGTCGAGATCATGGACGCCTGCGTGCGGCGCGGGGCGAGCGGCGTCGAGTGGGAATCGTTGGCGAAAGCGCGTCCCGCACCGTTGGTCGTTGCGGCTGCACATCTCGCGGCTGGGGGGAGCCGCTGGGGGTGTTCGGCGGCTGCGTTCGACGCGCTCCTCCGCGTCGACACCCTTCCCGACGCGCGCGCCGAAGGGCGTCGACTCGCGTCGCTCCTCGCTCGGCAGGCGATCGCGCTGGGACAGGGCGACTCCGCCGCCGCGCACCGCGAGATCTCGCGCTTCATCGCGCGCTGGAGGATGGGGGCCTCGCTCCTGTTGCTCGACCAGGTGGCCGTCGGCGCCTTTCCCCAGCTTGGGGACAGCGTGGCGCGCCTCGACGCCCAAGCATTTGGCGACGACTTCGCAGGTTGTGGCGTGCCGTATCGCTGCTGGCTCCTAGGGATGCAGCTCGTGCGACGCGGGGAGGCGCCGCGCGCGGAGCGTGCGGCGCGGCACCTGGTCGCGCCTTCGTCCGAGGAAGCAGCGCGCGCTGATTCGTTGATGGCGCAGTCGCTCGAGGCACATATCGCCCTCCAGCGCGGCGATACCACGGAGGCGGTGGCGCGCTTTCTCCGCCTGCTGGCGTCGCCGCGTCTCCCTTCGGAGATCGAGTGGGACGAGGCACTTCCGATGGCCGCGGAGCGGATGGCGCTCTCGCGTGTTATGTTGGCGCGCCGGGAGTTCCGGGAAGCGCTGGAGGTGCTCGAGGTCTTCGATGCGCGGGCCAGCGTGCACCTGCTCTATCTCCCCGAGAGCCTTCGGCTTCGTGCGGCGGCGGCCGATTCGTTAGGCGAGGCCGCCAAGGCTGCGACGTTCAGGACACGACTGACGGCGCTCGCGTCGCCATAGACCAGCGACCGCCTGCAGGTCCTTCCCCCCGACTGGAGGAGCGCACCATGAGCCCGAACCCGAAGGTGCCCACCGACAAGCGACGCACCGGAGACTCGCCGCCCCCCGCGGCCAAGGGGCGTACCGGCGACAGTCCACCGCCTGCATCCAAGGGACGCACGGGTGACTCCCCCCCTCCGGCCGCGAAGGGGCGTACTGGTGATTCGCCACCTCCGGCGGCCAAGGGGCGCACCGGCGACTCCCCACCGCCGGCTGCAAAGGGCCGCACCGGCGATTCGCCGCCGCCCGCGGCCAAGGGGCGCACGGGCGATTCTCCGCCACCCGCCGCCAAGGGGCGCGGCGAGGACCGTCCCCCGCCGGCACGCCGGCGCTAGGCAGCACGTGGCGCCAGTGCGCGCGGGCGTTCCGGAACCCGGATGTCCGCGCCGAGTCGCCGTTTCTCCCTTCCTCCCCGCACCGCACGGAGTACCGGCATGACGACGCCCGAACACCGCGGCACGAAGCGTCTCCTCTCCATCGGTATCGACGCATATCCGCTCCTCGCGCCGGAGCGGCAGCTCGAAGGGTGCGTCAACGACGTCAGGCTGCTGCGCCAGGTGTTGCTCGAGCAGTTCGGTTTCGACGAGTCGCACGCCACGCTGCTTACGAACGACGCGGCGACGCAGGCGGGGATCCTGGCTGCATTCGACGCCTTGGTGCGCGAGACGCAGGCCAACGACATCGTCGTCATTCACTACGCCGGACACGGTGCACAGATGACCGACCTCGAGGGAGACGAGCCCTCGGGTCTCGACAGCACCATCGTCCCGACCGACAGCTCCGGCTGGAGCGGGATCAATCGCGACATCACCGACGACGTGATCGGGAAGACGCTCGATGCGCTCGGCGAGAAGACGTCGTACGTCACGCTGATCTTCGATTGCTGCCACTCGGGGACGATCACCCGCGATGCGAGTCCGCGCGTCAGGGCGCGCGCGCTACCGCCGGATCGGCGCCCGGCCGAGGAACTCTTGAAGTTCCGCACCCCCGAGCCGCCAGCTGCACCGCGCACGCGCGGTCCCGGTGGGTGGCTCCCGATCACCGAGAAGTACGTCTGCATCTCCGGGTGCCGCGACGATGAGACGTCGTTCGAGTATTCGCCGCCCGAGGGCGAGGGGCGCGTGCACCACGGCGCGCTCACCTACTTCCTGGTCGAGCAACTGCGGAAGGCAGTACCCGGTACCACGTATCGCGACGTCTTCGAGCGCGCGGCCGCGCGGGTCAACGGCGAACAGGCGACGCAGCACCCGCAGATGGAGGGGAAGGGAGACCGCGAGATCTTCGGCGTGCGCGATATCGAGCCGATGCGATTCGTGCGGGTGCTCGCGCGATCGGGCGCATCGGTGACGCTCGCCGCTGGCGCCGCGCAGGGGATGACCGTTGGCTCGTCCTTCGAGGTGCATCTCCAGGGGACGAAGGAGCCGGCCCCCGTGTCGCTCGTCGGCGAGATCCAGCTGCGGGAAGTTGGAGCGACCACTTCGAGCGCGACTATCCTCCACGAGACCGCGGACGGCGCCATCGACACCGACGCACGCGCCTTCGAGACCGAGCACGCCTACGGCACGTTCCAGTTGGCGGTGCAGCTGCCGGCGGACGACGCGAGTGGCGCGGTAGCGGCGCTCCGCGCCGAGCTCACGCGCTCGACGCTGCTCGCACTGGAGGAAGCGGGGGGCTCGGGGATCACCGGTGTGCTCATCGAGGCGCGCGATCGCGTCGCGCCGGGCGATCCGGTCCCGCGGGCCGGTGCGTTGCCGGAGGCGCGGTGGTGCTTCACCAGCGCGGGCGGCGACCTGGTCATGCCGCTCAAGGGGGTGCGCGAGATCGCGCTCATCCGCGAGAACCTCGAGAAGGTGGCGCGCTACCGGCACGGGCTGGCCTTCGCCAATCCCGATCCTAACAGCCAGATGGCGGGAAAGTTCGAGCTGGAGGTGATGCGGCGAGGTTCCGACGGAGAACCGATCCGCGCCACGCCGGATGAAGGCGGGCACGTCGTCTTCGAGGAGGGTGAGCCGATCATCTTCCGCATCGCCAGCAACCACTCCGCCGCCGCCTATTTCACGCTGGTCGACTTCGGGCTCGGCTCGGAGATCAGCGTCATTGCACCTGGCGACGCACGCTCGCAGCAGCAGCTCGGCGCGGGCAACCAGTTCTTCATCGGCAAGGCTCCGTTTCCACCGCTCGAAGTCACGTGGCCCGCCAACTTTCCCTTCGCCGACGCCGCCGATCGCGCCACCGAAGGGGAGTCGATCGAGACGGTGAAGCTCTTCGTGACGGAGCAGGAGGCGGACTTCTCGGTCCTGCGGCAGTCGGCGACACGCGCCGGTGGCTCGCAGCGATCCTCCGCGATCGGCTCGTTGCTCGGCGCCGTCTTCCAGGGGAGCACGACGCGACAGGTGGGGAGGGCGAAGAGCGCGGAAGGGGATTGGACGACGGTGTCGGCGTCGTTCCTGTTGCGCCGCAAGTCATCGCGCCCTCTCGCCAGCGACGGAAAGGAAGTCGCACTCGGCGCGGCTACGCTGGTGACGCAGGGGCTGACCGGAACGGCGACGACTCGTTTCGGAGCGGCGGGGCATGCGGTGGACGCCACGCTGCTCAACGATCCGCTGCGCGAGGCGCTTGCGGCCTCCGGCATCGATGACCGGCAGACGATCGAACTCGCCGGCGCGAAGGAGGTCGGGCCGGCGACCCGTTCCGTCGGGGGCGAGCCGGCCATGCAATTGCGCCTGGCGGATCCCGGTCCGGGCTTCGGGCAGATGGTCCTCTCGGTCGACGAAGCCGGCGTCGTGAGCTGGCACCTGTCACCGCCACGCATTCGGCCAGCCGGAACGCGCGGCGTGGCGCTCCCGCCGGCGACGCGCACGTACGACATCCCGCGTTCCGTCCCGGATGCTACGCCCGCCGGCACCCGAGGAGTACTGGGGGTGCTCGGGAAGAAAGTGCTCAAGGAGCTCGTCTTCCCGCTCATCGATCCCGTGCTGGGCGAGGTCGGCGCGTCGTTCGTGAACCGGATGGAGAAGGCGCGCTGGCCGTACCGCATCCGCACCTTCGCACCGAACGACTACGCCAGCGACGCGGCGACCCCGGTCGACGGCGAGTCATGGACGAAGCTCTCGGCCGGACGCGCGCTGCTTTTTGTGCACGGCACGTTCAGCAGGGCGCATCTCGCGTTTTGTCAGCTTCCACCCGACTATCTCGCCGAGCTCCACACACGGTATGACGGTCGGGTATTCGCCTTCGACCACTTCACGCTCTCGCACGACCCGATCGAGAACGTGCGACACTTCCTGGCGGCGATGCCGGCGGGGCTCGCGCTCGACGTCGACATCATCTGTCACTCCAGGGGAGGGTTGGTGAGCCGCATCCTCACGGAGCGGCAGGGTGAGCTCGCAGTCGCGGGGCAGCGCGTGCGAGTGGGGAAGGTCGTCTTCGTGGGTGCGCCGAATGCGGGGACGCCGCTCGCCGATCCCGAGCGCGTGGGTGACCTGCTCGATGTGGTCACCAACCTCGTCGACTTCCTTCCCGACAACGGTGTGACCGATGTGCTCTCGATGGTGATCGGCGTGCTCAAGCAGGCGGCGATCGGGACGCTCGGCGGATTGGACGGATTGCAGTCCATGCGGCCGGGAGGAACGTTCGCCAAAGCGTTGAATGCAGGGCCGCGGTCGGGCGACACCGCGTACTATGCCATCACGTCGAACGCAACGCCGGTGGAGCCAGGTCTCAAGCGTCTCTTCGTGCGAAAGGGACTCAACAAGATCATGGCGGGCGCGAACGACTTCGTCGTGCCGACCGATGGCGTCTACAAGGAAAACGGCTCGGCGTACTTTCCGATCACGGAGCGCCTGCTCATCGAAGGTGGCGACGCCGTCTCGCACACCCGCTACTTCGGCGACCAGAGGGTACAGCGCACGATTCTCGAATGGCTCGGAGGAGCGCAATGAAAGACTTCCTCGATTTCGAACTGCGCGTCTCACCCGGCACCGATCTCGATTATCCCGTTTCGGTGATCCGCTCCCCTGCCGGCGAGGCGCGCGGAACGATGCGCTTTCCCTACGACGCGTCCGCGCTCGAGCGTCAGCTCCTTGGCCTGGAGAATGCCATCCTGAAGTCCGGGTCGTTGCGCCGAGACATTCGCGCCGCAGCGCCCGAGACGGAGAGTGTGACAGCGTTCGGGACGCATCTCTTCCAGGCGTTGTTCTCCGAAGAGGTGCAAACGGCGCTGCGCCGCAGCCAGGATCGCGCGCGCGCCGAGAAGAAGGGGCTGCGCGTTCGCATGCGTATCGAGGCGCCGGAGCTGTCGTCGCTGCCGTGGGAGTTCATGTACGACCCGAGCGAGGGAGACTTCGTCTGCCTGTCGTCGGAGACGCCGATCGTACGCTATCTCGAGTTTGACCGCCCGCTCGAGGAACTGAGTGTCGAGCCCCCGATATCGATCCTTGCGGTATGTGCCAGTCCCACCGACCGCCCCGGGCTCGATGTCGCAAAGGAGCGCGGTCGAATCGAGAAGGCGACCGAGGAGATGCGGCGCGACGGCACGCTCACGCTCGCGTGGCAGGAGAACGCCACGTATCGCGAGCTGCAGCGCGCCTTGCGGAAAGGGACGTATCACATCCTGCATTTCGTCGGGCACGGCGGGTTCGACGCGGTCGCGGACGAGGGAATGCTGGCGCTTACCAACGACGACGGGGGAACGGCGCTGACCAGCGCGACCGATCTGGCGCGTCTCCTCGCTGATCATCCCACGCTCCGCCTCGTGGTGCTGAACTCGTGCCTCGGGGCGCGCGGAAGCACCACGAACGTCTTCTCCAGCACGGCGGCGGCGCTGGTGCGTCGCGGCGTCCCCGCGGTGGTGGCCATGCAGTACGAGATCAGCGATCTCGCGGCGATCGAGTTCTCGCGCTCGCTCTACGAGGCGATAGCCGACGGGCTCCCGATCGACGCAGCCGTGTCGGAGGCGCGCAAGATGGTCGTCGTCACGGCGAGAAACTCGGTGGAGTGGGGGACGCCGGTGCTGCACATGCGTTCGCCCGATGGCGTGCTGTTCAAGGTCGACACCTCGAAGACCGGCACGCATGCGCGGCGGCGGATGACGATGGAACATGTGCGTCGGATGCGCGAGGAGCCGGCACCGTCAGCCGCACCGCTTGCTGCTGCTCCGCTGATGGCCGCTCCGGCGCCACCAGCACCCTCACGGGCACCGGACGTCGAGCCGCCAGCTGCAAAGCCCGCCGCGCCGGAGAGATCGTCGTCGCCGAAACCGCTTTATCGCCGACCGCTCGTTCTCGCAGCGGCGGCGGCGATCGTGCTGGCGATCTCCTACGGTCTGATGTCGGGCGGCTCTTCGGGTGGTGCGGAGCCGGATGGGACGGAGCTCGTCGCTGAATCCGATTCGACGGCAGGGCCGGAGGCGCAACGACCGAGGACCGGAACCGAGGACGGCGGGAGCGAGCGCGTAAGCGCTGCGGCCGGTACGCCTGACGCGTCGGTCGAGAACGAGCCGACGACCGAGGAACTCGTTGCCGAGGCATACCTCCAGGCGATTTCGGGAGGACAAGGGGAAACGAGGGTCAACGGCGTCGTCGACTATGGCGAGAGAGGGTGCGACCCGTCGAAGGTGTGGGACGCTCCGTGCCAGGGAGCTGTGCTCGACGGCAAGGATGGCAAGACCCTGTTCATGGAGTCGATCACTCCCATCGCCGCAAACGCCGATTGGCACGACTCGAACATCGAGATACTCCTCCCCGAGGCCGACATGCGACGCATCATGAGCGACCCAGGTGAGGGAAAGGCGCGTGAGCTGTTCGGGTACATGAGCGATCCGAACAACGACTGGTTCCCCGAGCACGGCGGGGCCGGGGGAGCGAAGAGCATCCTGCGTCGGTATATGCGGGCGATGCAGCCGTAGCCCGGAGCGGGTGCACCCGCGATACTTCGCTTTCATTCTCCCGCATTCGCGACACGCCATGGCCTACGCACTTCCCCGCGTCATCAATCTCATCCCCGAGGGCTCGCAGCAGCTCTGGTCGCTCTCCGAAGCCGACGCACGCCAGCGCCTCCTCAACGGAGCGCCCGAGGGCGTGCTTGCCATCGACGGCTCGTTCGCCCTCGTCGAGACGCAGGACGAGCGCGTGATCCTCGCCCGCTCGCTCGATCGCCCCATGCGCTACTTCCTCGCCAAGGCGACCGAAGGGCCAGTGCTGATCGTCGCCGAGCGCATCGACCAGATCGCCGCCGA
>CAZWVG010000010.1:0-45085 GCA_964637355.1 uncultured Gemmatimonadaceae bacterium
GACGTTGCGCCTGCCGGAGATGCGAGAACGGTGGGCGCGGCCGCCGTCAACGATTGGCTTCGCTTCGACGATCCCTGCAACACCTGCGTCCCGGTCCGACGGCGCTGGATGTCGCACAGCACCACCCACCCAAAGGAGGCCATCTCATGAGGTATCCTGACGCGCACGAGAGGGAAGACGGAGCTCAGACGCCGCAGTTCGTCCGCGCCGAGCGAGAAACGGCTCGCGTCACACCGATCGAGCGTCGTGGCCCTGCGTTCACGCCGCTCGGTCAAGTTCGTGGCGCGTGGTGGACTGCGCATGAAGTCTCGCGCGACGTCGTCGGCGTTTCCTCGAACGACAGCTTCCCTGCGAGCGATCCCCCGTCCTGGTCGGGGCTGTGTGTGGGACCACCGCACGGTCACCGCTGACGCACCGTTGGGACGCGAGCGATCTCGCGACCCCGCGACTGACTGAAACGGCCGCCCCGAGAGTCGGAGAGGCCTGGGATTGGGAAGCGATTCACCAACTCGGAGAAGCAGATGATCACGATCATGGGAGACGGCAACAACGGGCACTACATGGAGGATGCGAACGGCAACCGCATCGCGCACATTCGACAGGGCACGGTTCGACTGGGCGGACTGGCGTCGAAGACGCAGGCCATCGCCGCAACTGTGGAGGTCAGGCGCGTACTCGATGCGGAACTCGCTCGCCATCTTCCCGGGTGGCCGAGCACGGTGTCTGTGGCCGAGCAGTTGCAGCTCGTACACGACGGCGCGTACGAGTGGATCTCGGACGGGCAGAAGCCGCTGGCGCGACTCGTGAGGGCTGCATTCGATGACGCGACCGACAGGCCGTGGTCCATCGAGTTCGTGTTCCCGTCATATGTACACGATGGCATGCTGATCTCATCGGCACACGCGATGGTGGGCGCCCTTCAGGCCTTCCTGCAGCGTGAAGCCGGTGCGCACCAGAACGAGACATCGTTGTTGACCGACGTGCAGGCAGCGTAGCGCACCGCATCGCGCGGGCGTCACGATGCCCGCGCTCCTGCCTTTCAACCGCGGCGATCGCCGTCTGGTGACGCCGCAGGCACCAACCCCATCGGCGCGGCTTGACGGAAGCGTTCGCTATCTTGCGGTCAGGACATGTCCCGTCGCGCATTCACGCTCGTTCTGGTGCTGGCCCTCGTTCCGAGCGGCCCGCTAGAGCACGTGTACCCAACGGCGCACTACATCGGGGTCGCTCGCCATCGCGCGGCCCTTTTGCGTTTCGCCCGGTGTCGAGCCGACCTCGCTCACGTTTCGAGGGGACTCATACAATGCACGCCAACACGCTCGAAGTCGACCACACCGACTCGGGTCGGCGACCGGTCGACGCTACCGATGTCATACTGACTGGCGACCGCCGCATGGGCGCGCGCCATCTGGGGAACTTCGCCGGCGCGCTCCGCTCACGCCTCGCGGTCCAGGGACGATGTCCCCAGACGCTGCTGATCGCCGACCTTCAGAGGCTCACCCACTCGCCAGCAGGTCGGCCCTTAACGCGATCCCGCTCAGTGCAACGAGCGAGGACATCAATCCCTTGGTCATGTCGATGTTTGCGGACCATTCCCACGCGGAGGTGTCCGATCCAGGACGCGTCGAAGGGAACGTGGTCTTCGCCTATCTGGACGCGTTCGATCCGGATTCAGGCTTCGTCGACGATCTCACGAAGCCACACCGACACGGCGGCTTGGGAGACGTCGTGGTCAAGCGCCGCCTCGAGGAGGTCCTCGCCGCGCTCATCGCGCCGATCCGGTCACGGCGTTCCGAGCTCGAGGGCAACCGCGTCTCCGTCGCCGAGGTCCTGCGCGAGGGACGCGGGCGCGCGCGGGAGACGCCGGAGGCGGAACTGCGTGACGTGCGTCGGGCGTTGGCTCTCAGTCTGTAGACACCGCGGACGTCTGGGTCGTCGGTCGGATTGAAGTGCTGGGCCTTCGACGAAGGGCGCCTGACTAGATTCGCCGACTGACGTTCACTGTGCCACACTGGTGACCAGAGAAGAACGTGTCCGGCAATTACCGCCTACTTCCGACGAAACCGTGGTCGATTACGGCGTCGCGGACGGCGGAGGACTTTTGTCACTCGTACGCTCGACCAGAAAGCGGCAACGAGGGCGCTCTCCGTGGTGGCAGTGCTGATGCGTAACAGCGTCGGCGACGTCGGCCACCAAGACCTGGACCGCGTTACACATCTCGGGGCGACTGCTGACGGCGCTCGCGAGGGGACAGCCGAATCCCTGAATCACGAGATTCTCACCGTCACGCCCGACCTCCACATCGCCGCCTAGTGCGACCAGGGCAGACGCCGCAGCCTCGACGCGCTGCTCGTCGTTTCCGCTCGCCCTCCCCCCCGCAGTGCGCGCGAGCCGATGACCCACCTCCTCGAGCAGCGCCGTCGCATCCCGATCGGGAAGCGACTCCATCAGCACCTCGACCACCGCTGCAAGGACGGACGGATACGCTGCAGATGACGCCACATCGGCGGCGAGCTGAAGGCCGTACACCGCCGCCGGTTTCCCCGCGCCAGGCGTTCGGCGCAACGCTTCGATGCGCACGAATCCCTCACGTTCGAGCGCGGCGAGGTGGGCACGCACCGAGTTGTCGGTTACGCCGATCGCGACAGCCAGTTCTTCCACGGTGTGCTGGCCGCGCCGAAGCTCGGCCACAATCTGCTCACGTGTGCTCACACTCATCGTCACTCCCGGTGCTCGGCCCACTCATTCGCTCGGCCCCACTCCGCCGTGATCCGCGAAATGAGATGAGCAATATCGCGAGGCAGCGTTATTTGGCAAATAACTCAAATAATACCTTGACTTATTTTGGTAATCGACAAAAGTTCCCTCTTCACCTGCTGGCTTCCTTTTGAAATGAGGAGATATCCCATGTCGCTTCAGACCATTGCTTTCAGCGCTGCCATCGCCACCTGCGCCTTCCTTCTCGCTCCCAACTCGAAGGACGATGCGCTGAGCGCCCGGCCCGGTCCCTCCGCGTGGTCGACGCAACGCGCATACACGCGCGAGCTCGACGATGCCACCATTGTGGCGATCTTCGATGCCGCGAACTCCGCCGACATCGAGACTGGCAAGCTCGCCGCAACCCGTGGCCGCTCGAGCGAGGTGCGCACGTTTGGAGCGATGCTCGCTCACGATCATGAGCAGGTTCGGCAGATGGGTCGCGATCTCGCGAAGAAACTTGGTGTGACCCCTACGCCCCCCGCCGACGATGCCGGTACGCGAGCGCACGACGCGGCGATGGCCAAGCTGCGCGCAGTGTCCGACGCCGACTTCGACCACGCCTTCCTGGTGCACGAAGAGGCGTTTCACGCGAGCGTGATCAACGCCGTGACCACGACGCTCCTTCCCGCCATCCGGAACGCAGAACTGAAGGCCCTCGTGACCAAGGTCGCCCCTGCCTTCGAGGCGCATCGCCGGGCCGCAGAAGACTTGGACAAGCAGATTGCCGCGCGGGGGGATCGGTGAGCCGCAGAATCCGTACTACCGCGGTCCGCACCATCGGTGCGGCGGCGTTGGCGCTCACGCTGCTCGCGTGCGACGACGCCAGTCCCGTGGGCTCGGCGCCCGAAGTGCTGGATCCCGCACTGGTCGCCCAGGGCCAGGAGATCTTCCGGCACGAGACCTTTGGCGACGAGAAATACTGGACCGACACGCTCCGCATGCATCAGGTAATCCAGTCGGCGGTCTCGCCGCGCGCCGCCTTGAGCGTGGGCCTCAAGGTAGACGCGGCGGCGCTACCGGCGGCTGTTCGGAGCGCATTGACTTCGGGTCAGGTCGACCTCGACGATCCAGCGGTGACGGTGACCCTGATCAAGCTGAACGCCGTCGTCGGGCTTCACGGGACGGTGACGCCGGTGGGCGGACGCGATTCATTGGTTCGGATTGGGGTCACCTGCGCGCTCTGTCACTCTACCGTCGACAACGCCCTCGCGCCCGGGATCGGCAACCGGCTCGATGGATGGGCCAATACCGACCTCAACCCCGGGGCGATCGTCGCTTTGTCGCCAGCGGTGCCAGCAACGACCAAGGCTGTGCTCAATAGTTGGGGGACCGGACGATACGACCCACGTATCAACTTCGACGGCATCAACGCGCCGATCGTGCTCCCGCCGATCTACGGACTCAACGGAGTGGCGAGGGAGACTTACACGGCTGAAGGTCCGGTCTCGTATTGGAACGCGTACGTCGCGGTAACCCAGATGCACGGGCAGGGAAGCTTTAGCGACGCCCGGCTCGGCATCGCGGTGGCGCAGTCGCCTGATCTCGTCACGCCACTGCTGCCGGCGCTGCGCGCCTACCAGTTGAGCTTGAGCATACCGTCGCCGCCAGCGGGGAGCTACAACGAGGCGGCCGCCGCCCGCGGAGAGCTCGTCTTCGCGGGTGCGGGGCAGTGCGCCTCCTGCCATCAAGGGCCGCACTTCTCCGACATCAACAGCGGTCGCCTTCATGCGCCGGCCGAGACGGGAATGTCCGGGACGTACGCGGCGCGCACGACGCAGAAGCAGTATCGAACCACGCCGCTCAGGGGACTCTTCCAGCACGCACCCTACTTCCATGACGGGAGCGCACCGACGCTGGCCGCGGTCGTGGAACACTATGACCGGGTGCGCGCCCTCAAGCTCAGCGTGGCACAGAAGCAAGACCTGGTGGAGTACCTCAAGACGCTGTGAGTCGGCCCGCCAGCCATGGCGTCGCCGATCGCACGCGGATCGACGAAAACGCGGACAGAGTGCACGGGACGACTCCCCAGTGAGCGGCTCGATCCTCTCGTCCGCGTATTCGGCGATGGGCGCTCCCTCGCGGAAGTGGTGACAGATCCCCTCAGGTGGAACAGCCAGAGGAAGTAGCGACGCACGCAGAGGCAGCACGGAGCCCGCGTCCAGCCGCGAGACGATTGATCGGTACCGATATATATTCCGCGCATGCCGCCTCTCGATCGCCCCGACTTGCCCGGCCCCTCCCGTCGCCGCGAGTCTCCCGCGCAGCGAACCATGAACGCTCTTCGCCGGCTCGTGCGAACGCTCGGAACGTCGGCGCGCAGCACGCCCGGCGCGCGCGGCATCAGCGGCGCGCAACTCTTCCTCCTCCGTGCGATCGGTTCCGCTCCCGGCATTTCGCTCAGCGAGCTTTCGACGCGAGCGATGGCGAGGCAGAGCACGATTTCCGAGGTCGTGGCGCGCCTCATCGAACGACGACTCGTGACACGGACCAGGGCCGATGACGACGCCCGTCGCGTTGAGCTCACCCTCACGTCACGCGGCCGTGGGATCGTCGAACGGGCGCCCCAGACCGCCCAGGAGCGACTCGTCGCCGGCCTCGAGTCGCTCTCGGCGACTCAGCAGCAACGCCTTGCCTCATCGTTGGAGTCATGGCTCGAGCGAGCCGGCTTCGACGACGTGGAGCCTTCGATGTTCTTCGAGACTTCTCGATCTGATGGCCTCGCCGGGGACTCTGATCGGCCGCGCTCCGCCGATGAGTAGCGACGAGCTGACGTGGAGCAGAGTCGTCGAGCCGACCGGGTCGGCTGGCGTCGACGCGCGCACGGTGCGCCTTGTCGTCCTGGCCATCGCGGTCGCGGTGGCTGCGGCGCTCGCGGCACAGTTGCTCACGGCTCTGATCAGTTTTGTCACCAGTGTCGCTTTCCACATCCCGTTCTCGGCGCGCCTCGTCGACCCAGCGAGCGGCGACCGCAGTCGCCTGATCCTTCCAATGATTCCGGTTGTCGGTGCCGTGGTCGTGGGAGTGATGGCGCGATACGGATCCTCTGCGATTCGCGGGCACGGAATCCCGGAAGTGATGGAGAAGGTGCTGTTAGGCGAGAGTCGAATCCCAGCGCGCGTCCTGTTTCTCAAGCCTCTTTCGGCTGCGATCGCCATCGGTACAGGAGGTCCGTTCGGCGCCGAAGGACCGATCATCGCCACTGGGGGCGCACTCGGCTCTCTCTTCGGGCAATTCGTGCATGTCACGGCCGACGAGCGGAAGGTGCTCCTTTCTGCTGGCGCTGCCGCGGGAATGGCGGCGACATTCGGCAGTCCCGTCAGTGCGGTGCTCCTGGCCGTCGAACTCCTCCTGTTCGAGTATCGCGCGCGATCGTTGATACCGGTGGCACTCGCAGCGGCGACCGCGACCGCGGTTCGAATCGCCTTCCATGGTACGGCGCCGGTATTCCCCATTCCGACGCTCGATCAACCGTCGGGCGAAGCGCTGCTGGCCTACACGCTGCTGGGGTGTGTCATTGGTGGAGTCGCGGCAACGATTACCCGCACCTGCTACGCCATCGAGGATCAATTCGAGCGACTCGGTCATCGCTTCGGGATTCACTGGATGTGGTGGCCGGCGATCGGCGCGGTCGTGGTGGGCCTGGTCGGGCTCGTCGAACCTCGCACTCTCGGTGCCGGCTACGACAACATCACCGCAGCGTTGAGCGGGACAATCGCCGGGCGCGCGCTTCTCGTACTCGTCGTTCTCAAGTTCGTATCGTGGTCCATCTACCTCGGGAGCGGGGCGTCGGGAGGAACGCTCGCCCCTCTGTTCACGATCGGCGGCGGACTGGGTAGCGCGTTAGGCGCGTTCGCGGCATCGCTCGCGCCGGCCATCGGCGTCGATGCGCGCATGGCAGGACTTGTTGGCATGGCGGCGATCTTCGCTGGTGCCTCGCACGCGCTGCTCGCCTCGATCGTCTTCGCCTTCGAAACCACGCGGCAACCCGTCGGCCTCCTCCCGCTCCTCTCGGGCTGTACCGCGGCGTATCTCACCGCGCTCCTCCTCTATCGGCACTCGATCATGACCGAGAAGCTCGTCCGACGCGGCGTGTCTGTGCGATCGGACTACACGGTCGATCACCTGGCGCAGGTGCGGGTAGGCGACATAGCCACCCGCCTGGTCGTCACCATTGCAGCTGGCGACACCTTGGTCGTGGCGCGTCACTGGCTGGCGAGCGGCGCGGGGGGCGCCACACACCAAGGATTCCCGGTCGTGGAGGACGATGGACGACTGATCGGAGTGGTCACACGCCGAGACCTGCTCGACCGTTCATTCGAGGACGATCGCACGGTGCGCGACGTGATACGCCGCCCCCCGGTTGTGGTGCATGACGATCATTCGTTACGCGACGCCGCCGACCGAATGGTGATCGAACAGGTGGGACGGCTCCCTGTCGTCGCAAGAGGCAACACCGCTCACGTCGTCGGGATCATTTCGCGCAGCGACCTCCTCGCGGCGCACGCGCCACGTCTCGACGCGGCCTACCGGCTGCAGCAACGTCGGTCGCTCTGGAGTCTCGGCGCTCGTTGACGGTCATCGACCTTCCGCCAACCGTACCGGAAGCGCCCACATCTCCCCTTATCACGATGTCCCGCGCCTGTCCCGTCTTCGCGTTTACCGTCTCCTTCGCCCCTGCGACGCTCCGAGAGGACGCCCGCGGTGCAGTCGTCGACGCCTTTCTCGCGTGCACGAGGGAGCTCGGGCTCGAAGCGAGCGCTCGCTCGATTCGACCGCTTAGCAACACGCTCGACTTCCTCGTCAGGGGCGAAGCGATGCAGGCGTGCGACGCCGACCGCGACGCCGTCGAGCGCTGGTTGCGGCAGCGCCCCGGATTGGCCCATTGGACGGTAGGAGCACTGCACGACCTGCACGAGGAGTGAGACCAGAGCCGCGATCACGATTCGGCCGCGTCGTGCGTAGCTCAGCGGCAGGCGAAGCGCCCTCCCACCTCCCCGCTCCTCCGCGTGCGATTCCACCGCGGCAAGGGGGCGTCTGGACGCATTCGCGAATCACCCGCCCTCACGCTACTGTTTGGGCCTCCACCAGCTCCGGTTCGACTGCGTCCACTGCGCTCGCGCGCTGAGCCCCGTAGGCGCCAAGCGTTTCGTCGGCACCTCACGTTCGACGTCGTCTCACGAGAATCCACCAGCCGAGGTTGCACCCATGTCACGTCGCGTGTCGATCGTCGCACTTCTCACCTTCACTGCCTGCTCTTTCCAGCGGGTTTCGCCCGCGATCGGATCCGATTCGCCGTCCACATCCGCCGCCGCGCTCCGCTCGGCGTCGAGCACCCCTGTCGACGAACACTCCGCCCACATGCGCGCCGCCGACATGGTCGCGCCCTCGACCACGCCGCGCGACGATCAGCAGGGGACGCCCGGACTCCCAGCCAGCGCCCAGACGGCCGCCGCGCGCCTCGCGGCGTCGCCGCGACATGGTGAGTGGGTCAAGATCGCCTGGACTCCTGGTTCCTCCGATTCGCTGATGGCGTGGATCGTCTATCCCAAGGCCGGAGCGAAGGCGCCGGTCGTCGTGGTGGTGCACGAAATCTTCGGGCTCTCCACCTGGGTGCGCTCGGTCGCCGACCAGGCCGCCGCTGATGGCTTCATCGCCATCGCCCCCGACTTCCTCTCGCGCGTGCGCGGCGGACCGTCCAACGTCGAACTCGCCAGCGATACTGCGGTGAAGCTGATTCGCGGTGTCGATTCCGCGGAGCGCAACCGCGCGATCGTAGCCGCGGCGAACTATGCCATGATGCAGCCGGCCGCGGAGCCGAAGTATGCAGTTATCGGCTACTGCTGGGGCGGTTCGACGACCTTCATCCACGCGGTCAACGGCGGCGTGAAGGGATTCTCCGGCGGCGTGGCCTTCTACGGCCTCCCCTACATGAGCGGCGGATCTCCCGCGACCGCCACGACACCCGCCGTTGCTGCCACGCTCGACGTGGATTCGCTCAAGAAGATCAACAAGCCGATCATGCTCCTGAGCGGGAGCAAGGACGCGCGCATCGGCGCCGCCATGCCGGCGCTCGAGGCCGAGATGAAACAGCTCGGCAAGACCTACACGGGGATCAACTACGAAGGAGCCGTGCACGGATTCCTCCGCGCGCAGAACGATCCCAAGGCCAAGCGCGATGAGGCGGAGGAAGAGGCGAACTACGCCGCGACGAAGGACGCCTGGCCGCGCACGATCGCCTTCCTTCGCACGCAGCTCGGCGTGAAGTAGGAGTAGAGATCGTCTCGCAAGTAGTCGTTGGCCTCACGCTGGCGCTGCACGCCGGTGCGACCGGCGACTACTTGCGCGATGACTTGAAGCGCCGTCGTCTCTTCGCAGCACCGCTCGTCGCCTTTGGATCGCCCCTCCTTCCTGAGTTTGCCTTGGCCATGAAGAAAGTCCTGCTCCTCGCAACGCTCTGTGCTGCGTGTTCCGGATCCGGTTCCGCTCCCGCCGCCGTCGACACCAAGGCGCTCGACGAGCAGGCGCAACGCGTCACCATCGTGCGCGACGATTGGGGGATCGCCCACGTGCACGGCAAGTCCGACGCCGATGCCGTGTTTGGGCTGGTGTACGCGCAGGCCGAGGACGATTTCAATCGCGTGGAGACGAACTTCCTGTATTCGCTCGGGCGGCTGGCGGAGGCAGAAGGGGAAGGGGCGATCTACCGCGACCTGCGGCAGCGCCTCTTCATCAATCCCGACACGCTCAAGGCGCAGTACGCCGCCAGCGAGCCATGGCTCAAGGCGCTCATGGATGCGTGGGCGGGGGGGCTCAACTACTACCTCGCCAAGCACCCCGACGTGAAACCGCGGGTGATCACGCGCTTCGAACCGTGGATGGCGCTCTCCTTTAGTGAAGGGAGTATCGGCGGCGACATCGAGGACATCTCGCTCCGCGACCTCGAGGCGTTCTACGGAGGTGCGAGCGCGAGCAGGCAGGTGAGCGATGCCGGCGACGTCTTCGACCGGCGAGGCGGCGAGCTGGCGGGATCGAACGGCTTTGCCATCGCCCCCTCGAACTCGGCGTCGAAGCATGCGCTCCTCTGGATCAACCCGCACACCTCGTTCTTCTTCCGCGAGGAGGCGCAGGTCTCGAGCGACGAAGGGCTCAACGCCTACGGCGCAATCACCTGGGGGCAGTTCTTCGTCTACCAGGGCTTCAACGCCACGGCCGGATGGATGCACACCTCGAGCGGCGCCGACGTGGTCGACGAGTGGGCCGAGGACGTGCTCAAGAACGGCGACACGATGACGTATAGCTTTGGGAGCGAGCAGCGCCCGATGCACCAGGAGAAGATCGCCATTGCCTACAAGTCCGGAGATAGCGTGGCGACGCGCACCGTCAACGTCTATCGCTCGCACCACGGGCCGATCGTTCGGGAGAAGTACGGCAAGTGGATCGCCGTGAATCTCATGAACGAGCCGGTGAAGGCGCTCACCCAGTCGTACACGCGCACCAAGGCGAAGAACTACGCCGAGTTCCGCAAGACGATGGAGCTCTACACCAACTCGTCGAACAACACCGTCTTCGCCGACGCCGAAGGGAACATCGCCTACTTCCACGCCAACCACGTCCCCAAGCGCGATACGACCTTCGATTGGAACAAGCCGGTCGACGGGAGCGATCCGCGCACCGAGTGGAAGGGGGTGCACACGCTGGACGAGAGCCCGAACGTGCTCAATCCGGCCAACGGCTGGATCCAGAACACCAACAACTGGCCGTTCTCGGTCTCCGGGCCCAACAGTCCGAAGCAGAAGGATTATCCGCGCTACATGGAGACGTATCCCGAGAACCCGCGCGGCATCCATGCCGTGCGCGTGCTCAAGGACAAGAAGGACTTCACGCCGGCGACGCTGATCGCAGCCGCCTTCGATCCGTATCTCCCGGCGTTCGCCGACTTGATCCCGACACTTGTGCGCGCGTACGACCAGGCGAACGCGCCGCTCAAGGCGAAGCTCGCCGAGCCGATCGCCGCGCTCAAGGGGTGGGATTACCGTTGGTCGGCGGAGTCGGTACCGACGACGCTCGCGGTGTTCTGGGGCGAGGAGATGTGGCGGGAGGCGCGCGCCGACGCCGAAAGCGAGGACATGTCGGTGTATGACTTCATCGAGAAGAAGGTCGTGCCCGCGAAGAAGCTGGAAGCGCTCGCATCGGTTGTCGACACGCTCACCGCACAGTTCGGATCGTGGAAGACACCGTGGGGCGACATCAACCGTTTTCAGCGCCTCACGGGCGACATCGTGCAGCCGTTCAGCGATTCCGGCGCGAGCATTCCGGTTCCCTTCACCTCGTCGCGCTGGGGATCGTTAGCTTCCTTCCAGGCTCGGGCATACCCGGGAACGAAGAAGTGGTACGGGACCAGCGGGAACTCGTTTGTCGCAGTCGTGGAATTCGGCGACAGTGTGCGGGCGCGCGCCGTCACCGCCGGTGGCGTAAACGGGGACCCGAAGAACAAGCACTTCAACGACCAGGCCTCACGATACACCTCGGGCGACCTGCGCGAGGTCTACTTCTATCCTTCGCAGCTCAAGGGGCACACCGAGCGCGAATACAAGCCGGGACAGTAGCGTATGCGCTCATTCACCAAGCTCGCGTCGATTCTGATGGTGTGCGGTGTCGCGGCGTGTTCGTCGGAGAAGCCGCCCGCCGAAACACCACGCGCCGACGCACCGCCGGCAACGACCTCGCTCCTGAACGGAACCGACCTCACGGGGTGGCACGTCGACGTGCCGGCCATCGACACCGCTCCGGGCACGCCGTCTCCCTTCACCGTGAAGGACGGGATGCTCGAGGTCGCGGGGGAGCCGCAAGGACACCTCATCAGCGACTCCACCTTCCGTGACTATCGGCTGGAGGTCGAGTATCGTTTCCCCGGCAAACCGGGAAATGCTGGTGTACTGGTGCACGCCTCCACGCCCCGGGCGCTCTACGCCATGTTCCCCAAGTCCATCGAGGTGCAGATGGAGTCGGGGAACGCTGGTGACTTCTGGTGCATCGTGGAAGACATCACCGTCCCCGACATGGTCGCCCGGCGCGGACCCCAGGACACCTGGGGAATCACCGAAGGGAAGGCACGCCGCATCGTCAACCTCACCGACGACTCGGAGAAGCCGCTCGGCGAATGGAACCGCCTCGTCGTCGAGACGTTAGGCAGCTCGATCCGCGTGTGGGTGAACGGGGTGATGGTGAACGACGGGACCAACGCCACCGCCGATCACGGGCAGATCGCGATTCAATCCGAGGGGTCGGCGGTGGAGATCCGGAAGGTGGCGCTGACGCCGATTCAGGCGATCTCCACGACAGCGCCCTAATACGCTGCCGTAGTGCCGCACGCCAATCCGGCGCCGTAGTGCCGCACCCTGATGCGGCGCCGTGGTCTGGCGCCTCAAGCGCCGCAACCTCCGAGTGGCACGCGCCCCTACGCGCCGCGCCCCTACGCGCCGCGCCCCTACGCGCCGCCACTCGGCTGCAGGCGACGCTAGTCTCCTACTCCATCACCTCGCGGATCGTGCAGCTGAATCCCGGCAGCACATCCTCGCCGTCGAACGCATCCTCCGCGCCGAGCAACGCTTCCGTTCCGTCGGCGCGAAAGACGCGCCCCGTCTGCCGCATCGGGTCGAGGATCCACACCAGCCGGCACCCCGCATTGAGCCAGTCGGCGACCTTGGCGAGCAGTTCGCCCGGGCGCCAGTCTGGCGACAGCACTTCGACCACCAGATCGGGAGCGATCTCGGCGTACCCGTGCGTGTCGCGGTCCAGCAATCGCGCGTTGGCGATGAAGGCCACGTCGCCCGCACGCACCGTGTCGGGGTTTCGCGCGAGGGTGAATCCGGTCTCGGCGGCGAAGGTGCGCCCAAGCTTGTGCTGGCGCACGAACATCGTGACGATCGCTCCGAACTGCATCGCCACGCCGCCGTGCTGGTAATTCCCCGGCTCGCGCACGTACAACACGCCGCGCACCAACTCGGTACGCTTGTCCTGGATGTCGAGTCGCAGGAGCTCCTCGGCGGTCATGAGCGCGGCGCGGGACATGCGCCGAGTATAGGTTGTATCGGTCATGCGGGCAATCTCGCACCTCGGCGTCACCTCGGCGTCACCTCATGATTTACCTCTCAGGTACTCGCAGGCCACGCCTGCGCCTGTCTCAAGCTACCGGCTACTTGTGAGATGACCCCAAGCGTCACCTCGGCAGCAGTCCTCTAAGGAGTCTCGAGCACGCCATGCGCATCGTCGGAGGGAAGTTCGCGGGACGCGACCTCACATCGCCGGGGAAGACCCGGGTGCGTCCCACGTCGGAGCATGTGCGCGCGGCAATGCTCGATGCGCTGCGGGGTGACCTGGATGGCGCGCGCGTGCTCGATCTCTTTGCCGGCACCGGCGCGTTAGGGCTCGAGGCGTTGTCGCGTGGCGCGAAGTTCGCCGATTTCGTGGAGATGAACCCGGCGTCGCTGCACGCCCTCAAGGCCAACGTCGCCCGACTGCGCCTCACCAAGCAGTCGCGCATTTTCGTTAAGGACGCGATCCACTTCGCCGGCGCCCTCCCTGCCGATCGCTACGACCTCTGCTTCGCCGATCCGCCGTACGAGTCCAAGCAACTCGACTGGCTCATTCGCATCTGGCAGGAACGTCACTTCGCGCCGATCCTCGCCGTCGAGCATGCACTCTCCCACGCGCTACCGCGCGGCGACGTGCACCTGACGTTCGAGAGTACGCGCGTGACGATCTACAGACGCGCAGCAAAAGGATCGCCGAGTGGTGTCGGCGACCCTGCGTTGCCTCCGTCTCCTGCGTCGCCGATCGAGCGGCGATGAAATCGCGGGGCACCGCCGCATGATGGTGAGCAGTGCCCCGCGAGATGCCTGGTGAACGGTCAGGGAGTCTGTACGATCGCGGCCATCGTGCGACCAAGGAAGCTGAAGACCGACTCGAAGCGCCCCTTGGCCTTCGTCGTCGCCCCCTCGCGCGGCACGCCCTGTCCGCGGGCAACGACGTAGATCTTCCCGGTGCCATCGTCGATCTCGTACGCCCCCGTCCCGAGGACTCCGGCGCTCTTGGTAACCGTACCGGCAACCCGCACGGTCTTTCCCTCATACTTCGCTGGCTGATCGAGCAGGTCCTTGATGTGAATCGTCCCTGCGCACGCGCTCAAGCCGAACACCACGGTTCCGAGCAGCAGCGCCGCTCGTACGCTACGCACAATTCTGGTCGTCATGACTTTCTCCGTGAACCTGCCAGTGATGCTTCTGGGACGGTGAGGCTTTTCGCACTGTGAGGCTTCTCGCACAACGTGTTGCTGACGCTCGAATGCTCTCCAACACCCGACACGCGTCGAAGGGTCCAGCCCGTGCTCCGGGGCGCGATCACCCGGTATTCCTGAGCCCCGCCGCCACTCCGTTGATGGAGATGTGGATGCCGCGCTTGAGGCGCTGCAACGCCGCCTCCTCGGTCACGACTCCCGCCCGGTAGCGCTTCATCAGTTCTACCTGCAGGTGGTTGAGCGGATCGATGTACGAGAAGCGATGCTCGATCGATCGCGCCAGCGAAGGGTTCGACGACAACCGCTCCGACGCACCGGTGATGAGCGAGAGCGCCTCGTTCGTGCGGCGCCACTCGTGCTCGATCAACCCGAAGATCCGCTCACCCAACGCCCGGTCCTCGACGAGGACCACGTAGCGCCGCGCAATGCCGAAGTCCGTCTTCGCCAGCACCATGTCGAGGTTCGACAGTAGCGTGCGGAAGAACGGCCAGTCGTTATGCATCCGCTGCAGGAGGGCGAGCCGCTTGGTTCGCTCTTCTTCGTTTGTGTCGAGGTACGTGAGCACTCCCGACCCGAAGCCGCACCACCCGGGAAGCGCCACGCGGCACTGCCCCCAGCTGAAGCCCCACGGGATCGCCCGCAGGTCTTCGATCGCCCGCGTCGCTTTTCGCGATGCCGGACGCGACCCGATGTTGAGCTCGGCGATCTCGCGGATCGGCGTCGCGCTGAAGAAGTAGTCGGCGAAGCCCGGCGTGTCGTACACGAGCCCGCGATACGCTGCCATGCTCGCCTCGCTCAGCGCCTCCGCCGCCTCCAGGTAGCGCTTCGGCGCCCGGCGCTCGGGGGGGAGCAACGTCGTCTCCAGCGTTGCCGCGACGAGCGTCTCGAGGTTGCGGCGACCGATGTCGGGATTGGCGTACTTCGACGCGATCACCTCTCCCTGCTCGGTGAGACGAATCTGCCCGTTCACCGTCCCCGGCGGCTGGGCCATGATGGCCTGGTAACTGGGACCGCCCCCGCGCCCCACCGTTCCGCCTCGCCCATGAAAGAGGCGCAACGTCACACCGTGCGCCTGACGGAGCGCATCGAAGAGCGCGACGAGCGCCATCTCCGCCTTGTACAACTCCCAATTGCTGGTGAACGTCCCGCCGTCCTTGTTGCTGTCCGAGTAGCCGAGCATGACTTCCTGCTCCGCGCCCGACGCGTGGGCCAGCGCGGCGACTCCCGGCGTTTCGTAGAGTTCGCGCATGATCGTCGCCGCGTTGCGCAGGTCGCCGATCGTCTCGAACAGCGGGACCACCACCAGTTCGCTCACCGCGCGCTCCGCAAACGTCCCGTGAAGGAGCCCGGTCTCCTTGAGAAGGAGCATCACCTCGAGCAGGTCGCTGACCTCCTCGGTGTGCGAGATGATGTAGTAGCGGATGGCGTTCCGCCCGAACCTGGCGCGCAGCGTGGCCGCCATCTCGAAGACCGCGAGTTCACTTCGCGCCAGCTCCGAATAGTCGGCGTCGCGTACGCGAAGCGGGCGCGCGTCGTCGAGGAGACGAAGCAGCAGGGCGCGGCGCCGCCGCTCGTCGAGCGACTGATAGTCGTCCTCGATGCGGGCGAAGCGCAGCAACTCCGCAAGCACCTTCTCGTGCTGCTCCGACGACTGCCGCAAGTCGACCGTTGCGAGGTGAAAACCGAAGACTTCCACCGAACGGATGAGCGGTGCGAGGTGCAGTGCGATCAGCGGATCGGCGTGGTGCAAGTGCAGCGAGTGCTCGATCACGCGAAGGTCGGCCAGGAACTCGTCGGGGCTCGCGTACGGCGTCGATGCCACCACGGCCTGGCGCACCGCCGTGAGCCCGGTCAGCGCTTCGAGCGTCGCCGAGAGTCGCGCGTACATCCCGATGAGCGCGCGGCGGTACGGTTCATCCTCGCGGTGCCGACTCGCATCTGGTGAACGCTCGGCGAGCTCTTGCATCTCCGGGGAGACGTCGGCCAACAGCGCCGACATCGACAGCTCTCCCCCGAGCTGGTGCACGTCTTCGAGGTAGGTTTGCAGGACTGTGGCCCCCTGCCGCTCGAGCGAGAGCCGAAGCGTATCGGCGGTGACGAACGGGTTGCCGTCGCGGTCGCCGCCGATCCAGTTCCCCATGCGAAAGAATGCCGGTATCGACTGCCCCGGGAGCGCTTCCTCGAGCTCGCGGTACATCCGCGGGATCTCGCGGAGGAAGGTCGCGTGGTAGTACTGGAGCGCGTTTTCGATCTCGTCGTTGACCGTCAGCTTGGCGAGCCGGAGCATGCGCGTCTGCCAGAGCTGCGTGACACGAGCCTTGATCTCCTGCTCGTTCTCGTCGCGCTCGCGGTCGGTGCCGAGCGATTCGCGGCGCGCGACGAGTGCAGCGATCGCCTGCTCGGCGGCGAGGATGCTCTGCCGCTGCACCTCGGTCGGGTGAGCGGTGAGGACGGGGGAGATGTGCGCAGAACGGAGCGTTGCCCCGACCTCCTCGACGCCGACACCGGCTTCGGCGAGGCGCCGGAAGGTCATGCGGAGCGACCCTTCCTGGAGATTTCCCGCGCGCTCGTGATGCATGCGCCGGCGCACGTAGTGCCGGTCCTCGGCGATGTTGGCGAGGTGTGAGAAGTAGGAGAAGGCCCGGATGACGCTCACTGTCTGGTCGTTGGACAGGTTGCGCAGCAGGGTGTCGAGCGCCTCGCCCGCCTCGCGATCGCTCTTGAGACGGTAGGCGACCGAGAGCTGCCGCACGCGCTCCACGAGCTCGTACGCGTCGACGCCGTCCTGCTCTCGAATGACGTCGCCCAGGATGCGCCCGAGCAGGCGAATGTCCTCGATCAGCGCTTTGTTTTTTTCTGCGGCCTCGACCGCCGGATCGACCTTTTTTCTTGGCATCGGCTTGAAACGGGGAGCAACGATTGCGGGGCAATGTGGAAAACTTGGCGCGCAGGATCAGCTGGTGCCCTCGGGCGGCGGGGACTCAGCGATTCGTAATCATGCGTTCCCGCATTTCCTGTAAGACGCAATTCCGAAAGAGTTTACGGCGACTCAGCTGAGCTAACTGCTGAACCTGCTGTCCCTCGACTGTCGCGAGACCGGCGCGATGATTCGTCGGTGTGAACCTCGCGATCACCGGAGTCGACGCAGCTCCGCTTCCGACGCGATAAAGCCGAAGCCCGGCCACCCTCCGGAGCGAATCGACCGTTCGAACCAGGACTTCGCGCGGACGGTGTCGCCCTGCACCAGGTACCAGTTTCCCAGGCCAAAGGCGAGCGTTGCGGCCTGCACGTCGGCGGTATCGGCGGCGGTCAAGACCGCATCCGGTTTGATCTCGTTTCGATAGAGGCGAAGGCGCTGGGCATACGCCACGGTGGTCGCGAGTGAGTCCGGGTGCCGGTCGAGCATGGCCTGCGCTTCGGCGCGACGCCCCGCGCGCGACAGCGACATCCAGAGCCAGTCGGTGGATCCGGCGAGTTCACCGGCATCGGGGGCCCGGGGTTGTGCGCGCGTGAACGACCGGGCGGCCGCGGCGAAATCGCCACGCACGAACTGCACAACGCCGAGGTGATACCAGATCCCGTAGATCGTGCTGTCGAGCTTCGCCCCGCGTGTGAGGTCGGCGAGTGCCCGGTCGAACTGGCGGGTGCTCAGGTAGCGGTGCCCGCGCCACCTGAGGAGGAGCGCGTTGTTCGGCTCGATCCGCAGGCCGCGCGAAAAGGTCTCGATCGCTTCGCGAAACTGGCGTGCGCCCGACTGGGCGACGCCGAGCGCGATGAGCTTGTCGATGTTGCGTGGATCGGCGTCGGATGCAGCCTGTGCGCGAGCGACCGGTCCCGTGTCGGGCAACGACCGATAGGCGACGCCGGCGGGGGATGTGTACTGTACCGTCTGCGCGCTGGCGGCCGCGGCCGGCGCGACTCCGAGGATGACGGTCGCGGCGCGAACGACGAATTGCTGGCGGGCAGTGAGCATCGAGCGGTCGTCCCTCGCGGTGCGAATCGGACGTCAGAATTGACGGCGACTCGCAACATTGCGCGACCGCGGAGATGCGGCAATGCACCCCGTCCGTCGCCGCTATCTTCTCCTCCCCCTCCGGCATCGATCTCTGCGCACCGCCCCACCACATATGACCGACCCGACCACCGTCCTCATCCTCCCGGGCATCGGCGATTCCGGCCCCGATCACTGGCAGAGCCACTGGGAGCGAGCCGACGCCTCGTTCCAGCGCGTGAACCAGACGGAGTGGGACGCACCGCTCCGTTCCGACTGGGAGGCGTGCCTGGATGCGGCGATCATCGGGGCGGCGCATCCAGTGGTCCTGGTCGGGCACAGCTCGGCGTGCGCGCTGGTCGCGCACTGGGCGGTGGGCGCCGGTCCGGCGCGCCACGCGCGCATCCGCGGCGCCTTGCTCGTCGCCCCCAGCAATCCCGACGGGCCCAACTATCCGGTAGGGCCGCAGGGCTTTTCGCCCGTCCCGATGGTGCGCCTCCCCTTCCCGACCATCGTCGTCGCGAGCACGAACGACGACTACGTCACCGCCAAGGAAGCGCGCGCGTACGCGTCGGCATGGGGGAGTCGCTACGTCGAGCTCGAGGGGGCGGGGCACATCAACGTCGCCGCCGGTTACGGACCGTGGCCCGAAGGGCGTGCGCTCCTCGACGAGCTGTGCACCCTTCCCATGCGCGACGAGTCGCTCCCCCCGTGGCTCGCCAGCGACGAAACGCTCGACGACTTCATGCGAGGCTTTCGATCGGGGACGTTTCCGATCGCGTGGTGGACGCACGGTGCGCATGTCGCAATGGCGGCGACGCTCCTCTGGGAGTCGTCGGTTCCGCGCGCGCTCGCCGACATCCGCGAGGCGATTCGCCACTACAACGTGAGCCAGGGGGGGCAGAACACCGAGTCGAGCGGCTACCACGAGACGCTCACCCGCTTGTGGGTGGGGATCGTCGCCGCGTCGCTCGCCGCGCTCCCCGACGGTGCGGACCGCCTAACGGCCGCACGCCATGCCTACCGCGCGTTTGCGAGGCGTTCGGGATATTTCCGCGACTGGTACGACTTCGACCTGCTCAAGTCGAACGACGCTCGGCGCGAGTGGGTGGCACCAGAAGGTGAACGCGCGAGCTACTACGGCGCGCCCTAGTTATCGATTGCCGGCAGGTGCGCCGAACTCGCGAACCGCGACAGTCCCGCCAATGAAGGCGTGCGGAGGGGCGACGAAGAACCGTCGCCCCTTTGTCCTGCCCTACTTCTTCACGATGACATTCACCGTGTCGCGCGCGACGTTGCTCCACGGCACATGGTCGCCCGATGCGAAGATCGCGATGATGCGGTGCGGTCCGGCCGTGAGCGAGTCGATGACCTTCTCCGTCGCACCGTTGCCCATGTGGATCACGACCGGCGCGGCAGCGAGCGGGAGCGAGTCCGACGCCGGCGCATCGCCATCGATCACGAGGTGATGATGCCCCTTCCCCGCTTCGCGCGTTCCGTTCGCGGCGACGACTTCCACACCGGTCGCGCCGAGCTTCACGGTGAATGGGAGGGTGACGGTATCACCCTCGGCGGGGCTGAGGATCTCGACCGCCGCGGCGGGGGCGGGCGCCATCGCGGTGGTCGCCGCGGTATCGGCGGCGGGCGCTTTCTCGCCCCCGGAGCAGGCAGCGAGCGAGGAGACGATGGCGGTGGCGACTACGGCCAGTCGGGTCGTGCGAAGAGAGGGGAAGGAGTGCACGGCACTGAGAGGTTGAGGGCGCGCGTCATTGAACGCCGACGCGAAGCGGGAGACAGTTGGACCGCACGCGTGATGCGGCAATCGGGTACGGTAGCGCTCATCTCCCAAATAGCCGACCGCCTCGGGGCGGCGTGGCGCCCCGGTGCGGCCGGCGGCTATTCGTGAGATGACTTAATAGTGTCGCGCAAGCGCGAGTGCCAGCAAAAGTTGTCGAAGGAATGCAGGGTTCGCGACGGCGCGTCAGCGATCGCGACCGATGGGCGATGCCTCCAATTCATTGCGCACCGGCTCGCGTTCCTGCCTGAGTCGACAACCACTCCAGATAGCGCGAGAGGAGCTCGTCGGCCTTGACGGCGCGCGTCGGATCGAACGTCACGCCGTCACTCGCAATGATGTCGGGCTGTACGAAGGCCCGGATGAAGCGTGAACGCACGTGCGCATCGAGCGCATCATAGGCGCGCAGCACGCCGGTTCGCGCGCGGGTCCACACGATCGTGAAGACGCGCGCGCTGGACGGTGTGCGCGGATGAATGCTCACGAGCCCGTACGTAACCGAACGCCGGGTACGCGAAGTGACGAGGACCATCGAACCCCCGACGCTTCGCACCGTCATCTCCACCTGCGGGCCCGCTACCAGACGCGTGAGGCGATCACGCCAACTCTTCCCGATGACGTCGAATACGGCGCGCGCCTCGAAGTCGTCGCCGCAACACAAGAGCTGCGGCGCTTCGGTGAGTCGTCGATCGTGCGCGGCGAGGAAGTGCTGGCCGTCGAAGCCGTTCGCACTCGCCAACCACCACGGGATCTGCACATCGAAGGAGAACGGCGATGCGGAGACCAGTGCGTCGTCGGACGTGTCGCGAAAGAAGGGGATCGGTTCGTCGTGTGCGCGGTCGGTGTGAAAGAAGATGTGACCACCGAGGAGCGCGACAGGATAGCTGGTGACGACGGCGGTCGCCGGCGGAACACCGCCCATCGGAATGCCGTCGCAGGAGCCGTCCTGGCGGAAACGCCAGCCGTGCATGGGACAGTGCAGGCACCCCTGCGCGACGGTGCCGCGCCCGAGTCGCGCGCCGAAGTGGGGGCAGCGGCCATCGATCACCGAAGCTTTCCCGTCGGAGACAAAGGCCGCATAGCATCGGTCGCCGAGCGTGATTTCCGCGGGCTGTCGTAGCGACTCGACCGGGGCGACGTAGAACCACCCGCTCGGCACGCGCGGGAATCGCAGTCGCGTCGTCGCAGCATTCGGGGCCGGCGCTGGGTCGGCGTTGGGCGGATTCTGCATCACGCGGTTAGCGCGCGACATGCGCGCTGGCTCCTGTTCCGCGGCGCTGCGCTTCGCGTTCCGCACTGCGTCGCGACGTCGGTGGTGCGAGCGTTCGCGCGACGTCCTCGCTCAGCCGGCGGTCGACCCAGCTGTGGAGTGCGTCGAAGGCGCGGGAGAGGAGCGGCGCGCCACGCAGCGCACCACGCTGGAAGTCGAGCATTTCCTCGCGGAGCGACGCACGATAGCGCAGGATCCCGTGATAGAAGAGTGCGGCGTCGAGCGAGACGCGATTCTCGATGAGCGTTCGGGAGAGCGCACGCGTGTGCGCGCCGGCCTCGTCGCAGGACATCGTGTGGTGACGCCAGTAGGGACTCACCGTGCGCGGGTTCTCGTCGGTGATGAGGTCATGGCGGTCGGCGTTCTCGGGGCGGAGGATGGGGACGGTGGCGACGCGCGTGGAAAACGTCGCAAGAAAGTGAAAGTCCGGCGGCGTCGCGGCGAGGAAGTCGGCGGTGTGCTGCAGCGTACGCCTGGTCTCGCCTGGGAATCCGACGATGAGGGAGACGACGGTCGTGAGCCCTCCGCGACGACAGTTCTCCAGCGCGCGTGCATTGTCGCGCACTGTGGTGCGCTTGTTCATGCGCTGGAGCTGCCCATCGTCGCCCGACTCGACGCCGATTTGCACCTGGATGCACCCCGCCTCGACCAGGAGCGCCACCACGTCGGGATCGAGCAGGTCATCGGAACGCGCATAGCAGATCCACTTCACCGGCACGCGACGGCGGAGCAGCGCACGACAGAACTCGACGAGGCGAGCCCGCGGCATGGTGAAGAGCGAGTCGAGGCAGGAGATGTACTCGACGCCGAGTGCCTCGACGTAGTACGCCCAGTCGTCGGCCATGCGTTCTGCGGAGATCGTACGGAACTTCGTGTCGTCGAACAGAAAGGGATAGTTGCAGAAGGCGCAGCGATACGGGCAACCGCGCACGCTCTCGTAGTGGATCATGCGGTATCGCGCACCCTGGTGGCGCGCCATCAATCCCCAATCCGGGCGCGGGAGGTGGTCGAGCGAGAGCGTCGGAGGCGTGCCGGCAAACAGGAGCGTGCTGTGCTCGCGCTCCTCCACGCGCCCTCCCGCGGGTGGGACTAGCTCGCGAAAGCCGGAGCGCATCCACCCGACGAGTGAGGGGACGAGGCGCTCGCCGTATCCAACCGCGAGTATGTCGACCTTGGGATCGCCCTTCCAGTGCGTGTGCAGCGTCCCCGCCAGCGCCCCTCCAACGACGATGCGATTCCACGGGCGCGTGAGTCGCGCGACGAGTGGCTCGAGCTCGCTCAGGTCGCGGAGGAACGTCGACGAGGCAAACACCATGTTGCAGGCGCGGAGCTTGGCGTCGCATCCGCCGGCGCCCCGCAGGAGTTCGTCGATCGTCAGAAAGTCGAAGGCGACGCCCTCGGCGTGGAGTGCGGTTGCGAGTACGACCGCGGTCAGCTCGGGGGTGGCGAGGTCGTCGTGCGCGTCGATCAGCGAGCGGAGTTCGGGAGTCCAGCGTGCCGCGCTCCGCCGGGCGTGGAGGCGCGCCATCACCAGCGGCTCGGCGATGGTGAGCTTCACCTTGGTCTCGAGCCAGGACTGTCGCGCGTGGCGGCGACGCACGATTTCCTTCCACGCGGCGGCGGCAAACGACTCCTTCGTTCCCGAGAGGTAGCCTCCGGTGACGACGAGCACGCGGTCCTTCGACGCCGGTTGCTCTCGCATGCAGGACTCACGTCGCTGGTGAAACGCGCGTACCGATGGCGGATAGGATGCCGACGGCCGCGCGTTGGCAACAGGTGGCGGCGGCCGCGACTGGATACCCCACCCCATCCGCGGCGGCCATCTGCATCGCCTCTCTGGATCGAATCGCCGACGACGGGTAGAATCGAGGCGTGCGTCCTCAACCGTTTGGAGTCACATGGTGCGACCTCCCGAAGCGCGTGCCATGCGGATCGCGCTGATTTCCCCAAAGGGGCCGCTGTACCGCCGCCGCGGCGGCATCTGGAAGAAGTCGCTGCGCTACCAGCCGCTGACGCTCACCACGCTGGCGGCGCTCATCCCTCCCGATCTGCCGCACGAGGTACAGCTCATCGACGAGGGGATTCACGACGTCCCCGATGACCTAGCCGCCGACGTGGTGGGGATCACCGTGATCACCGGCACGGCGACGCGCGCGTACGAGCTGGCCGACCGCTTTCGGGCTCGTGGCATGACTGTCGTGCTCGGGGGGCCGCACGTGACGCTCATCCCCGACGATGCCCAGCCACACGCCGACGCCGTCGTGGTGGGTTACGCGGAAGACACGTGGCCGCAGCTCCTTCGCGACCTGGCCAGCGGTGCGCTCAAGCCACGCTACACACAGGGTGCAGGGCTCGACCTCGCAGGACGCCCGTTCGCGCGGCGCGACCTCCTCCCCAGCAAGCATTTCCTGACCAGCAACGTCTTCGAAGCGACGCGCGGCTGCGTGCATGCATGCGAGTTCTGCGTCGTCCCCACGGCGTGGGGGCGACGCCCGCTACAGAAGCCTGTCGACGAAGTGGTCGCCGACATCCTGAAGCACGGCGCGCGCAAGCTGATCTTCATCGACCTCAATCTCATCGCCGACCGCGCCTACGCGGTGCAGCTGTTCACTGCGCTCATTCCCTTGCGTCTGCAATGGTACGGACTGGCGACGGTCCTTCTCGCCGACGACGAGGAGCTCCTCACCCTGGCCGCCCGCAGCGGGTGCACCGGGCTGCTCATGGGGCTCGAGTCGCTATCGACGGCCAACCTCAAGGGGAACCGCAAGGGGTTCAACTCCCCCGATCGTTATGCGCGCGTCGTCGAGCGGCTGCACGATCACGGCATCGCGCTACAGGGGTGCTTTGTCTTCGGGCTCGATGACGATCGTCCCGACGTCTTCCTCAAGACCGCCGAATTCGCCGTCGAGGCCAGGATCGACCTGCCGAGGTTCGCGGTCGTGACACCGTTTCCCAACACGCCGCTTTTTCGCCGTCTCGACGAAGAAGGGCGCATCCTCACCCGCAACTGGGAGTTGTACGACGCGCAGCACGTCGTCTTCCAGCCGCGGCACATGAGCGTGCGCGAGTTGAGCGACGGGGTCGAGGCCGCATGGCAACACGCCTACAGCATCCGCTCGATTGCGCGGCGCGTGCGCCACTCCCCCGCCCCGTGGCCGGTGCGCCTCGGCACGAACCTCGGCTACCGCTTCTACGCGAACAACCTCTCGCGGTTCTACAACTGCGACTGGATCATCGGGCGTGCACCCGCGGGCGTAACAGGTGCAACGCCCGCTCCAGAGGGAGAAGCGCAGGCGGTGGTCTCATGAGTACGGCGCGTCGCATGCGGCTGACGATCGTGCACCCTTGCGTGGGGAGAAAGCCGGGGCAGAAGTACATCCGCACCTGGCAGATGGAGCCGCTCCCCGCCGCCACCCTCGCCGGGCTCACGCCGCGCGACGTGGACGTCCGTTTCCACGACGACCGCATGGAGGAGATCCCGTTCGACGAGCCGACCGATCTGGTGGCGATCAGCGTGGAGACGTATACCGCGCGCCGTGCGTACCAGATCGCGAGCGAGTACCGGCAGCGCGGCGTCCCGGTGGTGATGGGAGGGTTTCACGCCTCGCTGTGTCCCGACGAGGTCGCGCGCTACGCCGAGTCGGTCGTGACGGGTGAAGCCGAACAGTTGTGGCCGCAGGTGCTCGACGACGCGCGGCACGGGCGACTGCAGAAGTTCTATAGGGCGAGTGGACGTTCATCGCTGGACGGGATGCGCCCCAATCGGTCGATCTTTCGCGGCAAGCGCTATCTCCCGATCGGGCTCGTGGAGGCAGGGCGCGGGTGTCACTTCTCGTGCGAGTTCTGCGCGGTGCAGACCGTTTTCGAGGCGACGCAGTCGCGCCGCCCGATCGACCAGATCCTCGACGAGATCCGTGCGCTCAAGGACGAGAAGAAGCTCTTCTTCTTCGTCGACGACAACATCACCTCGAACCTGCGGCAGGCGAAGGAGTTTTTCCGCGCACTGATCCCACTCAAGGTGCGCTGGGTGAGCCAGGCGAGCATCAATGCCGCGCACGACGAGGAGTTTCTCGACCTGCTCGTGCGGAGCGGGTGTCAGGGAGTGTTGATCGGTTTCGAGAGCCTCAATCCGGCGAACCTCGAGTCCATGAACAAGCGGTTCAATACGGCGAAGGGGGGCTTCGAGAAGGCGCTGGCGAACCTGCGCCGGCATCGCATTCGCGTGTATGGCACCTTCATCTTCGGATACGACGGCGACACTGCCGACAGCTTCATGCCGACGGTCGATTTCGCCGAGGAGCACGCGTTCTACATCGCGGCGTTCAATCACCTCACGCCCTTTCCCGGAACGCCGCTGTACAAACGACTCGAAGCCGAAGGGCGCCTCCTCTACGACGCGTGGTGGCTCGACCAGCGGTACAGCTACAATCGCATCCCGTTCACGCCGCTCGGCATGTCGCCCGACGACCTGCAGCGCGCCTGCCTCGCCGCTCGTCGTCGCTTCTACGGGTGGCCGAGCATCATGCGGCGGAGCATGGATGCGGTGAACCGCGGGAACGGCTTCATGTGGCGCAACTTCTACATGATCAACGCGCTGCACCGGCAGGACGTGAGCCTGCGCGACCACTATCCGCTGGGAGACGAGGCGTGGCAGGGGCAGCTCCTCCAGGCGAACTAGCGACCTCCCGCAACGATCACGCAGCGCGCGGCGCCGATACGACGGCGCCGCGAGCGGCTGCCGACAGTTGGTCGGTCGACTGGGCACAGCCGGACGACGACGACGGGATTCGCGCGTTGCTGCGTCGCTCGGTGATTCCCGGGGCGGTGCGCGTGGCGTTCACTCGCGAGCCGTCGGACGCGGCGGGAGGCGCGCTCGCCGGGAGCACCGACCTCACCATCGTTGCACGTGACGGTGCGCGCATCGTCGGCGTTGGGCGCTGCAGCATCCATTCGCTCTTTCGAAATGGCGCACCACGGCGAGTGGGATACCTGAGCGCGCTGCGCCTGGATCCCGGTGCTCGCTCGTCGCCCCGTGTGTTGCGCGACGGCTATCGCGCGCTCGCCAGTGCCGCGCGAGAAGCGGGAGTGGATGGATTCGTCACCTCCATCGCCGACGACAACGACCGTGCGCGCCGAGTGCTCGAACACGGCGGGCGATTCGGACTCCCGCAGTATCGAGCGCTGTCGCCGCTGGTGACGCTCGTTGCGCCGGTCGCACGCGGCCGGGCGGGCGCCCAACGCAGCGTGAGCGAACCACACGAGGGGACCGAGGTCGCTCACGGCGTAGAGCCGAAAGAGCTGACGGAATTCCTCAGGTCTCGCGCCGAGCGCGCACAGCTTAGCGTGGCGTGGGATGGTGAGCGGTGGGCCGCACTGGCGCGGCACGGCGTGACGCCCGCGAGCTTCGTCGTCAGGCGCAACGGCGCGATCGCCGCAGCCGCGGCGGTGTGGGACCAGCGCGCATTCCGCCAGACGATCGTGGACGGCTACGACGGGGCGTTGCGAAGCTGGCGACCGGCGGTCAACGCGTGGCAACGCCTGCGCGGTCTTCCTCGGCTTCCCGATCCGGGCGCCACGCTTTCGCAGGGCGCGCTGCTGGGAGTGAGCGTCGCCGACGATCGTGCGTGGCCGGCGCTGTGGTTGCAGCTGGCGGCGCGCGCGCGAGCCCTGTCGCTCGACTGGCTCATCATCACGCGCGATGCTCGCGCGCCGGAGCTCGCGATGCTTCGCCGGCTGACGCACGCGCGCACGTATGCGACGACACTCTACGATGTCGCCTGGCGCGACGAACCCACGTGGCCCGATGCGTGGGATGGACGGCTGTTCGCGCCGGAGGCCGGACTCCTGTGACGACGCACGTGATCCCCCCCGTCGCGTCGCCGCTCCCCGAGGCGGGAGATGGGGCGTCGGCGTGTCCGGTGGCAGCACTCGATTGCGGAGAGCGCGCGGAACTCTTCGCGCTGCTCGACACGCACTTCGAGGGGGTAACGGGGACGCAGTTCGACCGCGATCTCGACGAGAAGGACTGGGTGCTGCGCATCCGGCGCGAGGGGCGGCTGGTCGGCTTCAGCACGTTGCAGCTGTACGAGACGCAGCACGATGGAGAGCGCCTGAACGTCATCTACTCGGGCGATACCATCGTCGCGCCCGAGGCGTGGGGCTCGCCGGTGCTGGCGCGCGGCTGGATCGCGCTGGTGCGGTCGCTGCAGGCCACGCGTCCCGGCGAGCGGTGGGTCTGGCTCCTCCTCTCCTCGGGATTTCGGACGTATCGCTTTCTCCCGGTCTTTTGGCGCGACTTTTCGCCGCGACATGATGGCGGCTCCGCGTGCGACGACGCGCTTCGCGTGCGGCTGGCGGCAGAACGCTTTGGCGATCGATTCGACGCTACGGCGGGGGTGGTGCGTTTCGCCCAGCCGCAGCGCTTGCGTGGGGCACTGGCCGCCGTACCCGGCGGCCGAGACGACGACCCGCACGTGCGCTTTTTCCTCGAGCGGAATCCGGGGCACGGCGCGGGAGACGAGCTGGTGTGCCTCACGATGCTCTCCGATGACAACCTCACGCCCGCCGGCGCGCGGATGGTGCGTGCGAGCGTGGCGCGCAACGGAGCATGAAGCTCGGGGCCGCAGTGGCCAACACACTGTGGCTTGCGGGGGGCGCGCCGGCAGCGCTGCGCTACGCACGCGCGCTGCGCGATCCCGAAGCGACACAGGGCAGCTGGCTTTGCCATCAGCTGCAACGTCACGCCACGAGCGAGTTCGGCCGCGCGCACGACTTCGGCGCGATCCGCAACGCGGCCGACTATGCACGGGCAGTGCCGATCGCCGAATACTCAGCGTTCGCGTCGGCGATCGAGCGGGTGCGTCTGGGAGAGTGCGGGATACTGTCGAGCGATCCGGTCGTTCGGCTTGCGCCCACCAGTGGCTCGACCGGCGCACGCAAGCTCATTCCGTTCAGCGCATCGCTGTCACGCGGATTCTCGAATGCCGTTGCCGCGTGGATGCACGACCTCGTGCGTCAGCGCCCGGGAATCGTCGGTGGTCCGGCGTATTGGTCCGTTTCGCCGCTGGCCGATGAGGTCCATGCGCCGGGCGCGGACGCGGGTGCGGCACCTCCCGCCTCGTCAGCTGCAATTCCGGTCGGCTTTGCCGACGACGCCGAATACCTGGGGGGCGCCGCCGCAGCGCTCGTGCGTCAGGCGCTGGCGGCCCCCGACTCGCTGCGCCACGTACGCGACGTCTCAGCGTTCTGGGCGCTCACGCTCCTCGCCCTCCTTCGCCAGCGCGAACTTCGGCTCATTTCCGTTTGGCATCCGTCGTTCCTCGACCTCCTTGTCGAATCGGCTGAAGCAGTGTGGCCCCTCCTCCTGGAGGCGATCGCCACCGGGGAGTGCCCGTGGCGCGATGCGCTCCCGCCAGCTGCACAGCGTGCCTTTCACTCCCGCGCCGAGCCCGGGCGCGCCGCAGCTCTCCGACGGATCGGGGCGCACGACTGGGTGCGGTGGTGGCCGTCGTTGCAGGTGGTGAGTTGCTGGGGCGACCAGGCTGCGGGTGGCGGGTGGCAGCGATTGCGGCGCGCACTTCCCGATGTCCTGGTGCAACCCAAGGGGCTTCTCGCCACCGAAGGCGTGGTGACGATCCCGTACGGTGACGCGCGTCCGCTCGCCGTGACCTCGCACTTCTTCGAGTTCGTCGACGCCCGTGGAGAGGTGCGCCATGCGCACCAGCTGCAACGTGGCGACTCCTACGAAGTGGTGCTCACCAACGGAGGAGGACTGTGGCGCTATCGCCTGGGCGACGTGGTGGAGTGCACCGGCCACCTGTTCTCGACGCCGTCGCTGCGTTTCGTTGGGCGCAGCGGGCGTGTGAGTGATCTTCGTGGAGAGAAGCTGAGCGAGCCGTTCGTCGCCGAGGCGCTACGCCGCCTCTGGGGCGACGCAGCGGAGCCTGCGTACTGCGCGATGCGCGCCCACGACGATGGTTCCGTCGCGGGATACGAGCTGCTGATCTCGCCCGACGCCGAGAGTGCGCCCCGGGCCGCACTGGCCGAGCGACTCGAGCGCGCGTTGCACGAGAATCCGCACTATGCGCTGGCGCGCCGACTCGGCCAGCTGCAACCGGTGCGCGTTGTGGAAGTCGACCGGTCGCGCCGTGGCGACGAGCTGCTCGAGCACCAGGGTCGGCTCGGCGATGCGAAGCCGCGCATACTGATCCACGCAGCACACGACTGACTCGACCCAACGCGCGGTCGCCGTGCGCGCGGTTCGCGCCGGCGCTCGCTGATTCGCGGCTACGTGCGCTCCTGCTCCAGCGCACGCTCGAGCGCTGCGCGGAGCTCGCACTCCTCGATGGTGTAGTCCCAATGCGGATACGGGATCAGCGACTGTTGCTCAGTTCCGAGCACGTAGGTGACGGCGTGCCCCATCGATTCGGCTAACGCGTTGAAGCAGGGGACGATGTATCCGCGCTGGCCAAAGAGCACGAGCTGCGCCCCGGCAGGGGTGAACAGGAGGTTGGTGAGCGCAGCGCCGACCGGCGACACGACGGTGCGCGCGCCGGCGAAGAGGGTGCGCTGCGCCTCGACGGTCATCGAAGCAGTGTCGACGCTCTCGAACCCGTATTCGCGGCAGATGTCGGCGGCGCGCTCTTCGTTGAGCAGGCGCCGCACCACGCTTCCCGAACGCCGAAGGTAGAGGCGACGCCCAGTCTCCGACGGCCGCGGCGCGATCGCCAGCCGTTCGCGCAGCCAGCGCCAAACTCCGGCATCGGTACAACCGCCATCCTTGCGATGGTGCACGATGACGAGTTCGTCGAAGCGCACCACCTCGTCGTCGCCAACCTGCACCAACCGATCGAGAGGAATACCCATCAGTTCAAGCGTCTCGAGCTGGAACTGGTGCAGCGGTGAGGCCACCACGAACCGAACGCTCGGGTCGTCGATGACCTCGGGAGCAGCCGACAAGCGCCCGAGGACGTCGGCAATCCAGTGGTAGTAGTTGGTGCCGAAGTTGCTGGTCAGGAGGAAGGCGCGCCCTTCACATTCGCGAGCACTCCCCGGGGAGTGCACGAGGAGCCTGGTGTCCTGCCCCTCGAACAGGACCGTGTTCCTTCGCGTGGCGAGGAGCGCGGGCACGTCGTGAAAGCGCGGAGTCGCGAAGGCCACGTCGGGCTCGTCGACCACGCCGTGCAGGAAGGCGCGACGCTTGGCATCGAAGGGGATGAACAGTCCGCCGAGCAGTCGTGCGTCGCGTAGGATGCGCAGCTCGGGCGGGCCGGTGCGAACGGTCACCGTGCGTGCGTGGCTGCGTCCCGCGTGCTGGACCGCATACGGGATCACCCACGGCTCCCGGGCGCGGTCGGCGGCGATCGTTTTCGGGGAGAACGAACCATCGGTCTTGAGCGAGAGCAGTTCACCCGTTGCCAACGACGGCACCCGTACCGCGAGTCGGTCATCCCTCAACTGGGCAATGGCCTCACGTTCGCGATTGTCGGCGAACGACGCGTACGCTCGTGCGACGAGCGCGGCGACGCTGCGATCGCGCGCCACCGCCAGCTCGGCGGCCTTGCGGGCAGCGCGCGGAAAGCCGGCGCGGAGCTCGCACTCCGCGTGGAGCGAATGCACGAGTTCCGAGCGGGGAAGCTGCGCGCTCGCGATGCGCGCCAGCTGCAACGCGCGGGTGAGGAAGCTGGGCGCCAGCACCATCGGCGCGACGTTCTCGACGCCGATCGCGCGGAAGTCGAGGCGGACGGGCTCGTCCTGCCGAGCGACCAGCGTGGCGTGCCGCAGGTGCAGGAAGAGCAGTACTTCTGCTGCCCGCAGGTAGGTCTCGGCGCCGGGGGCCTTGGTGAGCATGGCGGCGCAGAGCTGGAACGCATCGATGTCGCGTCCGCCGTTGGCGAGCACCAGTGCCAGTGCGCGGTATGCCTCACCGAAGTCGGGGGACTCGGCGATGCAGGCGCACAGGATCGCTTCTGCCTCGGCGCCCTTGCCGCTCTCGGCAAGCGTCTCGGCGCGGTGCACCAGCGCGTGGCGAGGGTCGAGCGACGGGGGGCGGAGTTCGATGGCGGGAGCGCTCATGCGGAGAGTGCAGCCGGGAGGGTGACTGGATTCGCCGTCGAAAGAAGAGCGGCGAGCGTGTCGATGGTTCGCACCAGTCCGGCGGCGGCGCTGGTGGTGCTCCACGCGTCGGCCGCGTACGGAGCTGCGCGCTCGGCGATCGCCTCTGCACGGTCGGGCGTGGCGAGCAGGTCGGCGACGACGCCTTCGAGGTCGTCGGTCCACCGAAAGACCTGAATGCGATCGTCACCGACCGCAGCACGGATTGGCGCTGCGGCGTCGGTCAGGACACAACACCCACGCTGCATTCCGTACAGGAGTCGTTCGTGGGGCGCGTAGCGGTTGTTCGGCTGCACGTTCACGCTCACGCGCGAGGTGTCCATCAGGCCGAGCAGCGTGGCCATCGGGCAATCCTCGATGACCTTGGCGCGATGGTTGGCGGGGAGGTGGGCGCGCCACCCGCTCCCGACGATCCAGGCGTCGTGCGACGCGAGCGCCTTGACCACGCGGACGGCGCGGGCGAGGCGCACGTACTGGTCGACGCGGGCGACGATCGTCGCCATCCCGATCGTCGCGTCCACGCCGGAAGAGAGCCCGTCAGCCGCAAGTCGCTCGCGCGCGATCGACCAGAGACCGCGCTCGTCCTGCCAGAGCGCAGCGTCGGCCACGTCGTTGAGGATGGCGCGCATCGCAGGGCCGAGTGCGTCCCACGCGCGACGCTCGGCGACCGGGTCGCCTGGTGTCTTGGCGAAGAGGATGGAGCGCGTGCGTTTCGCGTGCGGAAGCGGCGCGGCCACCGGCGGCTGCACGCCGAACCGGAAGCGCCCGCGCGGCGCCGTCGTGGGCGAGAGTGCACGCGAGGCGTCGTGGTGGTCGTCGTCGGTGAAGAGGAGCGTGAGGTTGCGACTCGAGACCCAGTGCCGCTGCGGGAAATAGGCGGGATCGTCGAACATCAGCCCTACATACGGAACGCTGATGACGTCGAAGAGAAGGCGGTCACCCGCCATCAGGTCCCAGTGCACACCGCTGAAGGCGACGAATGCGCGCGGCCGGCCGGCCGAGAGGAGCGATTGCAGGCGCTCCAACCCGATCGTCCCGGCTACCGGGACGAGCCACGCGCGCCGCCCCGTCTCGCGCACCGCTTGCACCCACTCGCGCGTGAGATGCTCGAGCATCCCGTAGGGCGTCGGGTGCCCCTGCAGGAAGACGAGGTCGTCGTCGCGGACGGCGTCGCCGACGCGGTACTCCAGCGGTACGTCGCGCACGATCGTCACGTCAGGCGGCCGCCGCGTTGGAGACGCAGGCACCATCGGCCTGCGGAACCGCGCGCGTGTCGATGCCCATCAGCGCCTGCTGCGCTGCCTTCATCCCCTGCACGAGCTGGTCATTCAGCGAGGCCACGCCGAATCCCGCCGCGGGGGCGACGGTAAGGATCGGGAGTCCGAGCGCATCGACGTCGCGACGCATCCCCAACAGCGCGTCGCGGCTCCCGGCCGACGGGAGGACGAGCGCGCGCGGGATGCGCATGATCTTCACGTCGGTGAACGCTGCCTGCGGGCGCGTCACGCCAACGCGCTGCAGTGCCTCCCGAGTGGCGGCGAGTAGCGCGGCATCGTCGGCCGGCGCATCGCCACCACCCCACTCCACGCTCAGCCGCACCAGGGCCTCGTCGGGTATTCCAGCGTTCGTGCTCTGGTTGGTGATGCGATACGGAAGCGAACGATCGGCCGGGATGATCACGGTACCTAACGACGCGTCGGCCACCTGCGCGCGCGGGATGCGAGCGATCACGATGGTCACCGGGGCGCGCGCGACTTCGCGCGAGGGGCCCGCGGCGGTGAGCGTCGTCAAGGCGTCGAGATCGTGTCCCCACACCAGGCTTTCGCCACGGCACTCCGCTCCGTCGATCTCGAGGAGGATGCCGGTGCGCGTCGAGCGGATGGCGCGCGCCGGCCCGATGAGGCGCCGCACGCGTGGGGAATCGGACACGCGCTGGGCGAGCGCGGTCACCAGATCGCCGACCGCTCCGCCGCGTGCAACGTGAAACGGTGTGTCTGCCAGTTGCGGAGTACCGCCAGCGAGGCTTTCGCGCAGCGTCTCGGGCCAGAACAGGGGGAGCCACGCTGCGCGCGAATACAGCGCGAGAATCGACGCCGACGAGTGTCCGGTCACCTTGCGGGCAAACGGCTCGAAGAAGGCGTCGTGCAACGTGGCGCCGTGGTTGGCGCGCGAGGCGTCGTCGAACGACAGATCGCGGTAGCGCGGCTCGAGGTACTTGCGACGCGCGTGCAGCGGATGCTCACCCGCATCGAGGATGCGGCGCACGTCCTCGGCCGCACGCTGCGCGAGTGGGGCGGGGAGCGCGGCGAATCCATCGAGGCAGATATCGAAGACGAAGTCGGGGATCAGCGACTCGCCGGTCCACATGCGAAATGCCGGGATCCGCTCGAGCGCGATGCCGAGCGACTCGGTGTAGGCGGTCAGCACGCGCCCGAAGCGCCCGCAATCGTTGCGCACGTCGGGATCGTATGTGAGCGGATCGGGGCTCTCCTGCACCTTGAGCGTCCCGTACTCGAAGATCACGAGGCCGGCGTCGCATCGCGCGCCACCGACCGTCGTCCCGGCGAAGTGTCCGCCGACGTGCGGGGTCGGCGTCACCCAGCTGACGTCTTCGCCGCCAGCGGCAATGCGTTCGGCGGCGACCAGCGCCGCGAGGGAGCTACCGTACACGAGGTGTGTCATCGGTGCAGCTCTTTGGTGAGGGTGTACTTGGGAGAGACTTCGAAGCCGAGGTTGCGCTTGTAGGCCATCAATCCTTCGTTTGGCACTCCGCCTTCGGTGGCGATGCCGAGGTCGAGCAGGGCAATCGACTGCGCGCGGCACCACTCGTGCACGTGGGCAACCAGCAGCGTGACTGGGCTCAGCTTCGCCACGCCGTCCACATCGCCCAGGTAGAAGACGTAGAGGATGTCCGGTGACAGGCGCATGCAGATGCTGGCGGCGATCATCCGCTCCGCGGCGAAGACACCAAACCAGCGCAGCGCGCCCGGGAGCGCCGCGTCCATCGTGAGGAGCGCCTCGAGGCTCATCGTCACCGGGCGGCCGCGACGCAGGCGATTCTCGACATTCACGTCGTACGCGCGTGAGCGCTCGCTGGGCTCGAGCAGGCGCGCCACCATCCCCTTTCGCTCGGCGGTGCGCACAACCGCACGATTGCCGCTGTTCATCCGGTCGGGGAGCGCCACACCGTCCACGTGCACGTGGAAGTTGAGATCGGGGGCGAGTGCCTGATAGCCGTGTCGCTGGTAGGCGTTCATCCACCCAGCGTGGCGCCCCGGCTCGTGTGCAGCTGGCGGGAGCGTGACGCGCGTGCGCTCGATGCCGAAGCTGCGCATCGCATCGTCGGTCGCCGCCACCACTGCGTCGGCGAGCGATGTCGGGAGCGGGTTGTGGACGACGAAGAAGGCACCGAACGGCCCACGCGCACCCGAGCGCGCTTCACCCGGTGCCGACTCGGCGAACCATCCCCCACCACACGCGGTCCCTGTCGCTCGATCGGTGATGCGCGCATACCAGGCGCGGCGAAACGAGGACGCGTGCAGCTGAAAGAAAGCGGGCGACCGAAAGAGGTCGATCGAAGACGGAACGTCGCCGCCGACGCCTTCGTCTACTGCGACGGAGAACGCGTCCTGGCCGCGCACCGGCGCGAGGGGCTCCTTCGCGATCTCGGCGACGTCAGGCATGCGCCACCTCTCCCAGCGTCGCCAGCACCGCTTCAACGACGCGGTCCACGTCGCTCGTCGACATCGTCGGCGAGAGCGGGAGGCTCAGCGCCGTCGCGCTCCATCGCTCGGTGATTGGGAGGCTGGCGCTCGCGAGCGGTGTCTGCGCATACGCCTCCTGCCGGTGCGGCGGGATGGGATAGTGCACGTGACATTCGATCCCGACCTTGGCGAGCCGGTCTCGAAGCACGTCGCGCGCTTCGCTGCGCACGACGTACAGGTGCCAGGCGTGACGCACGTCGCCAACCGCGAGGGGGCGGACGAGCTCCGTGGCGGCCAGCGCGTCATCGTATCGCTGGGCGACGCGCGCGCGGGCGGCGTTCCAGCGCGCGAGGTGCGGGAGCTTCGCGCTCAGTATGGCGGCCTGCAGTTCGTCGAGGCGCGAGTTGCTCCCCTGGCGTTCGTGCACGTACTTGACCGCGCTCCCATAGTTGCGGAGCGAGCGAAGGGAGGCAGCCAGCTTGTCGTCGTTAGTCGTGACGGCGCCGCCGTCGCCTAACGCGCCGAGGTTCTTGGCCGGGTAGAATGACCAGGCGGCAGCGGTCCCGAGCGAGCCACAGGGGTGTCCGCCAAACGCCGCCCCGTGCGCCTGGGCCGCGTCCTCGAGCACGACGAGCGCGTACCGCGCGGCGATCGCGTTGATCGCTGCCATGTCGCAGGGGTGCCCGTACAGGTGCACGGGGATGATCGCCCGCGTACGCGGGGTGACTGCCGCCTCGACCAGCGCGGGATCGATCGTCAAGGTGCGCTCGTCGACGTCGACCGCGACGGGGGTCGCTCCGACGGCGGACACCGCGAGCCAGGTGGCGATGAATGTCGCGCCGGGGACGATGACTTCGTCTCCCTCGCCGATGCCAAGGGCGCGCAGCGTGAGGGTCAGCGCCTCGAGCCCGTTCCCCACGGTGACGCAGTGACGCGCGCCGGCCATGCGCGCGAACGCCTCCTCGAAGCGCTCGACTTCTTCGCCCAGGATGTACCAGCCGCGCGCGAGGACGCGCGCAATGGCCGCGTCGATCTCCGGACGAATCTCGGCGTGCAGCGCCGCGAGGTCATAGAAGGGGACGTGGTCAGGCCGCACGATTCACCCGTCGCCATTCGAGCCACTGCGCGTGATCGCGGATATAGCCGTGGCGCGCCTCGGCGTACTCGGTGTCGGCCAGCACCATGACCACCGTTCCCGGTGCGAAGTCGCGCAGTTCCACCCACAGCGTCGCCGGCACGATCACGGCGCCGCCGCGTGCGACGAGTGGAATGGTGCGCGCCGTGCGCTCGTCCTCGACATGCACCGAGAGCGAGCCCGCCACGCAGACGATCAGTTCCGCCGTCAGGGTGTTGGCGTGTTCACCGCGGCTGGCCCCGACCGGCACGTCGGCGATCACGAAGGCGCGCCGCACGTCGAACGGAAGGTGCGCGAGGCCGTCGAGCACCATGAGCGACCCGCGACCGTCGTCGTGCTGCTGCGGCTGGATCAGGCGGCAATCGGCGACCTGTGCGCGCGACGTCATGCGAGGACCCGCAGGTTGGCCGTCTGCAGTGCGCTCGCCGGCGCCGCGACGAGGGCGCGCAGGTACTGCCCATAACTCGAGCTCCCCATCTCGCCAACGAGGCGCAGCAGTTGCTCGTCGTCGATGAAGCCGAGCCGCCAGGCGATTTCCTCGGGAACCGAGATCTTGAGCCCCTGCCTGGTCTCGACCGTCTCGATGAAGCTCGACGCGCTCTGGAGCGCCTCGGGGGTCCCGGTATCGAGCCAGGCCATGCCGCGCCCTAGCAACGAAATGCGGCAGCGCCCCTGTCGCAGGTACGCGCGGTTGACATCGGTGATCTCGTACTCGCCGCGGGCCGATGGGCGCAGGGCGGCGGCGAGGTCGAGGACGGCGTTGTCGTAGAGATAGAGCCCCGTCACCGCCCAGTTGGAGCGCGGCGACTTGGGCTTCTCCTCGAGCGAGACGACGCGCCCCTGGGTGTCGACCTCCGCGACGCCGAAGCGCTCGGGGTCGCGCACGTGGTAGCCGAAGAGCGTCGCGCCACGGTTGGCGGCGATCGCATCGACCAGGAGGCGGCGCATCCCGCCGCCGTAGAAGATGTTGTCGCCGAGGACGAGGGCGACGTCGTGATCGCCGACGAACTCGCGCCCGAGGACGAAGGCCTGCGCGATACCGTTGGGCGAGGGCTGCACCGCGTACGAGAAGTGCATCCCCCACTGCGATCCGTCGCCTAACAACTCCTCGAAGCGCGGGATGTCGTGGGGGGTGCTCACCACGAGGATGTCGCGGATCCCCGCGAGCATCAGGATCGAGAGCGGATAGTAGACGAGCGGCTTGTCGTAGACGGGGAGGAGCTGCTTGCTCACGACCCGCGTCACGGGATAGAGGCGAGTGCCGCTCCCGCCGGCGAGGAGGATGCCCTTCATGCGGCCACCGCCCGGCCGAGGCGGCTCCCGTCGTAACGCCCGGCGAGCACTTCGTCGCACCACGCGTCGTGCTCCAGGTACCAGCGCACGGTGTCGCGCAGCCCCGCGTCGAAGGCAACCTCGGCGCGCCATCCTAACGAGTCGCGCGTCACCGATGCATCGATGGCGTAGCGATGGTCGTGCCCGGGGCGGTCGGCCACGTGGCGGATGAGCGAACGACGCGAGGAGTCACCCGGCGAGAGCTCGTCGACCAGGTCGGCGATCTGCTGCACCACTGCGAGGTTGGTGCGCTCGGCGTCACCGCCGAACAGGTACGTCCCGCCGACGGCGCCACGCTCGAGCGCCGCCACGATACCGCGCACGTGGTCCGTCACGTGCAACCAGTCGCGCACCTGCAGCCCGCTGCCGTAGACCGGGAGCTCGAGCCCGGCGATCGCCTTGCGCGCGACGAGCGGGATGAGCTTCTCGGGAAACTGATACGGGCCGTAGTTGTTCGAGCAGTTGGTGACGATCACCGGCAAGGCGTAGGTGTGCCACCATGCGCGCGCGAGATGATCGCTCGCTGCCTTCGACGCCGCGTACGGCGAGCGCGGACGATACGGCGAGTCCTCCGTGAAGCGCCCGTCGGCGCCGAGCGCGCCGAACACCTCGTCGGTCGAGACGTGGAGGAAGCGGAATCGCTCCTTCGCGCCGCTTCCGAGAGTTTGCCAGTAGCGCGTCGCCTCCTCCAGCAGCGTGAAGGTGCCGACGACGTTGGTCCGGATGAAGTCGGCCGGTCCGTCGATCGAGCGGTCCACGTGCGATTCGGCCGCCAGGTGGATGACCGACCGGGGGCGATGGGTGCGGAAGAGCGCCGCGATGTGCGCCCCGTCGGCGATGTCGCCGCGCTCGAATCGGTAGAGCGGCGAACTCGACGCGTCGGCGACCGATTGCTCGTGGCCGGCGTAGGTGAGCGCGTCAACGTTCAACACGGAGCACCCGCGCTCGAGCACGAGGTGCCTGACGAGCGCAGAGCCGATGAAGCCGGCCCCTCCAGTCACGAGGATCGGTGCAGCGTACTCGCCCATTGTCGTTGGCGGAGTGGTAGCGCGTCCCCCGGAGTGGGGATGGTCGATGGGGTGGCAAAGGCAAGCCGGAGACCATTCCCGCCAACGGGACGCTGCAGCAAGCTCGCGGTCGCTCTAAGACGTTGTGCTGGAAACGCTTAGGCGGCGTCGACCGGCGCCCGAATGACTACCGCAGGCGCGCGTTGACGAAGATTTCGGAAGCCAGCGCCGGGAATTTCCTGCCGAGTTCGAAGAGCCCGTCGAGCATGAGGCGGTCAATCGTGCCGCCCTCCACGAGCCCTTGCATCTGCGCGTGAGTGAAGGGCTTGAGCAGGTAGCCGCCCGCTGCAGTCACGTCGAATCCACTTTCACGCATGAGCCGCTCGAGCGACTCGGCGTCGAAGATCCGCGACTGCTGGAGCGCCACCTGCTGAGCCGACGGCGTCGAGACCGCCGGGATGAGTCCCATCGCCACCGCGAGTTCGCGATGGAGCGACGAGGCGTTGGGGACATTCACATGCACGAGCGTGTTCGCGTCGCACACCCCGCGCACGCCGGCGAGCACGTCCTCGGGCGAGGGGACCTCGTGGAGCAGGCTGCTCAGCAGTACGAGATCGGGGGCGTTGCCCGCGAGCAGTCCGTCGGCGGCAGCGCCTTCGATCGTGCGCTCGACGACGCGCACGCGGCGATTCGCTGCGACGAGTTTGCGGGCCGACTCGGCGAATGCCGCCGCCGGCTCGACGATCGTCCACGTGACGAAGTCGGTGGCGTGACAGGCCAGCGGCTCGAAACCACAGCCGACTTCGATGACGTGCCGCGCGCCCGACTCGCGAACCACCGCGAGGACCGCACGCCGACGGTACTCCACCTGGATTCCCTCGAACGGAAGCGCCGCGTAACGAGACGCGTAGTCGTCGAGGTCGCGCCCGTCGAGCGCCTCACGCGATTCACGCGGTATGCTTGGGGCCGTGTTGACGGCGGTGTCGGGAGCGGCGGGAGGCATCCCCGCTCAGACTGCTGGCGTCCGGCGCGCGCAACGCCGCGCTGGTCGTGCTATGTCCCGCGAGCCGACAGCGTCCTAGAAGGCACGGCGAAAGTCTGATGGCTTCGCCGGGCATCGTACCCCTCCGGTCCCGTTCCTCACGATGCGCATCTCCCCTCGCTATACCCTGTCGTCCCTCTCGTCGCTCGCGGCCCTCTCGCTCACGGCGGTCGCTGCCTGCTCCGGCGGCGACTCGGTCAGCGCTCCGTCGTTCACGAGTCAGGGCGTGCTGGCCGTTCTCCAGTACGAGTGGCCCACCAACCTTCCGTCGAGCCTCAACGATCGACTCACAAAGGCCGCCGTCGCGTGGACACCACCGCTTGGCGATGAGTACGTTCGCCTCTTCGTCCCCGCCGAGGTCATCGAAGTCGCCGACACCGTTCGCGTCGGCGTCGCCGTCCCGATCGTGGTGAATTCGATAGGCGAGAACGGCTGTTGGCAGGCCGATGGAGCCACGATCGCCCAGCACGGTGACACCGCGATCGTGAAGGCGTACGACCGGCATTCGGGAGCCGCCGCGTGCACGCAGGTCTGGACCGATCGACTGCGCCACGAAGTGACGACCACGTTTCCTCGAGTGGGAACGGGAATCATTCGAGCCGTTGGTCGTCGCGCTCGCCTGGCCGATCCGAAATACAGCGCGGAGATCGTGGCCGAGCGAACGGTGGTCGTGGTGCCGTGATGGGTCAGGGTGCCTAACGCGCGGCGTGCGCCGCGTCGATGCGCATCCCGAGCGACAGGAGCGCGGGGATCCCCGCCAGGCGATTGGTCGCGTGCCCCGGGGCGTCGTTGTAGTAGAAGATCGCGTCGCGCCGGTCGAGCGCGTTGAGCACCCGCACGTAGGGAGTGAGGAGGAGACGGCAGCCCGGTCCGCCGACGCACCACTTCGCACTGACCGTCGCATCGACCCGCAGGTACGACTGCTGCGTCGGTGTAGCGTTCGCGGCACCGCCCGACGCGGACGTCGGTCCCGGCGACGCCGCATCTTTCGTCGCGTACGAGGGACGTTCGAGGACCACGGGCGTGAACGACAGCCCGTGCGCGTACGACGCCGCGAGGATTCCCGCAAGTCGCCCCACACGCGCCGATCCCTGGAGCGACGCGAGCTGCTCGACCCGTCGCGACGGCGCGAGGGTACTCGACGCCGAGTCGCCCGTCACTCCTGCAACGTCGCGGACGATGCGCGTGTAGCTCGCCTGCAGCGCGGCGATCCCTTGCTCCACGCGCCAGCTCGCGTCGAGGCCGCGCGTGCTCACGCCGCCCTGCCCTAGCGGTGTAATGCCGGGGTTCCCCCAGAACGCGCTCACCGCGGCCAGCGCGTGGCGCCAGCGCTGCGTTCCGCCGATCTCGACCTGCGTCGCCGTCGCCCGTGTCGTCCACCCCTCCAGCCTTCCCGCGAGCGGCGCCGAGCCTAACGCCGGATCGGTCGCCTCTCCCGCGGTGCCGTCGAACACGGTCGCCATCCGCGAGTAGCGCCCGACCGACGCGCGAACGGTCGTCCCACCGAAGGGGAGCGCCTCCAGTGCCAGGCGGGGGAGCAGGACGTCGCGACCCGCGCCACGCAGCCCCTGCGCTACGCTGGTGCGTACGCCACCCTGTACGCGCAGCCACGGCGCGAGAAGGCGACGATGATCCAGATAGAGCGATGTGGTCGCGCCGCTCACATTCGCGCTCGCCGCCGCGGATGTACACGTCCCTCCCGGCGGGCATGGCGTCGGATTCGGGGGAGGCGAGACGACCGAGCCGAGCGAGTCACCGACCACCGAGCGTTGCACCTGCAAGCGCTCCCACTCCACGCCGGCGCTCGTCTCCCAGCGCGGTGCGCTCCAGCGTTGCTCGGCGAGAATCGTCGCGCGCTCGGCGTCGGCGCGCAGGTGACCGTCGGTCAATGTGAGGAGCGGGAGGTCGATCGACGCGCGCGATACACCTCCCCGCACGAGTGAGCGCCCCGCCCCCGTCATCCGCTCCCACGACGCCGAGGCGGCGCGATTCTCCCACGCCGCATCATCCTGTCCCTGGTCGCGCGGGATTCCGATCCCCTCGCGCGTGGCGAATCCGGTGGCGCGAACCACCTGTCCGGCGGCAGGAGCGAGTTGGACGCGCGCGAGCAGGTCGCCGTAGCGATACCCCGGCTCGACTCCCGCTGCCCGGGCGAGCGAGTGCTCGTCCACGCGTCGCGCGCCCGCAAGAAGGCTTCCATTGCGCCCGAGCGGCATCTCGCCGCCCAGACGAGCGGTGAGGAGATCCGCCGTCGCCCACCCACGAATCGAATCGGCGCTGGCCGCGCGTGTGGAAAGGTCGAGCACGTAGTCGGTCCCACCATCGTGACGCGCAGACGCTCCTCCGGTCCGGAGGCGGGGCGCGGCCATCAGGTCCTCGTCCGCCACGGGGAGTAGTCCTCCCAGGTGCAACGGTGCGCCGAGCGGGATGCCATCGAGCTGCACGCGCGCTCCTGCATCCTTCGCTCCCCATATGTAGAGCGTGCGACCATCGCGATCGCTCCCGGGATCACCGACTCGACGCGCCGTCGCCTCGCCCGCCAGCGCGGTGAGCGTCCCCCCCTGTGCGGCGAGGAGGTCCATCGGATGCGGAGTACGCTCGGCGTCGGCGAGCGTTGCTGGTGCGACGGGTCCGATCGTGGGCCCGCCGGAGTCGCCGCGCGATGCGTCGACGATGACGCGATCGAGCGCCACCGGGAGCCTCGTCAGCTGCACGTCGACGACGAGTGCACCGCCAGGGGGGACGACGATCCCCAGTCGTGCCGAGCGATAGGACGCGCGCGCAACGACGAGCGAATAGGTGCCCGGGGCGACGGCGGGAAAGGTAAAGGCGCCATCGATGGACGAGCGTGCGTTCAGCGGCTCGCCACTCCCCTCCAGGCGCAACGATGCGGCGGGAAGGGGGAGCTCCGCGCCGGCATCGAGCACACGCCCGCGCACCTCGGCCACTGTCACGGAGGGCGCGGCGTTGGTGCGGGCGGCGTGGCCGCTGTCCGCGCCCTGACGCGAAGTGGTCGGGGCTGAGACGCGGGAGGCGACGCGCACGGGTGCGCTGGTGCGCGCGCTGTCCTGCCCGCATCCCACCGTTGGGGAGAGCGACAGGGCGACGAGCACGCCGGCGGCGACCGCGGGCGCGACGCCGATCATGGCGCCGCGCCCCTCGTGCTTCGTCGCTCCATGCGCGACCTCACCGCTGCTCCGCGTGAGCGCTTTCGCCCGGCGCGGCGAGCCGAATCCCTTCGACGCGCGCCTCGGCAGGTGCAACGACGCCGTCGGCGACGGAGACAACCGTGGCGCCGTCGTGCGTGATGCGCGCGGCGCGCAGCGTCGCCGGGATCGCCACGCGCACCAGCGCCCCCTTCCCCGTCAGCTGCACGGCGAGGCGTCCTTCGGCCGAGGTGAATCGCGGCGTGGCGTGCTCGCTGGTGGCAGTGGTGACGGTGACCTGCACGTCGCTCCGGTCGCTCACCTCCACGATCACGCGTCCATCGCTCGCGCCCGGGGCCGAAGTCAGCACGACCGTCGCCGCCCCGCCAGCCGGGAGGATGGACACCGCGGCCGACGACACGGCGGTACTTGCAGCTGGCGGGGCGGCCGTCGCCGTACGTTCAGTGACGACCGCCGGTGCCGGCGATGCCGACGCGAACCACGTCGGCGCCGACATCGCCGCCGCCCCCCCTCCCACCACCAGCACGAGCGCCGCAGCCCACCGGAGCGGTGCCACCCGGCGCGCCGCCGGTGTCGTTCGCACCGGACGCCACACCGATGCAGGGTGCGCGCGCATGCGCTCCCCCGCTCCCACGCGAGAGGGCGACGACTCCCCCCCACCGCGGCGCGCTGGCGCGATCGCAGCAGGCGCCTGCCACTCTCCAGGTGCCGAGGCGTCGAGCAGCGCCAGCTCCACCGTGAGCCCCGCCATCGCCTGTTCGACCTCGCGCAGCGCGTGGCGGCACAGGTCGCACCGCTGCACGTGCGCCTCGACCTCGCGACGCTGCGCCCCCTCGAGTTCGTGATCGGCGAAGGCGAGCAGCAATGCCTCGCTAGGGTGCGACATCGGTGGTTTCCTCGAGGTAGGCCTTGTGGAAGCGCTTGAGGGCGCGGGCAATCAGGGTGGGAACGATCTCCGCACGTACTTCGATGACCTCGGCGATCTCGGCGTAGCGAAAACCCGATTCGCGAAGCAGGAGTGCCTCGCGATCGCGCGGGATCAATCGTTCGAGTGCGAGCCGCACCGTTCGCACCGACTCGGCGCGTTCGACCTCCGCCTCGGGCGAGGGAACGTGCGCATCATCGTCGCGCGGCGCGTGGCGCTCGCGAGTCGCCGCCCGCCGCGCCTGGTCGCGCACCATGTTGGTGCAGACGCGGTAGAGCCAGGAGCGGGGGTTCTCGACCGTTTGTGTCTCGCGCCACAAGCGCAGGAACGCGTCCTGCACCACGTCCTCCGCCAGGTGCACGTCGCGGGTGAGGCGATGCACGTAGCGCAGGAGTTCGACGCGATGCTCGGCGTAGATCGATTCCCAGGAGCGCGAATCTTCCATCGGTCTGAGGCTGCGTGAGGCGGGCGCGAACGCACGCGCACGTAGGGAGAGTGATGCCGAACCGGCGATGGCGGAAGTGCGTGGCGCTCCCCCCATACGACGCAGGACACCCCGCATCCTAGCACTCCCCCCGCGCTGGGCCGAACCGTTGGGGACGAGGTGCTATACGACCGCCCCCGTCCCGTCCTATCGCTCGCTGCGCCGCACCGATGCCGGCGCCGCGACTCACCGAGATTCGAGGACGGAACCTCATGCGCTCACACATTGCGTCTCCCCCATACCAGCGTCGCCCGCTTGGCGTGCTTCGCGCCCTCGCGGCGCTCTCGCTCGTCTCCGCCACCGCCTGCGGTGACAGTGAAGGACCCGCCAGCGTTGCCCGCGTTCGCTTCCTGCACGCCGCGCAGGGCGTCGCCACCGTCGACTTCCGCGCCGATGGGACCACGCGGAGCGCGGCGCAGGCCTTCAGTGCCGCCTGGTCGACCGAGGCGACGATCCCCACAGGCTCCAACGCCTTCACGGCACGCCTCACCGGGGGCGCCGCCGACCTGGCGACCACCACCAAGTCGCTCGCCAACAGCGGGAGCTATTCCATCGTCCTGGCCAAGCGCCCCACCTCGGACACGCTGGTGGTCTACACCGATACAGCAGCAACGCCGGCGACCGACAAGGCGTTCGTGCGCGTCCTCAACGTCGCGCCGGCTGCTACGGGGGTCGACGTCTACATCACCGCAGTCGACGCCGACATCGCCACCGCCACACCGCAGGCGACCGCCGTCGCCTACCTCGATCGCTCTGCCTACATCGAGGTCGCGTCGGGCGCTCAGCGTGTGCGATTGACGACGGCGGGGACCAAGACCGTCGTCCTCGACCTCAACCCGATCACCTTCCCGAGCCGCGGTGTGCGCAGCATTGCCGTGCTCGACAACGCAGCGGGTGGATCGCCGCTCCAGAGCGTGGTCTCGAGCGAGAAGAACTGACGCCACTCGCGTCGCGCGTGAGGGGCCCCAGACCCTCGCGTGCCGATGCGATCGCCAGCGTGAGCGAGCGTGTGAGCGAGCGTGTGAGCGAGCGTGTGAGCGAGCGTGTGAGCGAGCGTGTGAGCG
>CAZWVG010000010.1:45185-49157 GCA_964637355.1 uncultured Gemmatimonadaceae bacterium
AGTGATCGCGAGAGTGAACTCACGTCGCGCAGGTGTGCGTTGCGCGAGGCCGCAGGGAGACCCATCAGCGCGCTCCCGCCCAGATGAAACCGGGACTGTACACCCTCCGTTTGTCGGCGAGATTGGCGTAGCCCCTTCTTGCGCGCGCGACCGCTCGCGCGAGCGATATCTCGCACTCGCCACACCATGGCCGACGGCTACTCGAGGGAACGGCGCCGGGAGCGCATCAACAATTCGCCCCGATTCAACGGGCGCATCTTCGTGAACACGGCACCTGTGTCGTCGGGACTCAAGGCGGGGGTCGAGCGCCCCACGCTTCGGGATTTTCTGTGCGGCGGTGAGCGTCGAGTCCCGGGTGGGCCCCTCCCGCTGGTCGACCCCCGCGAGACGTGGGGGCGCGCTCCCGACACCGGCCTGCGCGTCACCTGGCTGGGCCACTCGACGCTCATGATCGAGATCGATGGGATCCGTGTCCTCACCGACCCGGTTTGGGGGCAGCGAGCTTCGCCAATGGCCTTCGCCGGCCCCAAGCGCTTTCACCCCCCAGCCGTCCCGCTCACCTCCCTCCCACCGATCGACGCGGTGATCGTCTCGCACGATCACTACGACCACCTCGACCGCCCGACGATCCGCGCGCTTGCTCGCACGAACGTTCCCTTCATCACCTCGCTGGGTGTGGGGACACTTCTCGAGCGATGGGGGATTCCGTCGGAGCGCGTCACGGAGCTCGACTGGTGGGAGACTGCCGAGCTTCCCGGTGGCGTCGTGGTGACGGCGGCGCCGGCCCAGCACTTCTCGGGGCGCGGGATCAAGGATCGCAACGCCACGCTCTGGTCGTCCTACCACCTACGCGGCCCCAACCACTCGTTCTTCTACGGCGCCGACTCCGGCCTCCATCAGGAGTTCACCGAGATCGCCAGGCGACTCGGCCCGTTCGACCTCTCCGCGCTCGAAATCGGGGCGTATCACCCTTCGTGGGGTGACATCCACATGGGGCCAGTGAACGCCCTCACCGCGCACGGGATGCTGGGGAGCGGCGCCTTTCTCCCGATCCACTGGGGGACGTTCAATCTGGCCGTGCATCCCTGGGACGAACCGGCCGACACCGTCCTGCGCATGGCGACGGCGGCAGGGACACCGATCGTGATGCCGCGGATCGGCGAGCCGGTGGAACCGGCACACGCCGAGAAGATCGACCCGTGGTGGCGCGCTGTCCCCGGGAAGGGAGTCGAGTCCATCGCCGAGGAGTCGGTCACGCGCGGCGACGACCCGCTCCAGTGGCTCCCTGACTGAGACGTGCCGGGCGCGTGCGAGGCGCGCCCCGTCATGGCAGGCGCGAGCTGGGGACGGGCCACATATTCCGACCCTCTGCCTACCCAGGGTTGCCATGTCCTCATTCGCTCGATTGCTCCGTCCGCTCCCGCTCGCGCTGACGTGTGTCGCGCTCGCCTGTTCGTCGGGGGGTGACGAGAAGGGAGCGCCGCAGTCGTCGCTCGCCGCCCCCGTTCCTGGCGAGGCGCTCGCGGCGATCGATACGGCCTCGATCATGGAGCATGTGCGCGTCCTCTCGGCCGATTCGCTCCTCGGGCGCCTTCCCGGCTCGCTTGGTGAGGATCGCACCGTCGCCTACCTCGAGGGACAGTTCAAGGCGATGGGGCTCGCGCCGGGGAATCCCGACGGCACCTACATCCAGAAAGTCCCTCTCGTCGGGATCACCGTGCAGGGGGCGCCCGCACTGACCTTCCAGAAAGGGGGCACGTCGAGTGCGCTCAAGTGGAAGGACGACTACGTCGCCTGGACCAAGCACGTCGCCCCGACCGCTTCGCTGCAGCAGTCCGAGCTCGTCTTCGTCGGATACGGCACCGAGGCTCCCGAGTTCAACTGGGACGACTACAAGGGCCTCGACGTTGCCGGCAAGACGCTGGTGATGCTGGTGAACGATCCGCCGCTCGCCGACACGTCGCAGTTTGGTGGCAAGCGCATGACGTACTACGGGCGCTGGACCTACAAGTTCGAACAGGGAGCGAAGCATCACGCAGCGGGGGTGCTCCTCATCCACGAGACCGAGGCGGCGGGCTATCCCTTCTCGGTGGTGCAAGGGAACACCGGCGAGCGCTTCGACCTGGTGACGCCAGACAAGAACATGGGGCGGAGCGATGTCGAGGGGTGGATCGCCCTCGACAAGGCGAAGGCGCTCTTCACCATGGCCGGCCAGAACTTCGACTCGCTCAAGGCGCTCGCCGCCACGCGCGACTTCAAGCCCGTCCCGTTAGGCGTCACGGCGAGCGTGAAGCTCGACAACGCGCTCCGCACCATCGACTCGCGCAACGTCGTGGCCAAGCTCGAAGGGAGCGACCCGGCGCTCAAGGACGAGTACATCGTCTACACGGCGCACTGGGATCACTTCGGCGTGAGCACGCCGATCAACGGCGACTCGATCTACAACGGCGCGCTCGACAACGCGACGGGGACGAGCGGGCTTCTCGTGATGGCGCGCGCGTTCAAGGCGATGCCCACACCCCCGAAGCGTTCGATCCTCTTCCTCGCCGTCACGGCCGAGGAGCAGGGGTTGCTGGGCGCGCAGTACTACTCGGTGCAGCCGCTGTATCCGCTGGCGAAGACGCTCGCCAACATCAACATGGACGGGCTCAACACGTGGGGACCGACGCGCGACCTCGTGGTCATCGGGCTCGGCGCGTCGGAGCTGGATGACTACGCAAAGGCAGCGGCGGGGGAGCAACATCGCATCCTCAAGCCCGACGCCGAGCCGGAGAAGGGGTTCTACTACCGCTCCGACCACTTCAACTTTGCCAAGCAGGGCGTGCCGGCGTTCTACGCCGAATCAGGAACCGACTACATTGGACAGTCGCCGACCTACGGGCTGGAGAAGCGCGACGACTACACGGCGCACGACTACCACCAACCGAGCGACGAGATCAAGCCGGGGTGGATCATGACGGGCGCGGTGCAGGACCTGCAGTTGCTCCTGACGGTCGGGTATCGCGTGGCCGAAGCGACGAAGTACCCCGAGTGGCGCGCGGGGAACGAGTTCAAGGCAATCAGGGACAAGATGCTGGGACAGTAGCCAGCGCGACGTCGGCGCGGCCTCGCTTCACCGCACGGAGGGCACGTCATGAATACGTACATCACCCTCGTCGCCAACGCGCAAGCGTTGCTTCCCTTCGTTGTGGTGGGAGCGGCGATCTACCTCGCGAGGCGCGCGCTCGCTGCCGTCGAGCGTCGGGCAAACGACCAGGCGGAGCTTGCAGAACTGCGCGGACGCGTGGCGCAACTCGAGGAAGGGCTCGACAGTACGGAGCGCCAGTTGACGCAGATCAAGGCGGCACAGGATTTCGCGACCCAGCTTCTCGCCAATCGCATCAGCGACTCGCCGAGAAGGGTCGGCGCCACGCATCTCACCGACGAGTCGTAGTTCGGAGGGTAGAGGCGTATTGACGCCCCATGCCGAGACCGGCGCGCCGGCCTCGCATGGGGCGGTTTCGTATTGTGCTACTTCGCGTAAATCGTGATCACCCCTGTCGCCGGGATCGACGTCGTGATCGCCTGCGAGCCGGTGATCGTCACGTCGCCCAGCGCCTTCGCGTAGTCCGCTGCGGTCGTGTAGTCGATCCCGTACGTCCCGGCGGGGAGACCGCCGACCGTGAAGTTCGCTCCCGCCGAGGCCTTCACCACCACCGTGTACTTCCCGCTGGTGTTGCGGAAGGCGACCGGCTCGAGTTGCGTATTCCCCGACACGGCGCCCACGCGTACTGCGCCGAGCCCAACGTAGCGGAAGTACTGCCGCAGGTACTTGGTCATCGCCCCCGTGCGCACGCTCGGCGTGTTGTGACCTAACGACGCGCCGTAGATGGGGAAGTAGTTCCCGCCGATGTCGCGGTCGCCGCAGAAGGCCACGCCGAACTGCTCCCACGCCGACACATTGGCGAGCGTGAGGTCGTCGTACAGGTCCTC
>CAZWVG010000011.1:0-48552 GCA_964637355.1 uncultured Gemmatimonadaceae bacterium
CACGTGTCGATCCCGTGACGCACGACCATCGGGTCCCGCCGCTGCACCCCACAAGGAGGCTCCCCTCTGCCACCACACACTTCTCGCGCGATCCCTCGCGCGCGCCACCACCGGCGTCTCGCCCGGCGGGCCTCGCGAACCATCGCGCTCGCGACGCGGCCCCCGCGCGCAGTGCTGACGCTCGCCGGGTTCATGCTTGCGCTGTGTACACTCGTCGCTCCCGCGCTCGCTGCGCAGGAACGCCCCGACAGCGTCTCCGACACGACGCGCTCCGCACGCGACAGCGCACCTCCCCCTCCGGTCGACGAAGACGTCACGGCCCCGCGCTCCCCGCGCGCGAGCGTCGCTGCCTTTCTCGCCCTCACCAACGCCGGACGCTACGACTCCGCCGCCACCTATCTCGCCGTTGCGCCTGGCGGAACGACCGACGGCGCCGCGCTCGCGCGCCAGCTCCGCGCCGTCCTCGATCGCCACCTGCGCCTCGATCTCGACAAGGTTTCCGGACAGGTCGCCGGCGATACCACCGACGGGCTCCCCCCAGGCGTCGACCGGCTCGGCGTGATCGTCGGGGCGAATGGCGATTCGGCGAGCGTGCGACTCGTGCGCAGAGCCGCCGCGTCGGTCGCGAGCGGTGCGACGCTGACGCCGGAATGGCGATTCGGCGCCTCGACCGTGGAGCGCATTCCGGCGTGGTACGACGCGCTCGAAGGGCGATGGGCGCTCGAGACGCTCCCCGCGCCGCTCCTCGAGGCCGGCCCTGCGGGAATTCTCTGGTGGCAGTGGATCGGACTCGGTGTTCTCCTGATCCTCGCGTATCTCCTCGGCACCCTCGCCGCGCGCATGGTGCGCGGCGTCGCGGGGCGGCTCGTGAGCCGCACCCAAGTCACCTGGGACGACGCCATCCTCGAGCGCATGACAGGTCCGCTCGGTATCGCGGCGACCTTCCTCATCCTGTCGGCGCTCGTCAAGCTCCTCGGATTGGCCGCCGCTCCTGAAGCGCGCGTCTACCAACTGATCCGCGGCGCGCTCTTCATCGACTTCTTCTGGGCGCTCTGGCGCCTGGTCGACGTCGCTCGCGACATGCTCGCCAGTTCGAGCTGGGCCGCTGCCACTGCGTCGTCGCGCTCACTCATCCCGCTCGGTGCGCGCGTGTCGAAGGTCGTGGTCGCGGCAATCGCCGCCGTCGCGACGCTCTCGATGCTCGGCTATCCCGTCGCGAGCCTGATCGCCGGCCTGGGAATCGGCGGACTCGCCTTCGCCCTCGCCGCACAGAAGACGGTCGAGAACCTCTTCGGCGCGTTCTCTCTCGGTGTCGATCAGCCGTTCCGCGAGACCGACTTCGTCAAGATCGAGGACTTCGTGGGGACGGTCGAGGCGATCGGGCTGCGCTCCACGCGATTCCGCACGCTCGACCGCACGTTGATCTCCATCCCCAACGGGCGACTCGCCGACATGCGCATCGAGTCGTTCACCGCGCGCGACCGGTTGCGGCTGGCGACGGTGATCGGCCTCGTGTACGAGACCACCTCGGCGCAGATGCGCGAGGTGCTCGAGGGGTTCGAGCGCGTGCTGCGCGCGCACCCGAAGATCTGGCCCGACGCCGTGGTCGTGCGCTTCCGCGAGTTTGCCGCGTCGTCGCTCGACATCGAGATCATGGCGTGGTTCCAGACGTCGGTCTGGAGCGAGTTCCAGGAGATCCGGCAGGAGATCCTCCTCGACTTCATGGCCGTGGTCGAAGAGGCGGGAAGCTCGTTCGCCTTCCCCACGCAGACGCTGCACCTCGTCCGCGACGGCGCCGAGCCGGAGCCGCAGCGCTACGGCGACTCGTCGTCAGGGGAGGCGCGGACAGGGCGGGCGCAGGGGAATCTTCGCTAGGGCGCGCGGGGGGCGGCGGGCCCGCGCGTCGAGACGCCGCGAGCCCCGCACGCCTCCCTCACCCCCCTCGGATTTCGCATTTCGAGAGGCGGTCCCCGCCATATCTTCCCGGGCATGACTACGCAGCGCAGAGCGCGTCCCCTCTCGCGGGTGCAGTCCCAGCTGAGTCGTCTGGGGCCGGCCGGCGAGAGGGCCGCGCGCGCACTGCGCGCCGCGACGATTCAGGCGCGGCGCCGCACGCGACAATTCACCTTCGGACCTCGCCGCGTGGCGACCGGCGGGTGGGAGGACTTTGTCGACTGGTTCGGCACGCTCAACCTGAGCGAGAACGCCGTCCTCCTGATCTTTGCGGTGATCATCGGCATCGCCGCCGCGCTGGGAATCGTCGCCTTCTACTCGCTCGTCGACTTCAGCGACGCGCTCTTCATCACCTGGCCCGCCGAGCGGTTGCGGCAACTGCGCAACCCGGCGTATCGCCCGATCCTCACGGCACTCGGATTCGTCGCCGCGTCGTATGTGATGCGCCGATGGGCGCCGCGCGAAGACGGCTTCACCGTCCCCGACCTCAAGCGACGCGTTGCACACGACGGTGGCATCGTGCCGCCGCGTCCGCTGATGGCTCGCAGCGTGGCGAGCGCGATCACGTTAGGCGCCGGCGGTTCCGTCGGGAGCGAAGGGCCGGCGGCCGTGCTGGGCGGCGGGCTCGGTTCGGCGCTCTCGCGCACGTTCCGCTTCTCACGCGATCGCACGCGCCTCCTCGTCGCCGCCGGGACGGCGGCCGGAATTTCTGCCGCGTTCAACGCCCCGCTGGCCGGCGCCTTCTTCGCGCTCGAGGAGGTGCTCGGCGGATTGCAGGTGGCGGCATTCCCCACGGTCGTCGTGGCGAGCGTTGTCGCGGCCGCGATCTCCACGGCGGTCTACGGCGTGAGTCCCGCATTCCCCGTGCAGACGCTGCACCCCTCTCGGTCGTGGTTCGAGCTGCTCGCCCTCCCGCCGCTCCTCGGCGTGGCGTGCGGGCTCGTCACGGTCGTCTTCGTCCGCACTTACTTCGGCGTGGGAGAGGCTGCCGAGCGTTGGCTCGTCTCGCCGCGCACGCGTGCGGCGATCGGCGGACTGGCGGTCGGGTTGATGGTGTGGCTCTCGGGCGGGCTGCTGCTCGGTGGTGGTCACCTCTCGATCCCGGCAGCGGTCTTCGGCGAGGCCGTCTGGTACGTGATCCTCGCGCTCTGCCTGGCCAAGATCCTCGCCACGTCCCTAACTATTGGAAGCGGCGGCTCGGGAGGGCTGTTCGCGCCGGCGATGTACATCGGGGCGGCAACCGGGGCCGGGCTGGCCAGCCTCCTCGGAACGCTTCTTCCGCATCTCACCATCCAGCCGGCGGCGTGGGCCTTCGTGGCGATGGGGGGCGTCGTCGGGGCGTCGACGGGTGCGCCGATCACGGCCATCCTCCTCGTCTTCGAGCTCACCGACGACTACGCGCTCATGGCGCCGCTCATGCTGGTGACGGGGATCGCGCTGGTGATCGCGCGACGCTACGAGCGCGACGATCTCTACTCGGGGTGGCTCCGGCGGCGCGGATTCGCCACGCACGAGGTGAGCGAGCGCGACGTACTCGGGCGACTGCGCGTGCGCGACGCCTACGACAAGGCGCCGGTGATCCTCCGCGAGCACGAGGCGGTGGAACCGGTGCTGCGGCGCGTGGCCTTCGCTGCGCAGCCGCTCTTCCCGGTCGTGGATGTCGAGGGGCGCCTGGCTGGGGTGATGTCGGTGCGTTCGCTCGCGCTGGCGTCGCGCAATCGCGAGGCGCTCCCCGGGCTCATTGTCGCCGACCTCGTGGAGGCGACGCCGGCCGTGCCGCTCGACATGCCACTCGACCAGGTGCTGCGCCGCCTCGGGACGCGCGACCTCCCCGGTCTCCCTGTGGTGGCGCTTCCCGCCGGCCACCTCGTCGGGCTCGTCACGCGTGACCACATCACCCGCGTGGTCGAACGCGCGCTCCTGCTCGACGGGGGGGTGGCGACCGCGGAACGACTCTTTGATCCCGACGTGGCGGCGCGCCAGGGCGAACCGCCGACGCCGGCGTCACACGGGGCAGGCGCACTCCACGGTTAGCGCGCTCGACTAGCGCGCGAGCGCGCCGCCGTCAGCTCAGTGCGGCGCGCTGGTGTTCACGACCAGCGTCTTCCCAGCGTCGTCCCGGCGTACATCCCGAAGCCGAAGCCGATCATGCTCAGGATGAACGCGGTCATGAGGCCGAGCGGGGCGCCGACCCACCAGCCGATCGAGCTGCCGACTGTCGTGCCCACCAGCACGAGAAGCTTTGTCATCGGTTGCCTAGCGAGGGGAAGTCGGGGGCGTGTGCGCCCCCATCGCTACTGACCGCCGAGGTGCGCGCGACGCAACGACTCCAGCGTCGATCTTAGCACCTTCGAAAGCTCCGCATCGGCGAGGATCGCGGCGGCGTCCATGCGGCGCCCATCGAGCGGGACAAAGCCGGGCTCGAGCGTCACCACCCGCGTCGACATCGTCCGCAGCGTCTCCTCGAGCGATGTGCGCGCGTGCACCGGGCGCCCCGACGTCATGAGGACGCCGATCGGTTTTCCGGGAATCTCGGAACCGCTTACCAGCCAATCGAGGGCGTTCTTGAGCGAGCCGGGAACGCCGTGCGCGTACTCGGGGGTGGAGATGAGCACCACATCGGCATTGGCCACGCGCGCGCGCAACTCGGCAACAGCTCGCGGCGGAACGCTCTCCTCATGGTCGAGATCGGGATTGAAGTGCGGGAGCTCGCCGATCCCCGTGTACAGCGAGACGGCGAACTCGTCAGGCACGAGGCGCTCGGCAGCGCGCAAGACCTCGGTATTGGACGATCGGGCGCGCAGGCTCCCGGAGATGGCGAGTACACGGAGTGGCGTCGTCGCAGGCATCTCAGCCTTCACGTCCTGGCCGGCGGGAGTTGCAGCTGAAGGCGAGTCGGCGCGACCTGTCGCCACGATTCCTCGAGGAGCGGGGTGAGCCTGGTCGCGGTGACCTTGGGGAGACGCACCAGGACGTACGGGTAGTTGCGATAGTGATCGGTGAGGAAAAAGAGTTCCGGCTCGCTGGCGGTGAGGTGATCGCGCACGACGAACGGGAGCTTGAGGACGAGCGTCTCGCCATCCTCCCAGAGGCGGGCAAAGAGCTTCTTCCGGACCTTGAGGGCAGGGGTGCCGTAGCTCGTCCCCACCTCGGTCTCCGGGAGTCGTTGCGCGAGTCGCACGACGGCGTCGAAGTCGAGACCGCGGCGGCGTGGAGGCATGGGTGGTGTCGCGGACGAGGGGGAAGCGCCGTCGAGAGAGATCGAGGGAAGGCCTAACGTACGTTGTCGCGAAGGGCGATGCACGCGCTCCGGCAAGGACGCGGCGTGACCGGCATCACCTCGCGAGCGAACGGGCTCGTTCATCTTTCGCCAAGCGAGCCCAGCGAATTCCCCTCCGCGCGGTTCGCGCAGGCGGCGCTCCCGTGGCAGGTGACGGGGGCGCCGCGCTGCGCCTCCCCACGTTTCGCCTGCGAGACCTCAATGACCGCGCGTCCGTTCCCGTCGCATCGTAACCTCGCTTCGTCCACGGCTCGAATTCCGGAGCCGCGCGTGCGCGGCAGTTGGACAGGGTTGGCGCTCGTGCTGCTGGCGGTGATCGTCTCCGCCTGCTCGGACCTCACCGCGCCTTCGGATCGGGTAGGTCCACGCGTCGGCGCGCCGCTCGCCAACGCATCGGCTGCGGCCGGAGTCACCTACTACGTGAGCCCCACCGGCAACGACAAGAACGCCGGGACGAGCACGGCCAAGCCGTGGAAGACCATCAAGAAGGTCAACGGCAAGACGTTCAACGCCGGCGATCGGATCCTCTTCCAGGGGGGCGGGAGCTTCGACGGGACGCTCAAGTTCATCGCCAGCGATCGTGGGACGGCGGCGCTCCCGATCGTGGTGAGCACGTACGGCACCGGACGCGCGACGATCAACAGCGGCAGTGCCACGGCGATCTCGCTCTACAACACCGCAGGGTTCGAAGTGCGCAACCTGATCCTGCACGGCGCCGGTCGCACGACCAACACCGGGAGCGGGATCGACGTCTACAACGATCTTGCCGGCAACGTCCTCCTCCCCTACCTGCGTGTCGACAGCGTCGAGGCGTACGGCTACGGCAACTTCGGGGTGCAGATCGGGAGCTGGAACGGGTCGAGCGGTTTCTCGGACGTGCAGGTGACGAACTCCTGGGCCCACGACAACGCGCGTGGCGGCTTCTCCACCTACGCGCAGAATCTGTACACGCATCGCAACGTGTACTTCGGGCACCTCACGGCGTCCGACAACCCCGGTGTCCCGGGCGCCACGACCAACACGGGGAGCGGGATCACGCTCGGCGGGGTGAGGGGCGGGGTCATCGAACGGTCGCTGGCCTACAACAACGGTGCGCTCTGTACCGCGCCGGAGGGGCCGGTCGGAATCTGGACCTACGACTCCGACAGCGTGGTGATCCAGCATAACGAGTCGTACAACAACAAGACGAGCGGAACGGCCGACGGCGGCGGATTCGACCTCGACCAGAACACGCGCAATTCCATCGTGCAGTACAACTACTCGCACGGGAATGCGGGGGCCGGCTACCTGATGGCGCATGCGCCCGACAATGCGAACCACGTCGGCAACACGATCCGGTACAACATCAGCGAGAACGACGGGCGCAAGAACTCGGCGGCTGCAATCGTCGTGTGGGGGCGCACGATCAATGCGGAGATCCACAACAACAGTGTCTATGTGACGCCGTCGGGGTCGGGGACGCCGCGCGCGGTGCACGTGCATAACGCGACGATCACCACGCACGACGTGCAGCACCTGCACATCCGCGACAACGCGCTCTACGCGACCGGTGGGCTCAAGGTCGTGATCGTCTCGACCGATGCCATCAACGGTGCGGTGGACTTGCGTTTCGAGGGGAACGCGTACTACGCCGGGAGCACGGCACCGTCGATCACCTGGGGAGCGACCACGTATGCGGGGTTGGCCGCTTGGCAGACTGCGTCGGGGCAGGAGAAGCTCGCTGGCGTCCCGGTCGGTTACCAGGGCGACCCACGCTTCACGGCGCCAGGCGCAGGCGGGACCGTGGGGAACCCCGACCAACTGGCGTCGCTCACCGCCTACCGCCTGCAGCCCTCCTCACCGCTGGTCGACAGCGCGCTCGATCTCTCCACCACCTTCGGCACGAACGTCGGTCCGGTCGACTTCTGGTTGCAGTCGATCAAGAGCGGCGCGGCGTACGACGTCGGCGCGCACGAGTGGCGTTAGGCTGACGGCGGGCGACCGGCGCGCAGGCGCCGGTCGTGCGCGTACGTCTCGCGCCATGCCCGGGGTGCCTCGGCGATACCGAGCAGTTCTTCCAGCTGCAACGGAATCGGGAGTCGTTCGCGCCGCTGCAGGCGGCGCGGGATGCGGCCGAGCAACCATCGCAGCCAGGTGCCGACCGCATAGCGCGCCACCGCTCCCCGCGTGTGCGCGCCGCGCTGCGTACGGGTGAGGAGGAAGACGCCGAAGGCGCGCCCGTTGTCGCGCAGTTGCCGCCGGAGCGCGCGCATCGAGCGCCGATGATAGTGCCGCACGATCGCCCGCGCCTCGTAGCGCACCACACCGCCAGCTGCAATGGTGCGATGGAGGATGTCCAGGTCCCCGCCGCCATGCGAAGGGGTGCCGACGTCGAGCGCCGTGTCGAAGCCGCCGAGCCCCTCCCACCAGTCGCGGCGCAGGGCGAGGTTTGCCCCGACACCCAGGTGGTGCGCACCGATCCGGTCACCTTCGCTCATCCACCCGCGCTTGAACTCGCGAGAGCGGAGCCCCTTTCCCATCCCGCCGTAGTAGTCCTCGAACACCACCTGCGCATCGCTTTCGAGCTCGCCCGGAATCACCAGCCCGGTGACGCATTGCACCGCATCGCTGGCGAACGCGTCCCCGATGCCCCGCAACCAGTCGCGGTCGACGCGCACGTCGTCGTCGGTGTAGGCGACGATCGCGTGCCTCGCCTCGGAGGCGCCGCGGTTGCGCGCCCAGTCGAGCCCCGGTGTCCCTTCCACCACGTGCCGCAGACGCTCGCGAGCGCGGGGGTCCTTGTCGCGCAGGCGCGCGACCAGCTGCGCCGTCGCATCGCTGGTGGGGGCGTTGTCGACGACGACGACCTCGAACTCGTCGTACTCGAGCGCAAGGAGGGAGTCGAGGCAGTGGGCCAGCGACTCGGCGCGGTCGCGCGTGCACACCACCACGCTGATCGGCGGCGCATGCGGCTCGCGACTGGCCGACTCGTCCAGCTGCTCGCGCAGTACGGCGCGCTGCAGCGCGACGCCGAGTTGCTCCTGCAGGGCGTAATGCAGGCGCGACTCCCAGTCGCTGCCATCGCCTTGCCCAAGGTAGAGCCAACCGACGGGGCGCCCGTGCAGACGCACGAGGAATCGGAGGGCGAGATAGCGTCCGACATCGCTGACGGTCGGGATGCTCGCCGAGAGTTCCCAGTCGAAGACGCCGATCGGCGCGACCGTCAACGGATCGTCTACCGACTGAACTGCAGCTGCAACGGCCGTGGGCGTGCTCATTCGGCGAGCCGCGACAGCAGCGTCTCCGCGCTGTCCTCGTTCGTGACCTCGATGCGCGGGAGGGCGAGCCACGGCGCGTTGCGCCTGGCGGAGCCGCTCCGGACCGACAGGCCGAACTGGAAGCCCGCTGCACCGACGATGTGCCGGATCACGGGATCTTCCGCGCCATACGGATAGGCGAAGGTATCCACCGCGAGCTGCAGCTCTTCCTCCAGCTGCAATCGCGAGCGCGCGGCCTCCTCGAACGCCTCGGAGGGAGAGAGCGTCGTGAAGCGGCGGTGCAGTACCGAGTGCGCCCCGAAGGCAACGCCCGCGTCGCGCAGCGCGCGAATCTGCGCCCAATCCATGAGCGACTCTTCCGTGGCGTCGGCATCCCAGGAGTTGTGCGTCCCCACACACCCGGTCACGATGAAGGCGAGGGCACCGAAGCCCCGGCGTTGCAGCCGCGGCCAGGCGTGCTCCGCGAAGTCCTCGTATCCGTCGTCGAAGGTGAGGAGGACCGGGCGCGGCGGGAGCGGGCGCCCTTGCTCCATGGCGCGTTGCCAGTCTTCCAACTGAATCGTGCAGTATCCCTGTTCCGCGAGCGCGTGCAGCTGTTCGTCGAAGGCGTCGGGCGTCACACGCCAGCGCGCGCGCGCAGCGGGACCCGTCGGCGCGACGCGGTGATACATGAGGATCGGGAGGCGATCCGCTGCCGGCGAAGGGGGAGCAGATGGCGGCGATTCCGCGTCGAAGTCGTCGGCGATGCGCTCGTCGCGCCCAACGACGACCGGGGAGACGGCACGGAGCCGAGTCGGCGTCCCGATCTCTCGCCAGCGGAGCGAGGGGAGGTAGAGCGCCCCATGCTGCGTTCGGGAGTTCGCGTCGTGCGCACCGCCACCGGGTTCGCGTCGACCGTCCACGGTGAGTTCGACGATCGGCGTCCCGTTCGCGCGCGCCAGCTGCAATGCGAGGTCGCGCCCAGCCGTTCCGATCGCCGACGCGCGATCCCCGCTCCCGCCGATGAAGCGACGTTCACGCCGCGCCAGGATGGTAAGCGGACGGTCCGTCCCTGCCCGCTCCCTGACGTGCGCGCGCCACCCCGGGGCGAACGACGGGTGGGAGCCCGGAGATTCCTCGTCGGCTGGCGCGATCGTGTCGAAGTCGCGCGCGGGAGTCGAGTCGGATGACCAGTCGGCGCTCGAGTTCGCGGGCGCGTCGGGAGGCACGGCAGTGGTCGCGTCGGTCGCCGTCGCGGTCGACGCCTCTTTGCGCGCCTCGGTACGCGCCTCAGTACGCGCCTCGCTTCGCGCCCGCCGCAGCGCCATACGCAACGACGAAACGCCGTCCCACGATCGGCCGATCAGTGCTTCGCGAACCGCCACTCGGCACAATTCGAAGCCGATGGCATCGCCGAGTCGCTGCGCGAGTTCGTGCGCGGGGATCGCCTCATCCTCGCCCTCCACGCGCAGCATCGCCACCGCCACTCCCCCCGCCGTCACCAGAACGTCGGCGGCGCCGTTCACGAGCGGCACCGCACGCGCCCTGTCGCTCACCTCGCGCATGATCCACCCCCGAGTCATCGCGCCGTCGTCACTCGGTTCGTGCGACGAGTCCGATGCGTCGATGTTCGCGCCGTCCCATAGGTCGCGCACGAAGAGGTTCCACCCTGCGACGTCGTGCAGCGCCTGACGACGCGCCTCGGGCTCCATCGGCAGCCTCGTGGCCAGGCACTCGCCGTCGCGCCAGGCGGAGAGTTCGTTCCCGTCGTCGTGAAAGGTGCAGTGCCGATACTGCGTCTCGTCGAAGAACCGGCCGAGGAGCGGCCAGGCGAGCGTTCCGGCAATCGCATCGCGCAGCACCGTCCCCCGCACCAGCCCGTCGATCACCGGAAGTTCGACGATTCCTATCGACTCACCGCGCGCGCGCACATGGACGGCCAGTCGCTCGCACCCCGGCGGAACGCTGACATCGGCGATGGGCGCGGTGCACTCGCACGCCTCGACGTGATACAACCCGAGCGTCATTGCCCTAACGGTGGCAAGCGCGGCCACGGCGCGCTCCATCGCCACGCGCACTCCCTTGGCGTAGCCCGCCATTCCCACGTGTGTCTCGACCGCGACGAGAAACTGCTCGACGCGCGGAAGGAGCGCCTGCCATCGCCCGGGCCATTCGTCGTGCGTGACGCCAAGCGAGTGCGGCACCGAGCGCACCAGGCTCTCGGCGATCCACATCGGCGCGGGTGGCGTTCGCGTTGGCGACACGAACTCCAGGAGCGGAACAGCGTCTTCGTCGCGACCGATGCGCATCCCAGCGATCCAGGTGACGTATTGCAGCTGCGCCGCCCCGAGCTCGTGCGACGGGCGCCCGGCGGCGTGCACCGCGTTCGCGACCGCTGGGTCGGTCGCGTGCCCGAGGGCGATGCAGCGCAGCGCCTCGCGAAGCAGCGGCATCGGATCGCTGCTCAGTGAGTCGGCGCGAAAAGCGTAGAAGGCGAGGACGTCGTTCACGCGACCGAAGCGTGCACCGCGCCGCGCGATGCGCTGCCAGAGCACCCAGTCCTGCGTGATGCGAAAGCCGGCGTCGAAGGCGCCAGCCTCGACGACGAGTGAGCGCCTGACGAGACACGCATGTACGGCGATCGCGCAGCGCACGGCGAACGTGGCGAAGAGATCGCCGACCTGCCAGCATCGCGACTCGGCGATGACCCGTCCATCCTCGGTCACGCGCGCCCAGCCGCAGTGCACGACGTCGAGTGTGGTGTCCTCGTCGAGCGCAGCGATCATGCGCTCGAACGCCGCCGGCGCCATCCAGTCGTCGGCGTCGAGAAAGTGGAGCCATGGCGACGTCGCGACGCGAATCCCCGCGTTGCGCGCCGCGCTCAGTCCTCCGTTCGGCTGGCGTACCACGCGAAAGCGACTGTCGCGCTTCGCGTAGTCGGCGGCGATCCCGGCCGTGGCGTCGAGCGAGCCGTCGTCGACGACGATCGCCTCCCACTCCCGAAAGGTCTGCGCAACCAGCGAATCGAGTGCGGTTCGCAATGTCGCTTCGGCGTTGTAGGCCGGGACGATGACCGAGATGCGCGACGGTGCAGAGGAGGCAGGAGCGAGTGCGAGTTCCGACGCTTCGGAGGCCGATGGCGCCAACGCCGCGATCGCCTCTCCCGATAGCGCCTCACGCAGCGCGAGCGCCGTCCGCAGGCGGTGCGCCAGGGTCGTTGCGAGGAGGCGCCGCAAGTGCGCGCCACGAAGGCGCTCGGCAGTCGGGAGCGGATCGATCGTCCCGACGTCGCGATCGCCGAGGCGCACGCGGAGCGCGTCGGGGCGATTGCGTTCGATCAACTGCTCCGCACGTTCGATCCCCGCCGCCAGGTCGATCGAGAGCCATCGCACGCCTTCAGACCATCGCGCCCATCCCGCCCCCGACGCGGCGATGCGGGAGGCGAGCGTCGCTTCGCTCTCGACTTCCGCCGCCACGCCGAGCCAGTACGACTGCGTGAGGATTCCCCCGTGCAGGAGGCGCCACTGGTTGCGCAGCCGCATCCGTGAAAGGATGGACAACACAGGGAGAGCAATCCGCGTGAGCACCCGCGCGACCCGAGGGGCGCGAAAGGCGTTGAGACGCACCCACCCCGCGAGCGTATGCGACGGTGCGCGCCGCCACGAGATGCGCAGGTAGCCGGCGAGTTCCGGCCATCGCTGCGCGATCCGCACGTCGGCGCGTCCCTCGGCGAACTTGCGCGGGAGGAGGCGGTGCATGTCGCGCATCTCGTGGTGCACGCCGCCGGCGGCGCGCGAGAAACCTCCGCGCGCGCCGGCGCGAAAGAGGCGCAGCCCGAGCTCCGAGTCCTCGTGACAGTCGCCGAGCGATTCGTCGAAGCCGCCAACGGCGCGAAAGAGCGACGCCGGCATCGAGAGGATCCCGGTGAAGACCTCGTCGTACGTGAAGCGGTGCCCGGGCGCGCTCATCTGTTCGAACTGCTGCTCCCACCACCCCCAAGCGGCGATGTCGTGCAGCGTCGCCGGGGTTGGGCGCACCGGGAGCGGCGCTCCAACGAGCACCAGCGACTCGCCCGCGGGAATCGCCGCGTGCGCCTCGAGATGCGCAGCGAGCATCGTAGGAAACGGCTCGATGTCGTCGTCGACGAAGACGAGGATCGCCCCCTGGGCACGCGCAGCTCCGGCATTGCGCGCGATGCCCGCGCCGCGCCCGGGCGACTGCTCGATGACGCCGAGCGAGAAGGGCCACTCCCGTTGCGCAATCGAGCGTTGGAGCTGGTCCACCGTGTCGTCATTGCACCCGTCGGCCACGACGATCACTTCGATACGCGTGGCATCCACGCCTCCCGCGCGCGTCACCTGCTCACGCACGCGCTCGAGGAGACGCACCACCGACGCACGGCGATTGTGTGTCGGGACGATCAGGCTCAGTTCGATCGGGCTCCCCGCGTCCGACGCACCTCCAGGCGACGGCATCATGCGCGCGTCGACTGGGCCCGCGCGGCGCGCCGTGCGAGGACGTACGCACGCGGCCCCGCCGCGCAACCGCGAAGCTCGGCAGCTGCAAGCTCGAGCGGGAGCGGCGCGGAGCGCCCGAGCATCGCGCGAATGATCCCCCGGAGCTGCCACCGGAGCCAGGCGAACGCGACGTAGGGGGCGCGCATCTCGCCGTCCAGGAACTGCCGCGTGAGGTACGCCCAGACTCCGGTGCCATACCCCTCGATCGCCAGGCGCAACGCGCGCCACTCGCGTCGATGCCGATGCCAGCTGAGCGCGGCCGGCTCGTAGACGATGCAATAGCCGGCCGCGAGGATGCGGGTGAAGTAGTCGTGGTCCCCGCCGGAACAACTGAGCGTCCCGGCGTCGAGCGCCTCGTCGAACGGGCCTAACAACTCGACGACCTCGCGCCGAAGCGCCATGCTCGCCCCGGCGCCCACACGGTTGACGAAGAATGGATCGTCCTCGACCCCGTCGTGCACGCGACGCGCGTAGCCGCGCGCGAATCCGTTCGTCGACTCGAACCACTCCTGGGCGGGCGTTTCCAGCTCGCGCGGCAGGATCAGCCCCGTGACACACAGCGTGCGCGGATTGGCAAAGTTCTCCATCAGGGCGCGAAGCCACGCCGGGTCGACCTCGGCGTCGTCATCGCAGAATGCCACCACGTCGCCGCGTGATTCGTGCAACGCGCAGTTGCGCGCGATGTCGAGTCCCCCACGGTCGGCGCGCACGTAGCGCACGTTGCAGGTGGCGGCGTGTCGCGCGACGGTCTCGCGCACCGCGGCTCCGTCGCGCGATGCGCTGTCGACCACGAGGATCTCCTGCCCGTCGTCGGGGAGGTGCGCCATCGACGCAAGGCAGCGCTCGAGGTCGTCCACGCGGTCGCGCGTGCAGATCGCGATCGTCGCGCGCAGCGCAGCAGCCGGTGCGCGCTCGTCCCATCCGAGCCACTCGTCGAGCGTGCGCGCGCGAATCGCGTCGCCGCCGATGCGCTCCACCGCGTCGCGCAGGAGTTCGGCTCCGATGATTCCGCCGTCGACCGGGACGATTCCATGCCCCATCGGGCGCCCGCGCCACGTCACGACGAGGAGCGCCCGCTCGTATTGCGGCGCCACCTCGAGCTCCGGCGGGAGCTCCGTCGCGTCGACCCGGAGGACTGCGGTTGGCATCTGGCCGGCGTGCGCGCGGCTACGTGGTGTGCGAGAGGTGAACGCGGATCATGCGGGGCGCGTCAGGATCACGAGGTCCTGCGTCGGTGCAGCGGCAGGTTCGGTCCCAGACCAAAGCCCCGGAACGACACTCGCAATTTCGAGTCCACTCGCCGCTGCAAGCCGACCGATCAGCGCCGACGAGTAGGCCGTCATCTGTTCGGGGTTGTCGGCGTTCACGTACGCGAAGTCCCTTCCCCACGACGGGAGCATCAGGTCGAAGGCAAAGGCCGGGCTGCCGAAATTGAAGGGACGCACCGCGCCGGCCACGTATCGCTCGAGGAGGAAGAACGAGAAGACGCACCGCCCCCCGGGGCGCAACACGCGAGCGGCTTCGGCGAAGTAGTGCGCAGCGTTTTCGGGAAGCATGTGCGTGAAGACCGACGCCGCGTACACGATGTCCTGCGACGCGTCGGCCGCCGGGAACGCGTACTGCGTCGGCAGGAGACGTCCCTCGGGGTTGTAGTAGCTGTTGTGGACGTCGGCCCAGCGGAACTCGAAGTGCGGATGCGCGCGGTGAAAGGTGCGCGCGAGGAACTCCACCTTGCGCCGGACGATCTCGAAGCCGGTGTACGTCCCGTTGCGCAACAGGTAGCGGATGGCAAAGGCGATGCGTCCCAGCCCGCACCCGATCTCCAGCACGTCGCTGGTAGGGGTGAGCTTGCCGTGCGCGCGCAGGAGATTGCTCCACTCTTCCCCCCAGCGAAACCACTCCTCGAGGATCGCGATCCCTTCCTCGCGCATGAGTGGCGGCGGCGGGATGAGGTCCGGCTCGTACGCCAGCCACTCGGGATACGACACAGGGTCGCTCATGGTGCGGTCCGCTGAGGGAAGTGGAGGTTCACAGGCGTGGATCGGACCGCGGCGCGTCGGTCGCCGCGCCGTGCGGCGCGACCGACGCACGGGGATTGAGCTGGGCGATGCCGGCAAACGGAATTCCCTCGCGCACGTCGACGTTGGCGGCGGGACCGGTGAACGATACGCGCCCTATCATCCGGTCCCAGGCGTGACATTCGATGAGGTAGATCCCGCGCTGCACGTTCATCTGCAGCGCGAACTGCACCGTGAAGTCCCCGTGCGTCGGAATCGCTGCGCCGAGTTGGTCAGCGCTCGCTTCGAAGACGACCGCGCCGTCGTGGGTCGAGCGCGCGACGATGCGCAGGGTCTCGGGCTCTGTCCACCCATTCTCGCGTACGCGGCAGCGCAACGTCGCCACCAGCGGATCCCCCGAGCGCACGGTCGACGACGACAGCGAGAGCGACTCGATGGTGACTGCCCCGTCGCCCGCTGCGCCAACCGGAAGCGACGCCTCGCCGCCAAGGTACGCGGTGATGCACTCCGCCGGCGTCCCCGCGCAGGCGACCCGCCCCCGGTCGAGGAGCATCGCGCGCGTGCACAGCGTGCTGATCGCCTCGAGCTGGTGCGACACGACCACGACCGGGATCTCGCTTCGCACCAACTCCTGCACTCGGCTAAAGGCGCGCTGCTGAAAGGCGGCGTCGCCGACGGCGAGGACCTCGTCGATGACGAGGACGTCGGGGTCGAGGTGCGCGGCGATGGCGAAGCCAAGGCGTGCCTGCATCCCGCTCGAGAAGCGCTTCACCGGCGTGTCCATGAACGCCTCCACCCCGGCGAATGCCACGATCTCGTCGAAGCGCGCGGCGATCTCGCGGCGCGGCATCCCCATGATCGTCCCTTGCAGGAAGACATTCTCGCGACCGGTGAGGTCGGGGTGAAAGCCCGACGCCACCTCGATGAGTGCACCGATGCGACCGCGCAACTCGCACGCGCCGCGCGTCGGCTCCATGATCCCCGTGAGGAGCTTGAGCACCGTCGACTTCCCGGCACCGTTAGGTCCGATGATGCCGAGCGCTTCGCCGGGGGTGATCGTGAAGTCGAGCCCGCAGAGTGCCCAGAACTCCCCGCGCCACAAGCCCTCGTCCGGATCGCGCCGCCCCGCCAACTGTCGCACGAAGGCGGGGATCGCGTCGCGCAGCCGGTTGTGGACCTCGCCGTACCGGAACTTCTTCCAGACGTCGTGGAAGGCGATGAAGCCGTCGCCGCGCGACATCAGACGTACTCCGCGAACCGCCCCGACGCGCGGCGGAAAATGATCGCACTCACCAGGAGCCCGCCAATCGACCAGGCCGCGGCGTAGGCGAGATGCGACGGTGCCCAGACGACGGCGCCCGACGTACTGATCAGCGTCTCGCGCAGGTCGTGCCCGTTCACCAATGCGAGGCGCGCCCCTTCGAGGATCGGCGTGAGCGGGTTGAGCGAGAAACTCCGCGCCCCCGCGCGTCCGAATGCGTCGAGGTCGAAAAAGACCGGCGTGAAGAAGATGCCGAAGCTCGTGACGAGCTGCACGATGTGTTTGGCGTCGCGGAAGAAGACGTTCGCGCACGCCGAGAGGAGCGATATCGCCGTCGTGAAGGCGATCAGCAGGACGATGAGAAGAAAGACCCACGGCAATCCGCTCGCGTGTCCCAAGCCGTAGAACGGAAAGACGAGCAGTAACGCGGTCGCGCCGACGAGGGAGTCCACCGCCTGCGTGAGCACCGCCGACACCGGGAGGAGTTCGCGCGGAAAGTAGACCTTGGTCACCAAGGGGAAATTCGCCGTGAGGGACGCCGTTCCGAAGCCGAGTCCTCCAACGAAGAACGACCATCCGATCGACTTGACCGCGAGAGCGGCGAGTTCGACGGGGGCGACCGATCGCCCGACCAACGAGGCGAAGGCCCACCGAATGATCGCGCCGGCAAGAACGACGACGAGCGGTGTAAGAATCGCCCAGAGCACGCCCATCACCGACTGCTTGTATCGGATCCGCAGGTCGCGAAGGGTGAGCTCGTAGAGGAGCTCCCGGTAGCGCACGAGGTCGCGCCCGATCTGCACGAGCGATCCCACCGGTCGTCCGGAATTCATCCGCCGTACACCCGCGCGAATCGACGAACGGCGTGGCGCATTTTGTGCTTTGTCGTCGCGGTGCAGGGAGGACCTGTGGTGTCTGGGGCGAGGTGTCAGGGGCCTGTGCGATCTTCGGACCGCGGACCGATCGCCCGTGGAGACTAACGACTCCCGTGCGGCCGCCGTACTCCCGATTGACTTCTGACGCCCTCCTGACGCCCTCGCTTTCCAATCGCGCCCTCCCGTGCACCGCGTGCATCCGAGCCGCCCACTGTCCTCGCGGACTGAATTCGGCGCCTCGCCCCTCCTGACACGCGCAGCGCATCACCCCGCTTCTCCTTTGGTTGCAGCACGTTGCGCCTCCGACGCGCAGCGGCGCCACCCCCTCCGCCCAGCTACCTCCCCTCTCGCACGAACTCCCGCATCACCAGACCTCACGTTTCAGCCGTAAATAGGTTCGCCGAGGATGCATGCAGTCGATGGTCAGGATTGGCAGTCGCACGTGAGCGACGAGCGCTCAACGGCGGTGGTTGAGAACGTTCCCGTGTTGCGCGGGAGCGACAGCCTCGTGCATGCAGGACTCACCATCCTCGCGCTCGCCGGCATCGTCCTGTTTACCGGATTCTGGATCAGGGAAATCTGGCCCGAACGAACGTCGTGGCTGACGCCTGTCGTCGGACTTCTCCTTCTCCTCCTCCTCGTCGTCTGGCTGGGGCAGTGGCTGGCGATCCGCCGCATGGTGCGCCCCGTCGCGCGCCCACTCCCCGACGGGCTGCGCGTCGCGACGGTGACCACCTACGTCCGCTCGCACGAGTCGCTGCCGATGCTCGAGCAGACGCTTACGGCAATGCGCGCGATGCATGGAACGCACGACACGTGGCTCCTCGCGGAACAGGAGGACGGTGACGTGCGCGCGCTCTGTGCGCGACTCGGCGTGCATCACTTCTCTCGCGAACGCCTGCCGCAGTTCCAGGGGGCGAGCGGGGCGTACCGCTCGGCGAGCAAGCACGGAAACTACAACGCCTGGCTCTCGGCGGTCGGATATACAAACTACGACGTGCTCGTCATGTTCGACCTCGACCACGTGCCGGAGCCGAACTACCTCGAGCGAACGCTGGGCTACCTCGACGTCCCCGACGTCGGGTTCGTGCAACCGCCGCAGTACTACTACAATCAGGAAGCATCCTTCGTGGCGCAGGCCGCGGCCGAGGAAAGCTACGCGTACTACTCCACGCAGCTCATGGCGTCCTACTCGCTGGGGCACACCGTGGTGATCGGCTCGCACGGCGTGCACCGGATCTCGGCGCTGCACGACGTCGGGGGATTCCCGTCGCACGATGCCGAAGACCTCTACCTCACGATCCTCTATCGTTCGCACGGGTGGCGTGGCGTCTTCGTTCCCGAGATCCTGGCGATGGGGACCACGCCGGTCGACTGGGCGGGGTACCTGCGGCAGCAGCTGCGCTGGTCGCGGTCGCTGATCGACCTCAAGCTGCGCGTCGTTCCGCGTCTCTCGATTCCGCTTCCGCTGCGCGAGCGCGTGCTCAACTTCGTGCATGGGGTCTACTACCTACGAGCGCTGTGCATCCCGGTCTTCTATGTGATGCTCTGCGCCATGCTGCTGCGGAATCGCGTGTCGCCATTCATGCAGCCGCGCGCCCTCCTCGCCGTCCTCGCGCTCTTTGCCCTCCTCTCGACGATCGAGCGCTTCTCGCATCGCTTCTATCTCGATCCCGATCGTGAGCGCGGATTCCATTGGCGCGCGACACTGATGCAGTTCGTGAAGTGGCCCGTCTTCGTGCGGGCCGTGGTCGAAGCCGTGCGCGGCGTGCGGATCCCCTACGCCCTCACGCCCAAGGGGCGGGCGGCGCCGCGCACGCGCGCCCTGGCTCCCGTGCAGTTCGCCGTCGCCACCGCGCTGATCGTCTCGGCCATCATCGGCCGGATGCGCCACGGGGAGTTGCACCTGACGATCGTGATCGCCGCCTCGATCACGATCGGCGTCTCGATCGCGATTGCGGTGAGCGACAGCGCGCAGGATCCGGAGCACTCCGTCGAGGAACTCTACGCCGCGCGCCGGCAGGCATTGCACGCCGTCGACGGATAAGGAGCACGAGCAGCTCCGCCGCGGGTGCCGAACAGGCTACCGCGCGCCGGCGCCCGCGTTCGGGAGCGTGCGCGCCCACACCTGCAGCATCACCGGCTCGACCGCTCCCGCGCTGCTGTCGTCGACGGTCGCGGCGAGGGTGAATCCGAGGCGTTGCGGGATCGCCGAGCTCGCAGCGTTGCGGGCGTCGCACCGGATCTCGACCTTCGTGAACGCGGGGAGCGATGCCGCCAGCTGCAATATCGCCGCCGCCGCTTCGGTCGCGAGTCCGGTGCCGGTCGCATCCTGGCGCAGCCAGTAGCCGATCTCCCCGCGATCGGCGTCGGGATAGGGAACGCGTCCGCTCGCCCCTCGCGGAAAGAGCGCGACCTCGCCCAGCAAACGCCCATCGTCGAGCGCGAACATCGCATAACGCCACTCGCGCATCGCCGCGAACTCGGCCGCGAACCCCTCGAGACGCTCGGTGAGGAGCGGGACCGGTGCCGCCTCCCACACGCGACGCGGGATCCAGGGGGAGAGGTGCGCGTGATTCGCGACGAGGATCGGCGCCAGCGCCTCGGCGTCGGACCCGCGCCATGGACGCAGGAGAAGGCGCGCGCTGCACAGCTCCCGCGGCACGGGGGCGTCGGGTGGCGGAGATGCGCTCATCGCTTCTTCGTTTTAGGGGGGAGGGTGTCGACGAAGGCGAGGCAGCGCGTCACCCACTCCCTGAGCGACTTCTCCGAGGAAAGTCCCGGCGCGTCGACGTACACATAGCCCTTCATCGGCTTTCCCGTGAAGTCCATCGGGCGCACATGAGCGCGCGCGAGCGCATCGACATGCGCGTCGGGGCCGACACGCGCCATCAGCGTCCCGTCGTTGATGCCGACCGTCATGTGCCCGCGCACCATGAAGGCGATCCCGCCGAACATGCGCCGTTCGGTGACGCCGGGGCGATCGGCGAGGATCGCGCGAACGCGCTCGGCCAGCTTTTCGTCAAACGCCATGCGATCACCGCAGGAGAAAGTCAGGAAATGCCCCGGATCGCGCGGCTCGGCGTGTGGCGCCGAGCGTTTGCGCGATCACCACAACCAGCGCGGAACCCGTGAACGATACTGCGTCCACGCCTCGCCGTGCGTGGCGGCGAGATACGGCTCCTCTCCCCAGACCACCCGAAGGTGGAAGGCGACCGCGAGTACGACGCCGTAGATCGCCAGGGTCGAGGAGCGAAAGCCGATCGCCCACCCAACGACCATCGTCAACACTGCGACGTACATCGGGTTTCGCGAGAAGCGATACGGCCCCTCACGCACGAGTGCGACGGGAGGATCCCACGGGGCGAGCGTCCCGCGACCACGCACGAGAAAGTCGCGCACGCACCAGAGGAGGAGGACGCTCCCTGCACCCAGCACCAGGCCCCCCGGCGCGCCGAATCGCACGGGTGTACCGCTGGGGCGGAGGAGGAAGGCGGGGACGACGATCGCGACCATTCCGGGGAGCGCGACGAAGGCGCCTAACGCGCGCAGCACCAGCCACCGGCCGCGCGGAGCGTCGCTCACTCGTCCACCGTGGGCGGGTTCGGGCCGGCGATCCCGCCGATCAGGGGACGATCGTCAGCTCGCTGGTCCCCAGCATCGCGCTCGCCAACTCGACGACGCGGGCGAAGACACGGTCTGCCTCCTTCATCGTCATCCGCTCCGACTTCCCGCGCTCCGGGCCGTGCCACATCGTCAGGCTCGAGCGATAGAGCCGGTGCCCCATCGTGTACGTCCACTCGACGAACGCATGCCGACCGCCGGCATGATAGACGATCGATTCGCCGCGTGTGTCGAGTTCGATGCGATCGTCGCCCGCTACAAATCGCGACGTCGACGACTTCCACTCGGGCACAGCGTGGTTGGCGCGGATTGTGTCCATGTGGGGAATTCGAAAGGTGGGTCAGGCGCGCGACCGCGCACCCCTTCGACGCCTCCACCGTATCCCGCGCGCCATTGGACCGCAAGTCCTCATGACTCCGGCGCGCCGGTGCCCCGATGATGCGCGCCGATGCGCCTAACACATCGCGTAACCCTCAAGCCGCCAGGTTACCGGACGTGGGGACGGACGATTCCGAACGCGAACTCCTGCGCTGGCAATGGCTTGCCCCCCGAATCGCGCCGCTGCATCCGTGCGCGATAGAGACCTGCGTCGACGATGCGCCCCCCCTCGTCACGAAGATCCCATCGCACGGCGCCGCCGGCATCGCTCGCCTTCGCCACGAGCGCCCGTACGAGAGTCCCGTCGCCGCGCGATATCACGATGATCCCCGGCTGCACGTTGAGGAACGCCACACGATTGTCGTTGGCCACCGTGATCGCGAAAGCGTCGCTCCGACGCTCGCGCATCAGAAGCGATGAGAAGGGCGGGGCGAGAGCGCGTACGCCCGTGATCGTTTGTCCATCCGCGCGCACCTCGACGAACGAAGCGAGCGCCTGCGCCATTGCCGGATCGAGCGTGATGGCGTGGCGGAAGGCAGCAGCCGCCGAGTCGGCGCGTGCGGGATCGGCGAGGAGCGCGCCGAGGTTGAACCAGGTGGCGGCGAGTCCCGGCTGTTCGGCGAGCGCGGCGCGATACTCGCGCTCGGCGTCTTCCACGCGCCCCTCGCTGGCGAGGAAGTCGGCATACTCGCTGCGGATCCAGGCGAGCGCGGGCTGTATGTCGAGCGCCCGTCGAAAGAGCGCCTCGGTTGCAGCTGGCGGTCGCCCGGCGCGTCGATACGCCTGCGCCAGCGCACGAAGCGGGTCGGGACGAGACGAGTCGATGTGCACCGACCGCTCGAACGCGGCAATGGCGCGGTCGGTCTGGCCGCGCTGCTCGTAGGCCACGCCGAGGAGGAAGAGTGCCTGCGCGTGCGTGCTGTCACAGGCGAGCGTCTTCTCGAGCGCAGTGGCCGCCTGTTCGAGGACACGCCCGTTGCCGGCAAGCGAGGCGTAGACCACCTCACCCAATCCTTCGTACAGCGGTGCCTCGGGGCCGGCACGATCGCGGGCGAAGTACGGTTCGATCGGCAGCGCCTCCGCGTTCGGGGAGGCGGCTGCGACGGGGGCGGTCGGCACCTTCCGGATCCAGTGTTCGGTGAAGGCGCCGTGAGGGACGGTGCGCTCCTTGATCTTCGGCATGTGGCACGACACGCAGTCGGCAGTTGGCGAGTGCGCCGCGCGCGACGGCGATTGCGCGAGCTTCGCCGCGAGCGCGTCCGACTGGTGACACTGCAGGCACGGAGCGTTGCGCGAGCTGCTGTCGCGCGCCGCGCGATGCGGATCGTGACAGGTGGCGCATTCGAGTGGCGCGGCGGAATTGCGGCTGGCGAGGAAGCAGGCGCTCTGCCGCAGACGGTCGGCGTGCGAGACCACGTCGATGCTCCCGGCGACCTTGAAGAGCGCCCACTGGTCGCGCAGCGGCTGCGAGGGCATGTAGCTGAAGGCGTCCTTTCCCTCGCGGAGCACGGCGACCGGCGTGTGCACGTGGCACTGGTCGCAGAGGTCGAGGCGGCGTTCGAGCGACATGCGTCGCGGATTGACGATGCTGGCGTCGAAGATCGTGTCACCGCGCGCCGGCGACACGTGTTGTTGCAGGTGCAACGAGCCGGGACCGTGGCAGCGCTCGCACCCGATTCCCGGAGGGAGCGCGGCGTACTTTCCTTCGAGCGCCGGCAGCACGGTCGGGTAGCTCGAGTGGCAGGCGATACACCGATCGGGGATCATCCGGTCGAAGCGGGCGTTGTTCACCTCGTACCCCGGGCTGAAGTCCCAGCCGTGGGCGCCGTACCAGGTGAGCGGGAGCTGGAAGAGGCGCCCGTTCTCTTCCGTGAAGTACGAGCGCGCCACGTGTCCGCTCCCCATCACCCAGTCGATGCGTCGACGCAGCTCGTGCAGGCGCCGCCCGTCGGGCGTGTCGAGGAACTCCACCTGATATAGATGCCCGCTGTCGCGGACAACCGTGTACGAGAGCCCGGTCGGACGGTTCACCAGGGGCGCCACCAGCGTCGACTCCACCTGGGTCGCCGCACTCCACCGATGGAAAGACTGCGCCATGGTGTTCGACGCGTATGCGGCGGCCTCGCGCGCATGACAGCGAACGCACGACGAGTCGCCGACGTAGCGCGCCGCCGACGAGACGTTCCGAAAGTCCGGCGACGGTGCGTCGGGGGGCTCGGCGACTACCGTGGTATCCGGAGCGGGGCGCGACCCTTCGCACGCGGCGAGGGCGAGTGCCGCGAGCATGGCGCGCCACGCGGCGCCAACGCGCGAACGCCAGCGCGGGATCGGCGGCGCGAACGTCGGCGCGAAACGCGGCGCACGCCGCATCAGCGTTCGCTCTCCTCGTGTCGTCGCACCAGTGCCCTTGGCGCCAGAAGGCGCCACGCTTCGTATAGAAGCGGTCGCAATTCCGCGACGCGCACGGCCGGGAGTCGCACCAGCACCGCAGGAAAGCCGTTGTAGTGCGGTTCGGTGAAGTACTTCTCCGGCTCGGCGGCGATCATCAGGTCACGCTGCGCGACGTTTGCCACGCGGATGGCCAGGACCTTCGGATTCGGCACCTTGGGCTGCTTCGGCGTCACGCGCTCGTTCCACACCCACGCGAATCCCCTCTCCTTTCCCTTGTTGGACACCGAGAACGCGAAGTGCCCATCCCCCTCGTGCACCTCGGGGAGCGCCATCGCGATCTTGCGCACCTGCGCCTGGGTCGCCATCGCGATTACAGCGCCACGCCGATGCGCGCGGCGATGCGCTCGAAGCGCGGGTCCTCGCGCACCACGTTGGGCCACGGGAGGACGCGCAGTCGCACCAGGTCGCTCACGCGCTCCTCGACCGCTTGCTCGAGCCAGTGAAACGTCGCCTCGACATCACCGAGGCCGGCGTGCGAGATCGAGCGGTCGAGCGGAGAGACGTAGCGCGTTTTCGATGCGGCGTCGAGTCGCGCGAGGACCGCGCGCGTGATGTCATGCCGTCCGCCGATCCCCGCGGTGATGCCGAGATACCCCGAGCCGATCGTCCCGTCCGTCAGCTGCACAAGCTTCTGGAAGTCGGCGATCGCCTCGGCGAAGCGCCCCTGGTAGACGTGCACCGCGCCGAGCGGCCAGTAGGTCAGCGCAAAGTTCGGGTCGAGCGCCTGCGTGCGCCGCAGTTGCTCGAGTGCGTCGTCGTAGCGGTGCGCCCAGAAGAGCGCATATCCCATGTGCGCATTGATGATCAGCGAGAGCGGGTCCAGCTGCAACGCGGTGCGCATCGCCACGATCATCTCGTCCATGCGCCGCATCACCAGGAGGCACCATGCATACCACTGATGCGCGCTCGCGTAGCTCGGGTCGAGCTCGATAGCGCGCAGGAACGACGCCTCGGCGCCGCTCCAGTCCCAATCGAAGAAGAGCCGGGCATAGCCGAGCGACGCGTGCGCGTGGACCAGCGACTCGTCGATCTCGAGCGCGCGCGAGGCCGCCGCCTTCGCCCTGGGATATGCCTCGCGAGGCGGGAGGTAGTTGTAGTAGCCGAGGACGTTGTAGGCGTCGGCCAGCCCTGCGTGCGCCAGCGCGTAGTTTGGGTCGCGTTCGATCGCTTCCTGGAAGTGCTCGATCGCCCGGAGAAAGCCGTCCTGCGTGCGCTTGTTCCACTGGTAGCGCCCGCGCAGGTAGGCACGATAGGCGATCGAGTCCTCGGTGTAGCGACGCACGAGCTGGTCGCGCTCGGCCGCCGACAGCCGCAACCGGAGCGACTTTACGATCTCGCTCGCAACTTCCTCCTGCACCGAGAAGATGTCGTCGGAGCTGCGGGCGAAGCGGTCGCCCCACAGTTGCGATTCGGAGACGGCGTCGGAGAGTTCGGCGCTCACCTGCAGCTTGGCCCCGCGTTGGAGCACCCGACCGGTCACGACCGCGCGCACGCGCAACTCGGCGGCGATCACCGGGATGTCGAGCTCCCGGTCCTTGTACCGATACACGATCGAGCGCGGGACCACGCGAAGTCCCGGCACCTTCGAGAGCATGTTGAGGATGCTCTCGGTGATCCCGTCGGCGAGATACTCTTCGTCCGTCCCCTTGACCGGTGAGGTGAAGGGCAGGACGGCCAGTGAGTCGATGGGGCCGGAGCTGGCGGCGTGCGGCGTGACGAGCGGCGTTGCCGCCCGCTGTTCGCGTGTTGTCGTGAGCGCAGCCGGCGGCGACGTCGGGAGATGGCGCGTCTCGAGGACGCGGAGCGCGTTCCGCATGTCGGCCCCCGACGCATAACGATGCGCCGGATTCTTCGACATCGCCGTCGTGATGACCGTCCGCAACGCCGGCGGCACTCCTTCGCGCACGATCGATGGCGGATCCTTCACGAAATGCTGCATGATGATCGACTGCGCCGTGGGGCCGTCGAACGGCGGCGCCCCGACGAGCATGTGGTACATCACGCATCCCAGGGCATAGATGTCGCTCCGCCCGTCGATCTCGTCGCCGCCCCCCTGCTCAGGGCTCATGTACGACGGCGTCCCGATCGCCAGTCCCGTCACCGTGAGGTCAGGGTCCGCTTCCTCCGTCGCCTTGCGCACTGCCCGCGCGATCCCGAAGTCGGAGACGATCGCGTGATCGTCTTCGAGGAGAATGTTGGCTGGCTTGATGTCGCGGTGCACCACACCCTGCCGGTGCGCATAGTCGAGGGCGTCAGCGACCTCTTCCGCCAGGTGAATGACTTCGGCGACGGGGAGCGCGCCGTCGCGCACGAGACGCTGCTGCAGCGACTCGCCGAAGATGAAGGGCATCGTGTAGTACAGGATTCCCCCCGCCTCACCGGCGCTGAGCAGGGGAACCATGTGCGGATGGCGCAGCGTCGCCGCCACCTGGATCTCACGGCGAAAGCGATCGGCGTTGACGCCTGCGCCAACCTCGCGGGCCACGACCTTGATCACGACGCGCCGATCGAGCGCGATCTCCACCGCCTCGAAGACGCGGCTCATACCACCGCCACCGAGTTCGCGCACGATCTCGTAGCTGTCGGCCAGCGCGGCGGCGAGCTGCGTGGCCAGTGCGTCCTTTGGCGGAAGAAGCGGTGCGTCTGCGGTCATCGCCCCAACGTTATCACGAAGTCGCGGATTCGTCGCCTCCTCGCGCGATCCTCACGCGAATCGCACGCCGACCGCACGCCGACCGCACGCCGACCGCACGCCGACCGCACGCCGACCGCACGCCGATCGCACGCCGATCGCACGCCGACCGTAGGCCCGTCCTGCGCGATCCCCTCGCCACTCGCGGTCGCGGACCGCCTCACGAGCGTTTGCGCCTTGCGGCTGAGGCAAGGGGGGCGTATGTCCGTGACGCGGCGAATGACGCGGCGCGGCGAACCAACGTTGCGTGTTCGACGCGGCGCGCTGCGCCTGCACTCCCTCTCCTTCCTCACGTGGTGCCATGACGTCCTCGCACTCGTCCCCGCTCCCGCCGATTCCCTCGACGATCTCCATCCCGACCTTCAAGGTCACGTCGACACCGACCGGTAACATCACGATCCCGAGCGCGCTCCCCTTCTACTACGCGGGGATCCAGACGATCTGGATCTACTGGCAGGTCGACCTCCCCTTGCTCGAGACGTACCTCAATCCGCTCGGCATGACGCCGGCGAACTTCGGTGGCGTCGGGGCGGTGGGGATCAACTTCTTCAATGCGGTCGCGCTGTACGGGCAGGGGCAGCCGGGGAATCCGGGGGCCAATGGCTTCAACGAGACAGAGCTGACGATCCTGGCGTTCCCGTCGAACCAGGCAGCCAACGTCCCAACGATGACGTTCCACGACTTCGTGACACAGGGGGACCAGACCAAGCGCATCGGCGCCTACCGTGTCTGGGTCGCGTGCGACAGCGCGGTTGCCGTTGCAGCTGGCCAGCAGCTCTTCTTCGAGAACAAGTTCCTCACCCCCTACACGTACAATGTGCCGTCGCTCAACAACCCGGGGCAGTCGCTCTGGACGTGGACGTGTCACGATCCCGAGGACACGACCCAGCAGATCTACGAGGCGCAGGTCTCGCTGAGCGGACTGAACGCCGTCCCGGGGAACATGTCGGAGTGGATCGACCTGAGTTACGTGCAGAGCGCCAAGCGCGTCGCCGGCTCGCGCCGCAACTACTTCGGGATGTACGACACCTACTTCATCCCGCACGCCAATCGCAATGCGGTGAACGTGTCGATGGGGACGAGCACGCATCCGATGCGGACCGACATGCAGCAGCTGATCGGGAATCGCCCGGCCGCGGCGGTACAGGTCTTCAAGTCTCCCTCCTGCATCGCCGAGGCGTCGGCGTACTGGGCCGACCTCTAATCAGACATTGCGCTCATGAGCGCCGATCATACTCCCATTCCGCGCAAGCGCGCGCAGGCCGCGCTCGCCCTCCCCTCGTACGACAGCGCCGCACGCGCACCGCGTCGCGCGCACCGGGCACCGAGCGATGTGGCGCGCCGCGATTTCGTCGCGCTCTCCGTCGTGCTCACGGGCTTCGACGATGCCGAACTCTGGGGGACGGGGATGGTCGACCCGTACCTCGGCTGGCTGCTGAGCGTCGTTGGGGACCGCCACACCGGGGCGCTGCTCACGACGGCGCGTCGCATTCTCGACGCGTGCGGCGACGATCTCGATGCGGCAGAACGACTGGTGGCGATCGACATCCTCGCCGATGCGACGTTAGGTCCGCTCGCCCGCAACCTGGTCGTCCTCTGGTACCTCGGGCAGTGGAACCAGCTCCCGGCCGACTGGCGCGACACCTGGGGCGCGAGCGCGATGGACCAGACCTGCATCATCTCGCCCGAGGCGTATGTGCAGGGGCTTGCCTGGCCGGCCATCGACACGCATCCGCCAGGTGCAAAGATGCCGGGGTACGGCTCGTGGGCGCTTCCTCCCGCGGGCGCGGAGGAGCTGCCATGAGCATTCCGCAGGGGAGCTTCGACGCGGTGATCATCGGGGCGGGACCGATCGGGGTGAACATCGCCAAGGTCCTGACCGATCGCGGGAAGCGTGTGCTGATCCTGGAAGCGGGGAGAGCGTCGGGACTCTCGTACGACGGCTGGCTCTCCTACGTCGACACGTATCGCTCGGCGCTCGTCAAGGAACCCAACGCCCCGTATCCGCCGAACCCGAACGCCCAGAGCACCTATAGCCAGGACATCCTCAACATCCAGAACCGCGTCCCCGTGATCTCCGGCTATCAGGTGGAGAAGGGGCCGCTCTCGTTCGGTTCCACGTACCTGCGATCGCTCGGCGGAACGTCCCTGCACTGGCTCGGGACATGCCCGCGCATGGTGCCTAACGACTTCCGCATGAAGACCCTCTACGGCGTGGGCGTCGACTGGCCGATCAGCTACGACGAGTTGCAGCCGTACTATTGCCAGGCCGAATGGGCGCTCGGCGTATCGGCAAACAAGGAAGAGCAGGGGCATTTCGGCATCTGGTTTCCCGAGGACTACGACTACCCGATGGAGCGCATCCCGCCGAGTTACAGCGACGGGGTGTACGCGAAGGGAGCGGCCAAGGCGAAGGTGCGCTTCGGGAACAAGGAATACGGCATGACCGTCACCTCGCTCCCACAGGCGCGCAACTCGATTCCACGGAAGGGCTACACCCTCAAGGGCGCGGTCGGGGCGCATCACGTGGGGCAGCGCTGCGAAGGGAACGCCTGCTGCATCCCCATCTGCCCGGTGCAGGCGAAGTACTCGGCGCTCCGCACGCTGCAGGAGCTGGATACGAACTTCTATTCGCTGGTCACGCAGGCCGTCGCCTCGCGACTCCTGATCGATCCGAGTGGGCGCATCGGTGGGGTGGAGTACAAGCGGTACGCCGCCGAGGGATCGAACCAGTATACGACCGAGACCGCGACCGGTACGCTCTACATCGTCGCAGCGCACGCGGTGGAGAGTGCCAAGCTGCTGCTGGCGTCGGGAGCCGCGAATTCGAGCGACCAGCTCGGGCGCAACCTGATGGATCATCCGTTCTTCCTCACGTGGGCGCTCAACCCTACGCCGGTGGGGGCGTTTCGTGGCCCGGGGCAGACGTCGGAGATCCCATCGTTCCGCGATGGTCCCTTCCGGACCGACTTCGCGGCGTCGCGCATCGACCTCGGGAACTGGGGGTGGGACATCGCGACCTTTCCGCCCAACTCCAACGTGCAGGACGCGGCGGCGTCGAACGTCTTCGGACGGGCGCTGCGCCAGCAGCTCGCCGACCAGATCCCCCGTCAGCTGCGCGTGGGCTACGTGATGGAACAGCTCCCGGAGGCGTACAACCGCGTCACGATCGACCGCGACTTCATCGATCCGATCGGCTGTTATCGCCCGGTCATCAGCTACAACGTGTCGGACTACACGCGCGCTGGTATGGTGGCGGCGAGCAAGATCTCCAAGGCGCTGTTCCATGCGATGGGGATCGACGACGACAACATCTTCACCCACTTCACCCCCCAGTCACCCGGTTACATGACGTATCGCACCGAGTCGGGAGAGGAAGTGCCGCTCTCGTTCTATGGATCGGGACACCACATGGGGACGCACCGCATGGGCGTAAGCCGCACCGACTCGGTCACCAACCGATTCTCGCGGAGCTGGGATCACGAGAACCTGTACGTGGTCGGCTGCGGCGGGATGCCGACGATCGGTTCGTCGAACCCGACGCTCACTGCCGTCGCCATGGCGCTCATGGCGGCCGACGACATGCTCACGCAGCTCGGCTGAGGGCGCGACCATGGCGATCGACTCGCTCCCCGACCTGCGCCGGCACCTGCGATGGGCGATGAAGGTCGAACTCTCGACCATCCCACCGTATCTCTGTGCGCTCTATTCCATCCCGGGCGGGAGCAACCTCGAGGTACAGACGCTCCTGCGCAGCGTGGTGATGGAAGAGATGTTGCACCTCACGCTCGCCGCGAACGTCCTGAATGCGGTGGGCGGGAGGCCGCACATCGACTCGCCGTCGTTTGTCCCGCGCTATCCCCGGCCCCTCCCGCATTCCGACAAGCGCTTCAAGGTGTCGCTTCGGGCGCTCACGCCCAAGGCGGTCGAAACCTTCCTGCGCATCGAGAAGCCCGCCCCCCCCGGCGCCCCGCCGGAGGGGGATCACTACGAGACGATCGGGCAGTTCTACGAAGCGGTGGAGCAGGGGCTCACCAACCTGACGCACAAACTCGGTGAAGCGAGGGTCTTTCGCGGGAAGCCGGAGCGGCAGGTGCCGGCCGGGATGTGGTACTACGGCGGCGGCGGCGACGTGATCGCGGTGCACAACCTCGAGACGGCGCTCCACGCGCTGCACGAGATCACCGAGCAGGGGGAGGGACTCGACCACACCATCGTCGACGGCGATGCGGCCTTCAACGATGTCGACGAACTCGCGCATTACTTCAGGTTCGAGGAGCTGCGGCTAGGGCGCCGCTTCGTGGCGACCGACACGCCGCAGACGGGCCCCACCGGCGACGAACTCCCGATGGACTGGAGTGCGGTGCTCCCGATGCATCCGAACCCCAAGAGCGCCGAGTACGTCGCGTATCCGACCATCCACCGGCAGATGGTGAAGTTCAACCGGATCTACACGCGACTGCTGCGCCAGCTGCAACGCGCGTTCACCGGGGAGCCGCAGCTCCTGCGCGAGGGGGCGACCACGATGTACGAGCTTCGCTACCAGGCCGAGTTGCTCATGCGGATCCCCTCACCGATCTACGAGGGGGAGAATTGCGGGCCGCCGTTCGAGTTCGACGATGGCGGCGACGCGTAGGCGCCGCCGGTTAGGCGCCGCCGGTTAGGTGCCGCCGTTTAGGTGCCGCCGCGTAGCCGAGTTCGGGGCGCCGCCTAACCGCGCCCCTGCTTGGACAGGTCGACGTGCACAAAGCCACCGAGGCGCCGCAGCTTCGTCACCGCCACATCCGACGGCGTGCCCTCGAAGCATCGACTCCACGCCTTGGTCAGCGCCACCCAGGAACTGCTCTTGAGGTGCGCCGTCAGCGCGGTGTCGTCGCGATAGCATTCGTAGAAGAGCAGCGTGCGCGACTCGCGCCCCTTCGCGTCGAGGACGCGGTGCACGAGGTAGAGGAGCGTCCCGGGTTGTTCCTCCTCCGATTGGCGCCGAACCGCGTCGACGAGCTTGAGGGCGCGCGAGACCGCGCCCGCCTTCATGGTGAACTGCGCGACGAGTGTGATCATGGCGTTCTCCGAAAGGTCATGGCGCTCCTGCAGGCGAGTGACCGTTGTCAGTCGGTAGGGGTATAGCGTTGCGCGAGGAGTCCGGTCGCCTTGTCGAGATCGACATCGGCCACGAGCAGCCCCTCGACCCCATACGGTTGCCAGGCGAGGAGCTCTCCGTCGGGGGTCGCAACCGCCGATGTGGTCGGCGATCCTTCGCTTGCGTAGTTCACCGTGGCGAAGTAGCACGAATTCTCCGCCGCGCGGCACAGCACGGCCTTCTCGTGAAACGAGTTGTTGGGGTCACCGTACTGCGTCGGGCGAAAGCTCCCGGGCTCGGCCCAGTGATACTGCGGATGGAAGACGACCTGCGCCCCGCGCCGCGCTGCCCAGCGCGTTGTCTCGGGGTAGCGCCACCCCTCGTGGCAGATCACGACGCCGAATCGCAGCCCCCCCGTCTCGAAGATCGTGCGCCCGCTCCCCTTGGCATACGTCCCCTCCTCGGACGGGTCGATCTGGACCTTGTCCTGAAAGCCGGCGCGCGTACCGTCGGCGTTGAGCACCAGCGCGGTCGCCAGCACGCCATCGTTGGTCAATCGCTCGGTGGCCAGGACGACGACGATCTCGTGCTGCGCCGCGCACTCCGCGATGCGGTCCCAGGCGCGCTCCAGAAAGTTCGCGTCTGGTGGCGGAACGCTGACGTCGCGACGGCGATAGCCCGGGACGTAGCACTCCGGAAAGGCAATGATGCGAGCGCCGCGCTCCGCTGCCCCGGCGATTGCGTCCATCGCGCGTGAGACCGACTCGTCAGGCGTTGCGGGGAAGCGAAGGTTGGCGAGGGCGATGCGGTACGAAGTCACGGCCGATGGAGAGAAGAAGTGGTGACGGGGGCACGAGCGCCCTCGACGCGCATTCCTACACGATCGCCATCGCGATCGTCGTGCGGCGCGGCGCCGCAAGCCCCCCGGGGAGGAAATACTTCGCCGTCTTCTCGGGGGTGAGCATCTCGACCTCCGAGAAGCCCGCTCCTCGAAGTTTGGCGTCGAACTCCTCTGGGGTGAAGGTGCTGAGGAACGGCTCTTCCATCAGCGCGGCGATCCCGGCGAGCGCGTTCGTTCCTTCGTCGAATGGGGGGAGGAAGGTGATGACCGCCTCGCTGTGCGTCGGAAAGCTCGTCATGCAGCGCAGCGTCTGGTCGATCGCGTCGCCCGTGAGGTACATCGTCACGCCGAGCCATGAGAAGAAGGTTGGCACGTCGCGCGCCACGCCGGCGCGGGTGAGGCCGTCGCAGAGCGTCTCACGCTCGAAGTCGATCGTCACGTATTGCAGGTTTGGAGGTTCGCCAAGCGCCGCCGACTCTGCGGCGATGCGCTTGTACTCCTGCGTGTCTCCCCGATCGACTTCAACGATCCGCAGCGAGGTCGCCCACGGCGGTTGCCTGAACGCGAACGTGTCGAGCCCAGCGCCTACGAGCACGTACTGCTGTATGCCACGTGCGATCGATGCCTCGAGCCGATCCTCGGTCACGCGAGAGCGCAGCACCACGTGCGAGCGGAGACGACGCGACTGCTCCGACCTCGCCCGCTCCTCGGCGGCCCGAATCCCCGCTTCGGCGCGCGGTCCAAGGATCGCCAGCGCCACCGGGTCGCGCAGCACCAGCGCATCCGGCTCGAGGAGCTGATGCGTCGCGCGCACGTAGGCCACACCGATCGCCGTGCGGCTCGGAGAACGTTCGGTCATCAGTCTCCCGCGCTCGTCGGGGTGCGTCGCTGCCGCAGTACTTCGTAGAGGGCGACCGCCACGCTCGTGGACAGATTGAGCGATCGCACGCGCGACGACTCGATCGGCATGCGAACGAACCGATCTGCATAACGAGCGTGCAGCTCGTGGGGCAATCCTCCCGTCTCCCGTCCGAAGACGAGCACCACATCGGACGGTTCGCCGAGCGGTGCATCCCAGAACAGCGGTTGCGCCTTGGTGGAGAAGAAGAACGGGTCGCCGAGCGATGGGAGTTCGCGCTCCAGCGCGTCCCAGCTTGGCCAGACGCGCAGGTCCACGTGCTCCCAGTAGTCGAGTCCCGCGCGCTTCACCTCGCGTTCGTCGAGCGAAAAGCCGAGCGGTTCCACGAGGTGCAGCGTCGCACCGACCGCGAGGCAGCTTCGCCCGGCGTTGCCGGTGTTCCAGTGAATCTCGGGGTGAACGAGGACGACGTGTATCGCCATGAGCGCAAGCTACGCGATGGGCAGAAAATCTCACGTCCCACCACTTCAGCGCTACATTCCCCGCGGCGCCCCAACCGATCAGGACACGCGATGCCCCCTTCCGCTCCCCTCTCGCTCGACGACTGGCTCCGCCTCGCCTACGCGACGGGTTTTCGCGCGGCGCAGCCGCACATCGCCCTCGACCGGCTTGGTGATCTCGATGAGGAGTCGCGTCGCTCCCCGGCGGTCGCCTGCGCGATCGGTGAGGTGGATGCGGTCACCGCGATCGCAGCAGACGCTGCGCGACGCGACACGTCCATGGCACCGCTCGGGATGCCCCCGCTCGTTGCCGTAACCTTCTCGTCGCTGTTCGCGCTCCCCGCGTACGCGGAGCGCCTGCGTACGAGTGCGCGAACACTGCTCGACGCCGGCGCCGATCCGAACGTCAGCTGGATCGACTCGGCCTTTCCCGACGCCCCGCTACGCCCGCTGTACGGTGCCGCCGGTCGCCACCACGATCTCGCCCTCACCAGGCTCCTCCTCGAGCGTGGTGCCGACCCAAACGACGGAGAGTCGGTCTATCACGCGACCGAGTCGCACTCGCTCGACTGCCTGCGCGCCGTGCTCGCCGCGGGCGCGCGCGTGACGGGGACGAATGCGCTCTTCCACATGCTCGATCGCGAGCACCCCGAGGGGGTGCGCCTCCTCCTCGAACATGGCGGCGATCCGAACGAGATGATGCGTGAGTTCACGCCGCTCGCCTGGGCCATCCGGCGACGGCGCTCCGTGGCCATCGTCGACCTCCTCCTCGCCGCCGGGGCGGATCCGAGGGCGCGTGACGGCGCTGGGCGTTCCGCGTTGCAGCTGGCGCGCCGGGCCGGACTCGACCGGGTCGCCGCTCGCCTTGCCGACGTGGGGGGCGAAGAGACCGTCGACGCACGCGAGGCGTTCATCACCGCCTGTGCACGCGCCGACGCGCCCGCCGCGCGCACCTTGCTCGCCGAGTCGCCGTCGCTCATCGCCGACCTCCCTGCCGAGGAGCTTCGCCTCCTCCCCGATTGCGTGGAGACGCGGCGCGACGATGCGGCGCGATTGATGGTCGAACTCGGGTGGCCGATCGACGCGCGCGGCGGCGACTGGGGGGCGTCGGCGCTCAACCTTGCCGTGTTTCGCGGCGATGCCTCGCTCGCCCGCTTCTTCCTCGAACACGGCGCCAGCTGGGAGGAGCGGCACAACTACGGCGACAACGTCCTCGGCACGCTGCACTTCGCATCGGCGGCGCGCCCGGTGCCTGGCGGCGACTGGCTCGCCTGTGCGAAGGTCCTCCTCGATCACGGAATGCCGGCGCCGGCAGCCGACGACGCGCGCACGTGGCCCGCGCCGATCGCGGCGTTGTTCGCAGAGCGGCGGGGCTAAAGTGTTCCTCGCCGTCGACGGTCGAGCGCGGCGTGCATCACTCGCGAGCACGGAAACTGGCGAACAGGGAGTGGCGACGCAGAGCGTGCGGCGCTCGCTGCGTCGGCTCTCCGCACGCTCACGCGCTTATCGGCGTGGCGCAATCAGCCACCCGATACCGGCGCCGAGCAAGCCGAACCCTCCGACGAAATACGGGATCGAGATGTAGGGAATGAAGTCCTCCCCGTACGGTCCCAGCGCGCGATGGTAGGCAACCACGCCCACGACCGCGCCGGCCGCCGCTCCTCCCAACACCCAGGGCAGCTTGGACGGTGCGCGATAGGCGAGCGGGTCGGTGAGCTGGAGGGCGGCGGCGTGCGACGCAAACGCCGGGGAGGAATTTCGGTCGGTACCGCCTGCAAACCGCGGTGGCTCCACGCGTTGCGCGTGCAGGAGAGAGGCAGACAGCATCGTCGCGCCCAGCGCGCCGCACCGCATCCACCCGGTCACCCTACTGTTCTGTTGCATCGAGTCTCCTCGTGGCATTCCGCCGCAACCTATCTCGCTTCACACCGGTGCGCGATACGCCAACGCCACCAACGGCGCCGTCACGACAAACTGCACAATGGTGAAGGCCGTCTCGAGCGCGAGAAAGCCCTTCACCGACGTCATGCGATACTTGGCGGCGACCGGAAGCGTCGTGAACGACCAGGCGAGGACGCCGAAAATCGCACCGAACGCCGCTGCACTCGACAGCCATGCGTCGTGCGATGTGTCGAAGAGGCGCGGGTAGAGCCAGGCGAAGGTGAGCGCCTGGATGATCATCGAGGTCAGGCCAAGGGGGATGATCACCGCCTCGCGATACATCTCGAGCTTCGCGTACGACTCGTGAAACGTCCTCAGGTGCCAGAAGTAGCCGACCGGAAACGTCGGGAGGAGATAGGCGGCGGCGGCGAGCCAGAAGCGGGCGTCCATCGATTCGTTGGAGAATGTTGGCGGGAGTCGGCGCGAGAACATCCACGAACCGGGGAGCGGCTGCAAGGGGGAGACGATGGGCGACTGCGCTCCGCGCATGCGCCCTACCGAAGCGCAGCGCCCCGCTTGGCCCCAAGACTCGTCAGCCACTCCACCAGCGCGGTGTCGCCACTCTCCATCGCCACGTCGAGCGGCGACTTGTGTTCGTGCCCGATCCGGTTGAGCGTCGCGCCGTGCGCGAGGAGGAGCTCGGCGGTCGCGCGCTGCCCGCCGCGGCAGGCATGCCAGAGCGCGTTGGAGAGCGCGTGTTCCGAGGGTCCCGGATCGCCCTCGCAGATTTCGCGTACGCGATCCACCAAGCCCAGTGCCGCCCCTTGCCAGATCGTCGTGGCCGCGCCGCGCTCGAGGAGGCGGCGCGCGGCGCTCCACTGGGCGAAGACCACCGCGTCAGACATCGCGGTGCCGTTGGTGAAGACGGCGCCTGGCGCCTCGATATTGGCCCCCGCATCGAGCAGCGCGTCGAGAACCGCGACGTCGTTGCTGCTCGCGGCCCAATGCAGCGGTGTCTCCGACGATCCGTTCGGACCGAGTTGTGGGACGGCGGCATTCACGTCGGCGCCGGCCGCGACGAGCACGGCGACCGTCGCCGCGCCGTGTGGGAAGTGCCCCGGCCAGTCCGCCGCGACGTGGAGCAAGGTGCGCCCGACGCCGCGCTCATCGATGATACGGGCGGTCGCGAGCGCCGGATCGTCGCGCAATTGTCGTTCGAGCGCTTCGACGTCGCCCGACTGGATGGCGGCGATGAGACGAGTCGCGGTAGGGGCGGCGGCGGGGATGGTGATCATCGGCAATCGTGGAGGCAGCAGGCACGCTTCCGGCGAAACCTCGGCGCTGGTCGTACAAGGTCAACACCCCGCGCCCTTCCATTCGCTGAATGGTACGGTGGAGTCGCCGATCGGTGCGTGACCTTCGGGGGGAGCAAGAGAAAGCGCGCGCGACCGTGTCTTGTCGCGCGCGCCTTACGCCGGAAGGATCGGTTACGGAGCGAGCCCAGCGCTCCTCGGATCAGGGGCGACGCGGAAGGTCCGCGACTGCACCGCTCCGTCGACGGTGAGCCGAGCGGTGAACGTCCCCGTCTGCTGCTGCGGTACACCAGTCTCCGCCCCGTCTCCGCCGCGTCGCCGAGGGTTCGTGACCGGGTTCCAGACGACGCGATGCATTCCCGCGCTGGTGTCGAACGGCGGAGGGGGGACGCGCCACAGCGCCGTGGTGTTGGGAATGCGCCCTGCGGGCGCGCCCGCTCCCGCTCCTCGTCCGTTGGGCGGGGGCGCCGCCACGTGAACGTTGGAGAAGGTGTGCGTCACCTGCCCGCTCGCATCGAGGATCTCGAGTGTCACTGGACCTTTAGGCGACGACGCGAGCCAGTAATCGATGGGGACGCCCGGCTGTGGGTTCGGCGCCTGCGGCTCGTCCTTCTGGAGCGGCGTCCCGTTGTCGCCGGTCGAGAGGACAATGGTAGTGTCGGACGGCTGGAAGAGGTGTACGCCCGACGCCACGATCGCATCGCTCAACTGGCGGAGCGGGGCGATGTCGTCGATCACCCAGATCCCGCGCCCGTGCGTCCCGACGATGAGATCGTTGCCGTAGATCTCGAAGTCGCGCACGCTGGTCACGGGGAGGTTGAGCTGCAAGGGCTGCCAGGTGTCGCCGTCGTCGAACGACACGAAGGCGCCGCGCTCCGTCCCGGCGAAGAGAAGTCCGGGGCGCACCGGGTCGCACTTGACCGTATGGCAGTAGACGTTAGGCGGCAGCCCCTTCACGATCGGCTGCCAGCTCTTCCCCTGGTCGCGCGTTCGATAGATGTAGGGCGCGAAATCCTCGAGCTGATGCCGGTCGACCGTCGCATACGCGACGTTCGCATCGTGATGCGATGCGGCGATCATCGTCACTCGACTCCACGGCGTCACCTGTGATGGCGTGACGTCCTTCCACGTCTTCTGGTCGTTGGTGATGTAGATCAGGCCATCGTCGGTCCCGACCCAGACCATCGGGACAACGAGCGGACTCGGCGCGATGGTGTAGACGACACCGCGCTTCCCGTTGCGATCCACGTGCGCCGCGGCCGTCGCGTCGAGCGACGAGGGGACGCCGGCATCGGGGCGCGTGAGGTCGTCGCTGAGGCGCATCCAGCTGCGCGCGCCGTCGGTGCTCCGGAAGACGTATTGGCTCCCGTAGAAGAGCATGTGCGGATCGGCGGGCGAGATGACCAGCGGCTGCGTCCAATCAGCGCGCGCGGGCTCGGGTCCGCGCGGAGACGACGTGCCGGGCACCGGGGCATTCTGGGCGAGATCCCAGCGCTCTCCCGTTCCGCCATAGACGACGCCCGGGTGCAGCGGGTCGCCGGCGGTATAGCCGCTCTCTCCGCCAGGTGCAATCGGCTCCCAGTCGCGCGTCGAGATCTCGCCGAACTTCCCGCGCGAGCGCACCGCCACCGCGCCCGAGTCCTGCTGCGCCCCGGTCACCCAATAGGGGAAGCGATAGTCGACCGAGATGTGATAGACCTGTGCCGTGCTCTGGTTGAGCCAGGAGCTCCACGTGACCGTCGTGGGATCGGCGGCGCGCGCGTTGCGCGTCACGATCGCTCCCTGGTCGCTGGCCACGATCATCGTGTCCGAATCGTCGGGGCTCACCCAGGCCTGGTGGTAGTCGTCGCCCCCGGGTGATCCGCGCACCGGCACCCACGTCGCGCCGCCGTCCATCGAGCGCGAGACGCTCACGTTAGGCACGTAGACGATGTCGGCGTTCTTGGGGTCGACGGCGATCTTCTCGAAATACCAGCCGCGCCCCCAGAGCGCCGGATCCCCCGAGAGGCGCCGCCACGTCGCGCCGGCGTCGTCGCTCCGGAAGACGCCTCCCAGTCCGCTCGCCGCCGGGACACCCACCTGTGCCGGCGCCGCGGCCGCGCTACCGGGCTCCGGGAGCAGGCAGTCGATGACCGCATACAGTCGTTTGGGGTCGCTCGGACAGACGGCGATGCCGCTCCGCCCGATCCCCTCTGCCGGGAGCCCCCTGGTCATTTTCGTCCACGTGCTCCCGCCATCGGTGCTCTTGAAGAGACCCCCGCCCGGTCCGTTGGTCGGCGCGTAGGTGAACCACGGCGGGCGCCGCGTCGCCCAGAGCGAGGCGTAGACGACCTTCGAATCGTTAGGGTCGATCACGACGTCGACGGCGCCGACATTGGCATCGGGGCCGAGCACCTTCTTCCAGTTGCGGCCACCGTCGGTCGACCGGAAGACGCCGCGCTGCTCGCTCGCCGAGTACAGCTTGCCGATCACCGCGACGAAGACGTGGTCGGGATTGCGCGGGTCGATCGCGATCTTCCCGATGTGCTGGCTCTCCTCGAGCCCGAGGTGCGTCCAGCTCTTCCCGGCATCTGTGCTCTTGTAGACCCCGTTGCCGTAACCGGTCGAATCGCGGAGCGTGCTCTCCCCGGTCCCGACGTACAGTGTGTCGGGGCGCGACGGCGCCACGGCGAGCGCGCCGATCGACGCCACCGGTTGGTCGTCGAAGACCGGCTGCCAGACGCGCCCGGCGTCGACACTCTTCCAGACCCCGCCGTTCACCGCGCCGTAGTAGAACTCGTTCGGCCGCCCCGGGACGCCGCTGACCGCGGCGACGCGCCCCCCTCGGAAGGGGCCGAGGTGTCGCCACCGAAGTCCGGCGTAGCTGGCGGGGGGAGGCGGAGCCGATAACGCCCCGACCGCAGCGCTCGCCGGCGCGGTGCGCAGAACTCCGTGCGCGAGCGCCTCCTGGTCGATCGCCTGGGCGCCAAGCGCCCACGAGTCGAGGAACGAGAGGGCAGCGCCGGCAATTCCGGCGCGACGAAGGAAGGTTCGGCGCGAAACGCCGGCGGGCGATTCGTCGAAAGGACTGGCCATGGAACGGAGGAGGTGGCGAAGTGGACGGGCGAACGCGGACAGCCCAACCTGCAGCGCGTGATCGCATTGCGCCGCTAAGAAGATGGGAGCACTCCCTTGCAACTCCCTGACAGACTTTATACTGTAAAGCACTTGATGCTGATGCTCTGGAGGGAGTCATGACGCGATGGACGAGACGGCTACGCGCCGCGATCGGGATGGGCGCGACGTGGGCGCTCACCTGGGTCGCGGCCGGACTGGTCATCGGCGCATCCAGCGTCGTGATGCCCTCGCTCCCCTGGCATCGATTCTTCGAGATCTTCGACGCGCCGCTTCCGGCGCTCGCGCTCCCGGGTTTCATCGGTGGCGCTCTCTTTTCGCTCGTCGTCGGCGTCGCCGGACGGAAGCTCCGGTTCGAGCAACTCTCGCTCCCGCGCTTTACCGCCTGGGGAGCGGTGGGAGGGGTGCTCCTGGCGTTCGTGCCGCACACCATGGCGGCGCTGGGGCTGGCGACGCTCTCGACGCGCTTTTCGTCGCCGTGGGAACTCACGGCGATCATCGTCGGGCCAATCACGCTCCTGAGCGCGGCGTCGGCCTGCGTCACGCTGCTCCTCGCCCGCAGGGCATCACGTCACGGCGAGGGCGATCGTGCGCTCGCCGGCGAAAGCCTAACACGCGAGAGCGCCGAGGGTCATCTTCTGCCCACGGGACAAGGGCTCGATGCGATTCGCCGCGCGCTCCGCGAAACATCCCCCGTGGTGACCGAAGCGAACACGGGCCAACCTCGACGCTCGTCGCGGACGTGACCGCGCCGAAGAAGCGCGCGCTCGATCGCTCAGAACGGCGTGAACTGCGGCGGGGTCCGTCCGTTGAGCCGCAGGTATGGCACGAGTTGCCCCAGCGTCCACGCCGAGTGCTGGAGCGCCGTCACGTTCCATCGCCAGCGCGACATCGAGCCACCAGCAAAGCGCTGTTCCTCGGTGAACTGCGCGTCGCTCGTCGCGCGGAGCGACGCGATCACGTAGTTGAGGTGACGTTCAGCCATCGCGCGCAGCTGCGCCCGGTCGTGCAGCACGACGGCGGAATCGCCTGCGAGATCCGGGGGAACCGTCGTCCCGGCAATCGCGCCCCCGACGATCATCGCCGCGACCGTGGCGACGTGCTGGACCTGCTCGGCGAAGGTGCGCACACCCGGCGTAGGGCGAAACGTCATCATCGCCGGTGTCGCCGAATCGATCACGGCGAGGATGTGTCGCCGCTGATGCTCCCAGTCGTCGAGGAGTGCGAAGCGAGATGGGGTTTGCGCAGCGAGGAGCGCGGGAGCGAAGATGCAGGCAAGGGTGACGAGTCGGCGCATCGCGGCGTTTTCCGTGTAGAGACGACTCACAACATATCGGTGCCGGCGAGATGCGCATCGGCACACGTTTCGGAAGGGTCGCGCGTGCTGTCCCGCGCTCGACGCGCGAGGCGGCACAGCCAGGGAGCTCACCAGACATGACACATCCAGCGCCAGAATTCCTCGAACTTCAGGCCGCCCTCGCTGGAGAGTATTCCCTGGAGCGCGAGCTCGGTCGCGGCGGGATGGGGGTCGTGTATCTCGCGCGCGAGGTGCAGCTCGACCGCGATGTCGCGATCAAGGTCCTGCCGACGCATCTCGCCATCAACGGTGCGGCTCGCGAGCGCTTCATGCGCGAGGCGCGCACGGCGGCCGGGCTGTCGCATCCCAACATCGTCCCGATCCATCGCGTCGGGCAGGCGGGGGCGTTCGTCTTCTTCGTGATGAGCTTCGTCGACGGGGAGACGCTCGGCGAGCGTTTGCGGAGCAAGGGCCCGCTCCCGCCGGCGGAGGCTACACGCGTGATGCGGGAGGTGGCGTGGGCGCTCGCCTACGCGCACGGGCGCGGGATCGTCCATCGCGACATCAAGCCCGACAACATCCTCCTGGAGCGGGCGACGGGGCGCGCGCTGGTGACCGACTTCGGCATCGCCCAACGCGAGGAGTACGAGGGGATCGACACCGATCCCGGGAAGATCATGGGGACGGCGTACTTCATGAGTCCCGAGCAGGCGGCCAGCGATCCGGTCGATGGACGGAGCGACCTGTATTCGTTAGGCGTGGTGGGCTACCTCGCGGTGAGCGGGCGCCTCCCGTTCGAGGCCACGAATCTTCCGGCGCTCCTGGTGAAGCAGGCGAGCGAGCCCGCTCCCGGCGTGGCGCGCGCGGCACCCGGTATTCCCAACGCACTCTCCGCGGCGATCGACGCCTGCCTCTCGCGCGATCCCGACGCTCGCCCCGCCGACGGAGAAGCGCTGGCGGCCGCACTCGCGCCGGCCTCGGAGACGCGCCCGGCGCTCCCCACGACGCTCCGCAACTGGCTCAATGCCCGCAATCCGCTCCTGGTCCCGTACATGGCGTGGTCGGGGATGTTCGGCACGCTCACCACGGGGAACCTGATCGCCTATGTCACGGGGAATCGTCCGGACGGCCCGGCCGACATCTTTCTTTTAGCCGCGATCGCCTCGGCGCCGCTGGTGCCCATCGTCGGCTTTCACTTGAATCAGGCGCGCCGACAGTTCCGCGCGGGTCACACCCTTGCCGATCTGCGCGCTGCGCTCGACGTGGGAAAGCGCGAGCGGGCCGAGAGCGAGACGCTGGCGCGTCCCGACGAGGAGTCGCTCGCGCATCGCCTGCTGCGCGTCAGCACGGTTGCGGTTGCCTCATGGCTCGGCGTCACGGTGTCGCTGATGCTGATGGGAGTGATCCACGAGAATCGCACGCCGATCGCCTGGTTCCTGACGCCGTTGGGCGGGACGCTCCTCCTCGGCGCGGCAAGCAACGCGCTCGAGGTGCGCTTCATTCCCGACAAGCTGCGGAGCTGGTGGGAGAACGGGATCCGCTCGCGCCTCTGGAACAGCAAGCTCGGCGAGTGGTTTGCCAAGCGACTGGGAGCGCCGGAGCGCACGCGCGCCGTCGGGGGCGGCGTGTTCCGCGCGACCGAAGTGGCGTTAGGCGCCGCCGCGGCGGATCTCTTTGCAGCGCTGCCAAATCCGTTCCGCGAGCAATTGGGCGACCTCCCGGCGATCGTCGAGGCGCTCGAGGCGCGCGCCGCCGAGGCGCGCGCCGAGGTGGAGATGCTCGCCGCGCTGGCGCCGAGCGGCGGGACGGACGCAGCAGTGCTGCAGGAACGCCGCGACGCGGCAGGCGCCCACCTCGCCGACAGTGTGGCGGCACTCGAGGGAATCCGCCTCGATCTCCTGCGGCTGCACGCCGGCGGCGGCGATCTCTCGCCGCTCACCACGCTGATGGACGCCGCGCGCGCGTTAGGCGACGACGCGCGCCGGCTCGCCGAGGCACAGCGCGAAGTGGACGAAGCGACCGGACGGAAGGCGGGCGGGCGGGAGATCGCGACGCCCGCCTGACGCGCCAGATCCGGCTACCACTTCATCAGCTGCACCAACTGCAGGATGTTGCCGCAGCCGTCATTCAACTTGGCGATGGTCGAGCCGGTGACCTGCGTCGGCGCCATCACGAAGTCACCACCACGCCCCTTGATCTGTTCGTGGTCGGCATTGATGTCGTCCGAGTAGAGCATGAGCGCCGGCTGCCCCTGCTGGAACATCGCGTCCTGGTACGCCTTGGCGGCTGGATTGTCATTCTTCGCCAGCTGCAATTCCACGCCGTCGGGATCTTCATTGGAGGCAACCGTCAGCCAGCGGAACGTTCCCTGGCTGAAGTCGGCCTTCTTGACCCATCCCAGCACTTCCGTATAGAAGCGCAGTGCCTTCGCCTGATCGTCCACGTACACGCTGGTCAGCTTGATCTTCATGGGATTCCCTGCGGTAGTCGGTGAGTGTCGTCCCTCGCTTCGATAGCTTGACGGACGCCGCGCGCCGAATGTGACGCGATGTGCGTCGCTTCGCACAATGCCCCACCCGAACGCTGCCGATCGCGGCTGCGAATTCGCCCTCCGGCTCGCGCGCCGTCACATTTGAGCAGCGGGCTCCGTCAACAGGTGACAACGACCCGAGCGGAGGGGAAGGATGGACGAGCAGGAGCTGCTGGCCAGGCGATTCGAGGAGGAACGCGCGCACCTGCGGGGCGTGGCGTATCGGATGCTTGGCTCGCTCGCCGAGGCCGACGATGCGGTACAGGAAGCGTGGTTGCGTCTGAGTCGAACAAGCGACGCCGGGGTGAACAACCTTTCGGGGTGGCTCACGACAGTTGTCTCGCGCGTCTGCCTGGACATGTTGCGCACGAGAGAGTCTCGGCGAGAGGAGTCGTTCGACAGCGCACCGATGCAGTCTCCACCCGCGGATAGCAGCTCGGCGCCGCCGGCGAATCCCGCCGATGAGCTGGTGCTCGCCGAGTCGGTCGGGCTCGCCGTACTCGTCGTCCTCAACGCGCTGTCTCCCGCCGAGCGGTTGGCGTTCGTGCTGCACGACATGTTTGCGATGCCGTTCGAGGAGATCGCCCCGATCGTGGGAAAGTCGCCGGCGGCCGCGCGTCAGCTCGCGAGTCGGGCACGCCGGCGCGTCCGCGGGGAACCACCGCCATCGGATGTGACCGGGCAGCGGCGCGTCGTCGACGCCTTCGTCGCGGCGCTGCGCGCGGGCGATTTCGAGGGGTTGATCGCTGTGCTCGATCCGGAATTCGTCATCCGTGCCGACGCGGTGGCATCGCGCACCGCCGAGGGGACCGAGGTTCGCGGACCGGCGAACTGGGCGAGGGGGGCGGTACAGTACGGGCAGATGGCGCGCGTGGCCCAGCTCGCGCTCATCGACGGAAGCGTGGGATTGGTCGTGGCCCCTCGCGGGCAGCTGGCGCGCATCCTCACCTTCACCTTCGCAGGGGACAAGGTTGCGACGATCGAGGTCATCGCCGAGCCCGAGCGGCTGCAACGGTGCACCATTCAGCTCCTGCCGGGGGGCGCGGAGCTCGACGACGAGTAGCGTGGCGAAGTGCGGGGGCGTACGTCTGGGGGGCACGAACGACACATCGCTCCGACGGGCGGCAATCGGATAAACCTAAAGCGAGCGTGCTTTCGCTCGAGGCGGGAGAAACATGGCGGCATCAGGCGCAAACGAGAGCGCGGCAACGCGCAACATCACGCAGCGCATCGCGGACCTTGGGGACTGGCGCGGTGCGACACTGGCCCGCGTACGCACACTCCTCCACGACGCCGTCCCGGGCGTTGAGGAAGAGTGGAAGTGGCGCGGCGTCCCCGTCTGGTCGTACGAGGGGATCATCTGCACCGGGGAGAGCTACAAGGAGGTGGTGAAGCTGACCTTCTTCCGCGGCGCGGCGCTCCGCGATCCCAAGAAGCTCTTCAACTCGAGCCTCGAGGGCAACGCGCGCCGGGCGATCGACATTCGCGAGGGGGAGAAACTCAACGAGGGCGCGCTCAAGGCGCTGTTCGTTGCAGCTGCCGACGCCAACGTTGCGGCGCGAACGAAGAAGCCGGCGGCCAAGGGGACGGCAGCACCGACCGCCGGTGCGAAGAAGCCTGCTTCGAAAAAGCCCTCGGCAGCGAAGCCTGCGGCCGGAAAGTCGAGCGCGAAGAAGGCAGCACCCAGAAAGTAGGAAGCGCCGCCGTTACAACTTCACTCCCGGGAGCCTGCTCGCCGCGCGCACCCATGCGAGGAACTGCTGCTCATCGATGTCGTCGTGCTCGCGCACGTCGTAGTAGCGGACGTCCTGCTGCTTCGACGCCCCCGGCGGGACCGGCTCGAGGAGGGTGCCGCGGAAGAAGGTGACGCGCATGAAGTTGTTGAACGCGTGAAGCGAGAGAAACCGTTCGCTCCCGCCCGTGCTGTACATCGGCGAATTCCACTTCACGGCGCGGTGCACCTTCGGGACGGCGCGCGCCACGAGCGCGTCGAGGCGTCGCGCGATTGCTCCCTTCCATCCGGGGAGCGCGTCGAGGTACTCGCGCACCGGCCCATCGCCTTCCCCCTTGGCGATCTGCGGATTGTCGCCGGAGAGGAGAACGGGTCGCTTCGCGGGGACGCGTTTGCCTGACGATTTCGCCTTCGGCTGGTTCGATGCTCCTCCCGCCTTCGTCGCTTTCGCTTCGGTCTTCTTCGCCGCCATCAGACGCCCTCGCACTCGATGATTGCGCGGCACGCCCCTCAACGCCCGCGCCGTTCGCCGTTTCGTCGTTCGCCAACCTTCATCGAGAGGCGCCAACACACAAGCGGTGACGCGCGATGTTGTCTGGCGCGCCGCACCCGGAAGCCTGAAGTTCCGTCCGGATGACCTGATCGTGCCGTATCGCCAGGAGCCACCCGAAATGCCTCGAATCGCACGCATCGCCAGCTCTGCTGTGGCGATTTGGTTCGCTGTCGCATGCGCCTCGCCTGCTTCCGCGCAGCCGGCCGCGCCGTCTCGCCCAGGCGAGCGAGTGCGCATCGAGTCGCGCGCCCGCCTTTTCGTGCTGACCGACATCGGCAACGAGCCCGACGACCAGATGTCGCTGGTGCGACTCCTCCTCTACGCCAACGAGATCGACATCGAAGGGATCGCAGCGGTGACCTCGACCTGGCAGAAGGAGAAAGTCTCGCCCGAGATTGCTCGCGGCGTGATCGCCAGTTACGGCGAAGTCGTCGCCAACCTCCGCCTGCATGCGCCGGGCTACCCCGACGAGGCCGAGATCGCCGCCCGCCTGACGAGTGGCGTGTCGGCCTACGGACTCGCAGCCGCCGAACGCGAACCGCTGTCGGCAGGCACGCGCGCGCTGATCGATGCAGTGGACCGTCCTGATCCGCGCCCGGTGTGGGTCGCCGTGTGGGGAGGCGCGAACACCCTCGCGCAAGCGCTCATGCACGTGCGATCGACGCGCAGTCCAGCACAACTCGCCAGCTTCGTGGCAAAGCTGCGCGTGTATTCGATCTCTGACCAGGACGATGCCGGACCGTGGATCCGGCGCACCTTTCCCGATCTGTTCTACATCGCCAAGCCGTCATCGCCCGATGGCGGCGAGTACGCGAGCGCGACGTGGACCGGGATCAGCGGCGATCGCTTCTATCGTAATGGCGAGGGCGCGGACTTCTCGACCGTCACCAACGAGTGGCTCGAGCAGAACGTCCGGGCCAAGGGGGCGATGGGAAAGCACTATCCACGCTTCCTCTTCATCATGGAGGGAGACACGCCCTCGTTCCTCGGCGTGATCCCTAACGGTTTGCAGACGGTGGATCGCCCCAATTGGGGGGGATGGGGCGGACGCTACATCCTGCGGCAACCGTATGGCGAGACGCGCCCGATCTGGACGCAGGGGGGCGACGCCTTTCCGCGCGTCACCTCGGCGGACTCGGTGGGCGGCCACGTGTCGGATCAGGCGACCATCTGGCGATGGCGCACTGCCTTCCAGCACGACTTCGCCGCGCGCATGGATTGGACGATCAAGCCATTCGCCCAAGCCAACCATCCCCCCGTAGTCCAGGTGAACGGCGTTGCCGGGGTGGATCCGTTGCAGCTGGAGGTGAAATCCGGGGAGAGCGTTACGCTCGATGCGGCCGGCACGCGCGATCCCGACGGGCAGAAGCTGTCGTACCGCTGGTTCAACTACGCCGAAGCGGGATTCACGGCCGACTTTGCACCTGCCGACGTCGTGGTCGAGGGGAGCGACACGCCGCGCGCCAGCGTCACCGCTCGCGCCACGTGCCGCCCAGCCTGGCTCAATTTCCGCCCATGCCCGCCGACCGGAACGGCGCACGTGATCCTCGCGGTCACCGATGCGGGCACGCCGTCGCTCACCCGCTACCGGCGGATAGTCCTCACGGTACGCCAGTCACCAGCCAAGCCCAACGAGCAGTAGCCGCGCGTTGCGTCAGTACCGCCACGACACCGTGTCCGCTCCCTTCGGCGCGGTCTTGAGCCAGTGCTCCTGCATCTTGCGGATGAAGCGCGAGTGGTACGTGAGGCGCGAGAAGGCGTTGACCTCCGTCGTGTCGCCGCTGAAGCAGTGCTCGTTCTTGACGCCGTAGATCACCGTGGCGTCGCTGGGTGGGTTCTTCACCTTGCGCAGCACATCTTCGGCCGTGTAGACCGAGTTGTTCAGGTAGATGTTGTCGTGCGCGCCGGCGTAGATCTCGATCTTGCCGCGCAGCTTGGGGCCGAGCGTCGCCCAGTCGCGCTGCATGATGTGAGTGAGGTCGTAGTGTTCACGCCAGTACGTCGCGACCTCCGGGTCGATCGCTCCGGTTCGTTTGTCCCAGATGCGCCGCGGGTAGCCGTCGTCGCCCATTGGCGAGAAGACCGCCTCCCACACGTCGTACTGACCGCCGCTTCGTGTCTTGTCGCCGATCACCAGCTCGCGCAGGTTCGCCTGACGCGTCGTCGCGCGCACGTTGCCCAGGTTGTCGCGATGCCCCGGTCGCTCACCGCGCCGGAAGGGTCCGCCATCGTACCAGTACGCGTTGGAATCCTCGTACAGGTTGACGGTCGTATAGGCGTTGAAGGCGATCGGGTCGGGGCAGCTCGCGTAGGCGCCGTTGTAGTCGTCCGGATAGAAGACCTGCGCGCCGAGCACTTCCCATCCGCCGGTCGAACCGCCGTACAGTGCGCGCGCCCACCCGGCGCCGATCCCGCGGAACTGCTTCTCGACAAACGGAATGAGCTCCTTCGTGATCGCGTCGCCGTACGGCCCGATGTTCGCGCTGTTCACCGCGTAGGAATCGTCGTAGTACGGATTGGCGTGCTGGATGGTGAGCATGAGCACGCGCGGGAAGCCCGGTCCCGTC
>CAZWVG010000012.1:0-47684 GCA_964637355.1 uncultured Gemmatimonadaceae bacterium
CTCGCCGTGCTCCGCCAACGACGCCGTGCCGCTGACGACCGCGCGCGCGACTCGGGCGACGACGAGGAGTCGTTCTTCCGCGGGCCGTCGGGCACCGCCGTCGTCCCTGGCACCTACCAGGTGACGCTCGTGGTCGGCGGGAAGCGCTACACCAAGCCCGTGCTCGTCAAGTACGATCCGCGCATCGAGCTCACGCCGGCGCAGGTCACGGCGCAGCACGACGCCGCGGTCAACCTCGAGCGCATCACCCAGCGCGTGAATCGCGTCATCGGCAACTCCGACAACATCCTCGCGCAGCTCACCAACCTGCAGTCCGCGCTCAACCGCGCGCCGCGCACGGCGAATACCCCGACCGTGCTCGCGCAGGTCGACAGCACGATCAAGGACCTGCGCCATTTCCGCGACTCGGTCCTCGCCCGCCCGCTCGCGGGGCTTGGCTATCGTCAGTATCCTCGCCTGCGCGAGGAAGTGCAGTCGGTGAGCCGATCGGTGTCGGGGCAGCTCTGGCCGATCACCGCCGGCGAGACGCTCCGCTCCAACGAACTGAAGGAGGAGACCGACGACGCGCAGGGACGACTCGACCAGATCATCAACATCCGCGTCGGGAAGATCAACCAGCTCCTTGCGGGGACGGAACACGTGATCACGCCGGGGCCGCGCGGCGTGATTCCGTAGCTCCCGCGACTAGCGATTCGTAGCGTGGCGGTTCGACCGCCCGCTCGGTGACGACGGCGCGCCCCTCGCGGGGCGCGCCGTTCTCATTTCGCGTCCTTCGGGTCCTTCGCATCTCCCGCCAGCTGCATCACGCGCAGGCGCAGCGAGTCGAGCCCTGCCGGCGAGAAGTAGCGCCCGTCGGCCACCACGGCGACGACACTGCGTGTGTTGGCGATGTCGGCGAGCGGGTTACGCGCGAGGACCACGAGGTCGGCGCGCGTCCCCTGTGTCACCGTCCCCCACTCCGCCGTCTCCCCGTAGAACTTCGCGGGATTGAGCGTCGCCGTCTGCAGCGCCTCGAGCGGCGTCAGGCCCGCGCGCACGAAGAGCTGCAACTCGCGGTGGATGCTGGTCCCAGGCACCAGGTCGTAGCCGGCCGGCGCGTCCGTCCCGGCGAGGAACGGGATCTTCTGGTGAAACATGTTCCCGATCTGCGCCAGTCGCCGCCGGGTGCGCTCGGCCGACGCGGTCTTCGCCGAATCGCTCGCCGAGAGACGCTGCAGCGCCGCAGTGCGCCACGAGTCGACCTGCGGCTTGAGCCAGTAGATGAGCCCCGGATCACCGGTGAAGTCGTTCGCGGTCCCCACGCTGTTGATCACCGTCGGACACTGCCAGACGCCGGCCTTGGCGATCGCGGCGATCAGCGTCGTGTTGGTGTCGGCCACGCCGATCAGGTGCTCGAAGCTCCGCTGCCCGGCGGTGAGCGCCTCCATCGCGGTCACCGAGCTCGGGACATGTCCTTCGAACGGGATCCCGAGTTTGGTCGCCTCGTCGGCGAGGGCGAAGTAGGCGTCACGCGGGATGAGTGTCTGTGTCTTGATCGCGTCCACGCCGCGCGACTTGAGCATGCGGATCGCACTTCGCGCCTCCTCGGGCGTCGCCACCTTGATGGCCGCCGCATAACGACTCGTCGGCCCGTCGATCATCGGACCGGAGACTTTCATGCGCGGCCCGACGAGGAGGTGCCGGGCGATGCTGTCGCGCGCGCCGAGGGTCGCCTCCAGGTTGCTCCCCAGGTCGCGCACGCCGGTGACGCCATTGGCGATGAAGAGCGGGAGCATCACCTCGCTCGTCGTGTGAAATCGCGCCGTGTCATTGGTGAAATACGCGTGGATGTGCATGTCCCAGAGCCCCGGGATGACGAACATCCCCGTGCCATCCAGCGTCGCGGCGGCGCGCGTTGCGGCAGACGCATTCTGGATGCGCGCGATGCGGTTTCCCTCGATCGTGATCGCCTGTCGCGCATGCAACCGCCCGTTGGTTACATCGACGATCGTGACGTTGTCGATGGTGGTCGACTGGGCGCGACTCGTGCCTGGCGCAGCGACGTGGAGCGCGAGTGCGCAGGCGACGAGGATCGGGGAGCGAATCACGGACATGCGGACCTTGCCACGGGGCACTGGGAAGACGTCGGGGGATCGGGCGAAGGTACGCGCCGGTCGCGTCGCCGTCGACCGATCGGCGCGTGCTTGCCTCCCGTGAGGCGAGCGGTAGCTTCGCGCACGAGTCGTACGAACCATCACGATCTCCGGTCGCACACCATGCGAAGCATCGTCGGGCTGCTGTGGGCGTTGGGGGGCGCGATCGCCGGCTTCGTGGCCGGCGCGATCGTCGCAACGGTGATCTCGGTCGTCACCCACGCCTCCAATCGCGAAGGGGCGCAGGGGTACTTCATGATCGCGCTCGGCCTGATCGGCGCGTTGGTAGGACTCGGCGGCGCACTGTTCCTCTACGCACGCTCGGCGCCCGCCGGACAAGGAGCGGCGTACGGCGGTTCCGGAGTCTTCGGGGTTGTCGCCTTGATCGCCGTCGTGGCGTTGGCGATCTGGGGCTATCTCAACCTGCGCGAAGCGCCTATCGAGTACGATGGCGCCATGGCGAGCCTCGAACTCGAACTCCGCATTCCCACGTCGGAGATCCCCGCGGACACGTCCGGCTACTGGCTCACGGCCGAAGTACAGACGTCGTCCACGCGCCCCGAAGCGACCGTGCTCTGGTCCAATCGGCGCGTTGAGGGAAGTGCCACGATCATCCCAGCCGTCCAACAACCCATCTACCGCTCGGGAAACCGGGTGATCGTAGTGCGCCTCAAGGGGCGGCAGGACGAAGCGTTCATGCCGCGCATGCGTCGCACCCCCGATCCCAAGGCTGACTGGAGCGAATGGGTGCATCCGCAATCGGTGGATCCGCCGTATGGCGTCGTTCCCCCCGCTCCGCTGCAATCGATCGTCGAGTTGCGCTACCAAGTGCGGAAGTACGGGGAGTAGCGCTCCGCGTTAGGCCGTGCTGCCGCCAGCGGAACACCTCAGATGTATCGGAGCACCCCACCGTATTTCGCCCGCAGCGACGCATACCATCGGCAGGCGGGATACAGCGACACCACGACGCACAGCCAGACCAGATACACGACCGGAAGCGGGAAGCCCCATCCAGGGGGTGCGGTGAACGGATAACGATCCAGGCTCGGCGACTCGAACATCCAATGTGCGCTCCCGTTGAGCGCGAGTGCGACGATCGCCGCCGTCAGGTGCACGAGGGCGAAGTGCACGATGTAGTAGAACATCGGGACGCGCCCGTAGACGATCGTGAAGCGGAGCGCTGCAGGGACCTCCCCGTCGATCGACCGCAGGAAGAGGAGCGCCGGTCCCAGCGTCATCAACAGGTAGAGGAGCGACGGCGGATACTTGTTGGTGTTGATGAACGAGAGGGCCGTCGCGAGAACCGTCGACTGCGTCTTCCACGGCACGGGATCGCCGTACGCATTCACGCCGCGCACGAGCAGGAAGAGTGCGATCGACGCGACGCCAAGGTACAGGAGCATGCGGCGGCGACGCGCCGCGGGCCACTCGAAAGCCGCGCCTAACGCGTACCCCACCGCGGTCACCCCAAGCCATGGGATCAGCGGGTAGGCCGCGAACACCGTGTGATCCCCCTGCATGACGAAGCCCGGTGCATGCAGGATGCTCCAGAGCGGATTCGCACTCCGAACGCCGTCCAGCAGGTTGTGGCCGGCGATCATCACCACTCCTATGGCGAGGATCGCGCGCACGGGAAGTCGCACGATCAGTCCCAGGAAGATCATCGACCAGCCGAGTGCCCAAAGCACCAGCAGCATCGTCACGCGGTAGTCGACGTTGAACTGGTAGCTCAGCGTTCGAACGACGGTCAGCTCGAGCACGATGAGCCACGCACCGCGCGTCACGAGGTAGCCACTGAGCCCCCGTCCAGGCCAACGTTGGCGCGAGAGGTAGGCGCTCGTCCCGGTCAGCAGGAAGAAGACCGGGGCGCAGAAGTGGGTGATCCATCGCGTGAGGAAAAGCCCGGTGCTCGTCGGATCGGTCGGGTTCGCCCCGGGCATTCCGAAGAAGTCGCGCGTATGATCGAGCGCCATGAGGATCATGACGACACCGCGCAGCACGTCGACGGATTCGATGCGCGCGCGCGCCGGACGATCGGCGACGCTCGAAGCGTCGCTCGCCGCGGACGTCTGCGCGGGAGTGTGAGCGATGGTCACGGACGATGGTCTCCGATGCGTGGCGGCACGGCGCTGGGGGCGGCATCTTCCCCCGGGCTGAACCTCGCGCTCCCCACCTGTCCACGCAACCGCGGATGACTCCGTTCGCAGCAACCTCGTCCCATCGATGACCGCGTACATCGCGCTCTTGCGCGCAGTCAACGTGGGCGGCACAGGGAAACTCCCCATGACCGAACTCGCCGCCATGTGCGAACGCGCGGGCTTCGCGTCGGTGCGCACCTACATCGCGAGTGGCAACGTGGTTTTCACGAGCGGCAAGGGAGCCGCGGCGGTCAAGCGCGCACTGGAGGAGTCGCTGCGCACGTATGCCGGCAAGCCAGTCGGCGTGCTGCTGCGCACGCCGGACGAGATGGCGGCCGTGCTCGCGGCGAATCCGTTTCCCGACGCCCCGGGGAATCGGACGGTGGCGATCTTCCTCGACGAGCCACCCCCGAGCGATGCGCTCGACCACATCAAGGGACGAGCCGACGAAGAGCTCGCGCTCGGTTCGCGCGAGATCTACGTGCGCTACGGAAGCGGCATGGGAAGCTCCAAGCTCCGGATCCCCGCCGGCAAGCACGGTACCGCGCGCAACATGAATACCGTCGCAAGACTCGCCGAGATGGGCGCCGCGATTGCGTCGCCCACGCGGCGGTAGCATCGCGCCGCATGCGCATCCGCGACGCCGTTTCGCTCCTCTCTCCCCCCGGCCGACAGCTGCAACCGGCCGGTCACTGGCTCGACCTCGGTGCCGGCGACGGCACCTTCACACGCGCCCTCGCCGAGCTCCTTCCTGCCGGCAGCACCATCGAGGCAGTCGACCGTGACGCGAGCGCGCTGCGCGGCGTTCCCGCCACCCACAACGGAGTTCCGATCCGGACGACGCGACGCGATTTCTCGGCGCTCCCCCTCCCCTGGAGCGGCGTCGCTGGCGTCCTGATGGCGAACGCGCTGCACTTCGTCGAAGGGGCTGAGGAATTGCTACGGGCGTTAGGCGCCTCGCTACTCCCCAATGGCGCGCTCCTCGTCGTCGAATACGACACCGACGTGCCGAAGGGGCCCTGGGTCCCGTACCCGGTGAGCGCTCGCTCGCTCCAGGCCCTCGCCCAGTCGGCCGGCTTCGCTCCTCCGGTTGCGCTGGGCCGCCGTCGATCGCAATTCGGAGGAGAGATGTACGCCGCCATCCTCAGATCCCCAGGCGAGCGGACTTTCGCCGAGCGGTGAACGTCGCTCCATTTGAGGAGGATCAGGTCGCGCGCGCCCTCAACGGCTCGCCAGAGAGCGTGCCCTGGCGACTGACGGCATTCAACAAGGCATCGAGGACGACATGAACAAGGACGAACTGCGCGCGCGACTCGCCGCGCTGCACCAGGAACTCGACGGGGTCGACACGGTCGATGCCGAGACGCGCACCCTGCTGCGGCAGCTGGCCAACGACATTCAGCCGATTCTCGAGCCCTCAGGCGACTCGGCGAGCGCTGCCGAGCACGCCGATGCGCTCAAGGAACGCCTCGCCAAGTCGATCGCGCAGGTCGAAGGAGAGCACCCGAAGCTGGCGCAGACGCTGACCAACCTCGTGGATACGATGGTGTTCTACAACCTGTGAGGGTGCGCGCCTAACGCGCGATGCAGTTCACCCCTGCCCACAGGTTGGTGATGCGCGCCGTTGGTCCGGTACCGTCCAGAATTCCCGACAGAGGTCCCGAGGAAAACTCCTCGCCGAGCGACGTCGCAGTCACGGTGTTCATAAGCGACGAATCGAGCGTAGAGCGGGTCGAGCCAACCCCAAGACCATTCATCATGGTAAGTGTCTTGGCCGTCGGGCTCTCGCGCGCCGACCAGCCGACGAAGCGCCCCTGCTGAAAGTTGATCGAGAGCCCGTTCTCGAACGAAGCAAAGTCCATCGGGCCGGCGCCGCACTCGGCGTTCGATCCGCGACGAATCGGCGCGCCGAGCGACGTGGAGACGGCTGACAGGATCGCAGAAGAGTCCGCGCCGAACGGGATGAGGCGCGTGGAGCCACTCGGGGCGAAGACGACGCGGAGCCCTTCGCCGTCGAGGGCCACGAAAACATTCGAGTCGGGGCGCATCGCGGAATCGATGGCGCTGGCGCCAGCGGCTCGAACGGAATCCGCAGCGCCTGAAACCGAAGAATCCACTGCGGCTCCGCTCCGCTCGTGCGTTTGACAGGCACAGAGCGCGAGAGCGACTACGATGTGCGAATAGCTCGATCGCAGCCATGCATTCGGTCGCGTCATGGTTGTTGCGGCCGCTCTTCGCGGAGCACGACGACACCGTCGAGCACTGTCGACCAGTCGGCAGATTCTCGCTTTCGGTAGTTGATCGCTCGCCCGACTACCGTTCCGTAGCCGTGTAGCGCCTCGCGATCTACGTATCGACTCGCGCCGGCGAACCCGGTCATCGCGCGCGCCTCGAGCGAACCAGCCGCTACCGACTCGAGCACCGTTTCGGGCCGCCCAGGGCGTCCGAAGCTTCCGCCGAGTGCCGAGAATCCGATCGCCGCCGCTCGATCTCCGTACTCGGCGCTCACCATCGCGCCCAGCGGCATATTCGATCCGCTGCCAATTGCACGCTTTGCCGCGTGCACCGTCGCGCACCACACGATCACCTTCGCGTCTTTCGCCAGTCCTTCGAGGTACCAGTGCAGATTCTCGAACATCGCGCGATCGCGCACGTTGAAGGCGTCGCCATCCGACATCTCGAAGTAGCGCAGGAGATTCCTGGCCATCACGCCCGCTTCGAGCACCGCAGGTGACTGCATGCGCTGCGCGAGTGCACCCTGAACGTCGGTCACGCAACTCCGCAGCCGAGCGCGCGTCGCGGCATCGTAGGAGATGCTGTCGTTGTAGCGATAGTTGGTGAGGCGCGCGAACTCCTCCTCGCACGTCCTCGCACGGGCGTCGCTCAAGTGCGCCGCCAGCACTCCCGGTAACTGCTGCTGCGTGTAGCGCTGCGTGGCGCCTCCGACCTGCGGATCCAGCCCGCCTAACGTCACACGCCGCGCGGTCGCCTTCGCGAGGAGAAACTCGGCGAGAACTCCCGTATCCCGGGCCTTCGACCACAACCCGCCAATCGCGTCGCGCACTAAGCCGGGAGTGGCGCTACGTGCCGCGACCGCGTGCTCGAGATCGATGAAGTCGTACACCTGCGATTCGAAGAGGACGGCGGAGAAGTGGCACTCCGTCACCAGTCGCCGCACCAGCTCGACCTTCACCGCGAGCGTCGCGCCGCTCCCGTGGTTCGCATCCTCACCCAGGAGCACGATCCGTCGGTCGCAGACATCCTTGACGAGCGCGTCGAGCGCTGGCTCCTGTGCGCTGGCAACCGTCGCCAACCGGAGCGCCATGAGGAGCGCGACGGCCAGCCTAACGTGCCGCACGAACCGCCCGGATGCTCCGCGCCGCCATGCTGTCCTGCGCCGCAAACGAATTGGCGACCACGAAGTCGAAGCGCTCCGACCACAGCGCCGTCGGCGACGCCCGACTCGTGAGGCGCAGACTCACCCGCGCCCGCTCCCCTTGCCGCTGCACCGTCACTCCCAGTACCAGGGACGAATCGGTAGGCACGTTCCCCCCTTTCGGGACGATCCGTACGGCGCTCCCCGCCGAGTCCAGCGCCGGCTCCAGCGTCGCCACGACCGCCGACATCACGTCCGCGCTCCCCTCCCCGATCGCATCTTCGGCGACGATCGACACGGCACCGCGGCGCGCAGCGTTAGGCGCCGACGCGGCGCCCTTCTCCGCCGGCGCCTGCGCAGATGCCGCCGGCGGCGTGCCGGCGGACGAGTCGCCAAAGACGCGGGGAAAGCCCCACAACGCTCCCGCGCCCAGCAGGAGCGGCGTGCCGTAGTACAGCGCCGTCGTGAGCCGGCGGCGGCGCCGCTCGCGCACCGCTCGTGGCGACTCGGCCGCCGGTCCCGACACGATCTCCGCCGAATCGAGCGCGCGCACCAGGTCCTGCGCCGTGCGCGGGCGATCGTCGGGATTCTTCTCCAGGCACTGCATGACCAGGTTTGCCAATCCGACCGGCACGTCGTAGCGGCGTACCGCGATCGGCGTCGGGAGCTCCGTCAGCTGCGCGGCGAGGAGCGATTGTGGCGTGCGACCGTGAAACGGCGGCGCTCCGGTGAGCATCTCGTAGACGACGGTCCCGAGGGCATACACGTCCACCCGGTGGTTCGCCGCCGGATCGGCCGCCGCCTGCTCCGGCGCCATGTACTGCGGCGTCCCCAGCGAAATCCCCACCCCCGTGATGTTCGTCGCGTTCCCGATCGTTTGACGGTCGCGCGCCGCGGTGAGCGCTTTCGCCACGCCGAAGTCCGCCACCACCGCCGCCGAACCGGTCATCAGGATGTTCGCCGGCTTTATGTCGCGGTGCACCACGCCCACGTTGTGTGCGTAGGCGAGCGCCCGCGCCACGTCCTTGAACACCCCCAGCGTCTCCCGCACCGAGAGCGGCCCGCGCGTGATCCGCGCGCGCAGCGACTCCCCGCTGATGTACGGCATGATGAAGTACGGGAGCCCATCTACCTCGCCCGCCGAGAGGACCGGGACGATGTTCGGATGGTTCAGGCTCGCGACCAGCAGGATCTCGCGCTGAAACCGCTCCGCCGAGACCGTCGCCGCCAGCGCCGGGTGCAGGAGCTTGATGACGACCCGTCGACCGAGCGCGATCTCCTCGGCCACGAACACGCGCGACATCCCCCCGCCCCCCAGTTCCGCCTGGATGGCGTAGCCCGCACCGAGGTGCGCCTGCAGTCGTTTCTCGGGTGATTCCACGCCTGATGTGCTCGGATGCCTGCCGCGTCGTGTCGCCGTCCGTTTGACACCGCCCTCCCAACATACGATCCCGGGCAAGCAGACGATTCAGGGATGGGACGGTGCGTGAGCGGGTCGCGCCGCACGTGACGGGATGGTGCGGAGCCGTTGTGGGTCGGCGCTCGCCTGACGAGCCCGGGCGACAGGTGACCGCTTGACCCTCGCGGAAGGGGGGCGTATCCGTTGGGCGCTCGCGCAGCCGCGCGCGATCTCACACCGGCCCACAGGAACCGTCCATGCCCGCGCGCACCACGAAGTCATCGTCCAAATCCGCCCCGATGAAGGCAGGGGCGAAGGGCACTTCCAAGCTGGCCACACGCAATTCCGCGAAGTCGGCATCGAAGCGCAGCGCGACACCTGCGAAGTCGGGGACCACATCGGCAAAGGCGTCCGCGAAGAAGCGCGTCCCCAAGACTTCGAAGTCGTTGACGGCGACAGCCAGGAAGCCCGCGAAAAGCGATGTCACTCCCGCCAAGGGTCCGCCCAAGCTCCTCGAAGCCATGACCGGGAAGGCGAGTCCTGCGAGGGCGGCCGACGGTGACAAACCGGTCTTTGCCTACATCGCGACATTGCCACAGCCGCAACGCGAGATTGCCGAACGAGTCGATGCGCTCGCCGCGCGTACGCTCCCCAACCTGCACCGTGCGGTGAAGTGGGGGATGGCATACTACGGCGTGGGCGACGGGTGGTGCTTCTCGAGCGGCGCCTTTGTCGGGCACGTGAAGGTGATGTTCATCAATGGCGTGACGCTCACGCCCGTCCCGCCGGTCACGCCCATCGGGATGGGGAAGTCCACGCGTGGCGTCGAGCTGGCATCGGCGCGCGACATCGACGAGGTGCAGCTGGCGGCGTGGATGCGGCAGATCACCTCGGTGCCGGGGATCGGGGGGAAGAGGCGGTAGAGTACCGCTCGTCACGGCAATGTCGACGCGCCGGCGGAGGCTCGTGCGTTAGGCACGCCCGGTTCGCCCGCGCATTCGCGCGCGATTCAATAGATCGTTCCGCTCGACGACGTGACGCCGCCGTGTACCGCGGAGAGCGTGTACGCGATCGCGCTGTTCGTCGACCACGTGGCCAGGTCGAAGTGTCCCCCAACCGGAATGTGCAGCACGGCGACGGGAGCGTAGGTGAGCGGCGTCGCCTTCGCCACCGTTCGCGTCGTCACACCGCTCGTGCCGAGGAAGTACGCTCCCTTCCCGCCCCCGAAGACCGTCGCGCGCCCGCTCGCGCTCACCCCAACGGCCGACTTCTCATCGACTGCGATCGCCCGCGGCGCGTGCGCGCCGTACTCGAGCTCGAGTCGCGCCAGGAAGCCGAGCAGGCGCCCCATCCGGTCGCGCACCGCGAAATGAGAGTCGGTGATGAGGTTCGTCAGGTGCGGGACGGTGAAGAGCGATCGTTCGAAGGTCATCGTCGAGTCGAATGGATCCTGCAGCACCACCTTCGACTGCGCGGACTCGTTGAGCGCCGAATACCCAAACTCGCCGAGCACGGCGAGTCCCGCGCTCGTCCCCCCGATCGGATAGCCCGCGGCGACCCGCGCATTGACCGCCAGCTGCAGCGCCGTCCCTCGCCAGAAGCGCTCATACCGCGACTGGTCGCCTCCCGCGAGGAAGACGACCTCGGCCCGCTCGATCGCTCGGCGCACGAATGCGCTGTTCGCACCGTCGACGGACGTGATCACGATCGACGTGACGGAGTTCGCGCCGAACTTCATGAGGTAGTCGTTGTAGCCATCCGATCCGCTCGCGCGGAGGATTACGACGTCACCGTACGCGTGCGCGGCACGCGCGCCCCCTTGAGCAAGGAGCCACTTCATTCCCTCTTCACTGTCGGTCCCACCGCCCGCCAGCAGCGCGCCGCCGGCAGGCGTCGTTAGGGCGTCGGTGGTATCGCCGGAGAAGTAGCTGACGTAGCTGGAGTCGGGCGGCGCGACGCGAACGCTGCGCGACTCCGGCCTCGCCGGGACGGTCGAGCCGGCAGGCGGAACCGCAGTCGTGCGACACGCGGCGACGACCAGGGCTACGGCCGCGAGCGAATACGGGACGAGACGAAAGTCTGGCATCACGGAGGGGTGCGTCTGAGACGAGGCTGAATCTGTGTCGCGCCCCACAACCTCGGCACGCGTCCCGAGGTGTGCCAGCAGAGACGCGTACCAACCTTCGATGCGCGCCGATTGTCCCATTCCGTACGTCGCAGAAACTCCCGTCGTCGCGGATGCGTATTCTACAATGTAGAATTCCGCTGCGGGCGTCGCGCCCCATTCCCCACGAGCTCCACATGTCCGATCCCCCACCCTTCACACCGCACCCGCCCCGGCTCGCCATCGCGCTCATCGGTGCCGCGCTCCCTCGCGAGGAACGCGACGAGCTCTTGGCGGACCTGCGGTCCGAACATGCCGAGCGCGCCGCCACCGATGGCACCGCGGCAGCCGATCGTTGGCTCTGGCAGCAGGCACTGCGCTCCGCGCCGGCGGTGCTTCGCTGGCGCTGGCGGCGCAGTCTGTCCTCATACGAAGCACCCGCCAACGCCTATCGCCCCGGAGGGCGCATGCTCAAGCACTGGCTGTCCGACACTCGTTATGCGCTGCGTCGCCTGCGCGCGCGCCCTTCGTACGTGATCGTCGCCGTGCTCACGCTTGCCCTCGGCATCGGTGGCACTGCTGCCGTCTATGGCGTGGCACGCGCGCTCCTCTTCGATCCCCTCCCCTACGAACGCGAGAGCGAGATCGCCTCCTTCTACTTCGCCGGCTCATGGACCGAGCAGGAGTTCCTGTTCCTGCGCGGGATCTATCCGCGCGCGGCGCTCCCCGGCTTTCGCCAGGTCGCGGCGCACCGCCACGCCGACGTCACCCTTCGCGAGGGCGATGCACCGACACGCCTGATCCCCGGGCTCACCAGTTCGGCGGAGCTCTTCGACGTGCTCGGCGCGCGCCCGTTCATGGGACGCACCTTTCGCGCGGGTGACGACGTCCAGGGCGCCGAGCCCGTCGCCGTCATCAGCTACGGGCTCTGGAAGGAGATGGGGTCCAGCGCCGCGATCGTCGGATCGCGCCTAACGCTGGACGGCACGCCACGCACCGTCATCGGCGTGATGCCGCGCGGCTTCTGGTTCCCGAGCCCCGACGTGCGCGTGTGGCTCGCCAGGGATCTCGATCCCAACGGCCAGAACGGGAGCTACACCCTGGTGGGGCGCCTTGCCCCCGGCGCCGACATGGGGGCCATGGCGCCGTATCTCGAACGCCTGACCAGGACGCTCGACGACCGCTTCGACTATCCGGCGGAATGGGACAAGACGAAGGATGCGAAGGTGACGCCGATTCGCGAGGAATTGCTCGGGAAGATGCGTCCGGCGCTCATCGCCACGTTCGTGGCCATGGGGTTGATCCTGCTCATGGCGTGCGCCAACGTCGCCGCCCTCATGCTCGGGCAGGTGGAGGCGCGGGAGACGGAACTCGCCGTGCGTTCCGCGTTAGGCGCCAACCGGCGCCGGCTCACCCAGCAACTCGTGGTCGAAGCGCTTCTCCTGGGAGTCGGCGCCGGTCTCGCGGGGGCGGTGATGGCGGTCGCGGGGTTTGGCGTGCTGGCGCGCGCGTTACCGATCGGTGCCTGGGGAGAGGCCGCGACGTTCGACTGGCGGATGTTTGTCGCCGCTCTCGCACTGGCCGTCCTGGCGGTCCTGCTCGTCGTGCTTGTTCCGGCATTGTCGCTTTGGCGCGGCGACCTCAAGGGCGCGCTCAGTCGTCTTCGCACCGGCGGCATTCAGGGGCGTGGTGGAAGACTGGAACGCGGGCTGGTCGTCGTCGAGGTCGCGCTCGCGATGCTCATTGCCTCGGGCGCGGCGCTACTCGTACGCAGCGTCTCCAACCTCTACGCGATCGACCCGGGCATCGAGACACGCAGTGTGGCGGTCATCGACGCCATCGCCAGCGGCGCGTTGCGCGAGCCTGAGCGCATGCACAGCATCGACGAGACGATCCGAGCGCTCGCGGCAATCCCCGGAGTCACGTCGGCGGCGGCGGCCATGAAGATCCCCCTACGCGGGAACGGAGACAACATGGGGATCGAGGTTCCGGGACGAGACAATGGCGAGCAACCGTCGACCTACTTCCGCATCGTCACCGCAGACTACTTCAAGACACTCGGCATCGCCGTCACGGCGGGGCGCACCTTCGACATCTCCGATCGGCCCGACAGTGCGGAGATCGCGGTGGTGGTGAACGAGGCGCTCGTGAAGAAGTTCTTTCCGGGCGAAGAGCCGCTCGGGAAGGTCGTGGGCGGGGGCTTCCGCTTGCGGCAGCGCATTGTTGGTGTCGTGGAGAACGTGGCCGAGGGTGACCTGACCGACGATGCCCGCCCCACGCGCTACTACCTCGCGGGTCAGGCGCCGTGGTGGGGAACGCGCGCCACCTTCACGCTGCGCGCCGCGAGCGATGAGGACTCCGAGCGAGTGCTCGACGAGGCGCGAAAGACGATCAATCGCGTCTCCCCCGCCATGGCGATCGATGCAACGACCACGATGGCGCGCGTCTTCGACACGGCCGTCGGCCCGGCACGCCCGATCATGTCGCTCCTCGCGCTCCTCTCAACCCTGGCGCTCGTCCTCGGCGCGGTCGGGATCTACGGCGTGACCGCCCACTTTGCCGCGCGACGCAAGCGGGACTGGGCCATTCGGATCGCGCTCGGCCTCCCCGCATGGCAAGTCGTCCGCAACATCGTGTCGCAGGGAACGCTGCTCGTCGCCGTCGGGATCGTCGTCGGCGCGCTGGGAACACTCGCGTTGGGTCGATTGCTTGCCTCGTTCCTCTTCGGTATCTCCCCGCTCGACCCCGTCGCCTTTGCGGCCGCGAGCGTGATGTTGCTGACGGTCGGTGCCGTTTCTGCGCTCATTCCTGCGCGCCGCGCCGGGCGCGTGGCACCAGCGTCGGCACTTCGGGAGCAGTAATGGCTTCGACTCCGCATCGATCCATCCGCCTTGTAGCGCCGTTCGAATCATGACGACATCCGAGCACGCACCGCTTGGGGTACTCGAGGAGCAGGTCATCGTCGCGGTCCTTCGTACCGCGAGCGAACCGTTCGGCATGAACATCCGGCGCGAGCTCGAGCGCGTCACCGGACGCAGCGTGGCGATCGGCGCGGTGTACGCGACGCTCGACCGATTGGAGGGAAAGGGGCTGCTCTCGTCGTACCGCGCCGTTGCAACAGGACCGTCTCGACGTGCGTTCGCCCTCACCTCGGACGGCGCGCGCGCGTTGACCGACACGCAGGCGATGCGCGAGCGGCTTTGGCAGGGCGTGGACGTGTCGCGCCTCGCGGCGATGGCTCGCATCTGACCGGACGTGGCGCTGCGCCCGGTCCGGCGGTCTGGTTGGGGCGAAACCGGCGATCGCGGCGTTAGGCGTGACGCCAACCGTCAGGCCTAACGCCGCCGACGCACGCTGCCCTACGGCGCCGCCGGTGTCGCCGCCAGCCGCACCGCGCGATACCCTCCGCGGCGCCGATCTGCCGCGTACATCACCCCGAACACCAGGATCAGCACCAATGCCGCCGGCGCGACATAGCGGAACGATCGCTGTCCGGCCGCCGCTTCCGCCGGTTGGAGGATGCCGTTTGCACGCCCCACGAGCGGCTCGTTCGGGATCGCCGTCCCGACGATGGCGCGAAGCGCGTTGGCGCTGGCGTCGTTGTTGATGCTTCCACTCTCGCGCTGCGCCGCGAGCGCTGTGCTGGTCGCGGCGAGCGCGTCGGCGACCTCGCGTTCACGATAGCCGAGCGTTCCCTGGTCGGTCGCCGACTGGGCGCGTACGATGTACTCGGGGAACTTGGCGCTCACCTGCTCCAGGACGTCGGCGGTCGCCGGCGGAAGCGACTCGGCCAGGTATCGGTCGGCCAGCTTCCCGATCAGTGGCACCCCCACCGCGCCCGCCATCCCGAGCCCCATCCCCGCGGTGAGCACGATCCCAAGCGATCCGGTCCTCGGCAGCTTTTCGCTCACGACGCCGACCATCGTCGGGAAGAAGAACGCGACACCCCAGGCGAAGACCGTCGCGGCGGCGAAGGCGCTCCACGTACTGGACGCGAAGCTCAGGAGGAACAGTCCCGAACCGGTGAGAATCGCCGCACAGAGGAGCATCCCCGTCGGCTGCAATCGTTCCACGAAGTGCCCCGCGAGGAGTCGCAGCACGACCATCCATCCGCTGATCCAGACCAGCACGAGGATCCCGTGCAGTCCGGCGGATTGCAGCACCGCCGGGACCCAGCGCATGGGACCGAGTTCCATGGATGTCGTCACCGCCATCATCACCAACATCAGGATGAAGAGCGGCGTCGTGAAGGTGTAGCGAAACATCTCGCCGACCGGGATCCCGTGCTCCGCATTCTCGGTCTTGGGGAATTCGCGCGGTAGCACCATTGCGCCGTACACAAGAATCGGGAGGTAGATCACCCCGATCTGGTACGGCCACTGCGCGAAGCTCCCTCCCCACGTGTCGAGGACGAATCCCACGATACCGCCGAGGACGATCCCGAACGGAAAGAACGCGTGAAAACGGTTGAGATATTTCGTCTTCTGCTCGGGAAAGAGTGCGGCGACGAGAGGGTTCCCGGTGACTTCGATCATCCCGTTACCGGCGGCGAGGATCGCCGCACCGGCCATCAGCAACCAGAATGCCGAAGGCTGTCCAACTCGGGTGACCGCCGAGATCATGATCGTTAGGCCGGCGAGATGTCCGGCGAAGGCGAACCGCGCGCCGTTCTTGAGACCAAACCCCTCGAGCATCGGCCCAATGATCAACAGCGAAAGCGCCATCCCCCACAAGGCCGCGCCGCCAATGAGCCCCACCTGATAGTTGGTCAGGATGAACTGCTGCTTGAGCTGGATGAGGATGTTGCTGACCAGCGCGAACGAGGCACCGGTGGGGATGAGGGCAAGACAGATACCGAAGAAGAGGCGACTGCGGTGGGCGTCGGACTGGGGGGCGTCGGTCATGGGTCGCATCTCCCTGCGAGAGAGGACAGCCGGGGGAGGAGAGATCTTACGACTTCAATTGGAGAGTGACCAGAGGGGTGGAGGTGCGTGGATCGGGTTTTCCCTACACGGGATGGGGGGGTTCCGCGACTGAATGCTCAGGCATGACCCGACGATGCTTCACCGTGCGAGCTTCAGCTCCCCAGGCGATTCATCGTCGCTTCGAGCGGCACCATCGCCAGCGCCACTGCCCCGGCACCACCCCATGTCCGCCCCTCTCGATCCGATCGCTCCCTCCGCCCTCTTCCTCGGTCCAAAGGGCGAAAACGCCGATGTCTTCGAGCGCCTCCTCCTCGAGGCGTTTCGCGACCACGTCTTCTGGCGACGCAACTTCCACCCCGAGGACGGCTTCGTCATCTCGGAGCAGGACAAGCGCACGCCAGCGCACGACGAGGCCGTCTCCACGCTCTCGCAAGAACTCTTTGGCCTGCTGGCGCAGCTCAAGAACGGCGTCCCCTTCTTCAGTCCGCGCTACGTCGGCCACATGACCGGTGACCTGACGATGGCGTCGCTCATCGGCTACTTCGCCACGCTCCTCTACAATCCCAACAACGTCGCCGCCGAAGGCTCGCCGGTCACGAGCCGGCTCGAGCTTGAAGTCGCGGCGCAGTTGGCGACGATGATCGGCTACGATCCCGTTAGGCAGTGGGGGCATCTCTGCTCCGGCGGGACCATCGCCAACATCGAGGCGCTCTGGGTCGCGCGCAACGCGAAGTACCTCCCGATAGCCGTCCACTGGGCGAGCGCCGAGCTGTCCATCTCCGGACTTCCGGCCCGGCTGGCCGGTGGCCAAACGGCCGACCTCCACGCGCTGGGGCTCTGGGAGCTGCTCAACATTGCGCCGGACGCCGCGCTCGACGTGCTCGACGCGCTCGTCGCCAAGGTCGGCGACGAGGCGGTCGCACATGCGGCGGTGGCGCGCCACTCCGTCTCGGGAATGGGCTTTCAGCAGTTTGGGATCCGCCTCTCCCGGGAATTCGGCGACGCGCTCCTCCCGGGCGTCGTGCTCGTCCCGTCCACCGCGCACTACTCGTTCGTCAAGGCAGCGCGCGTCATCGGGCTCGGCGAACAGCAGGTCGTGCACGTCCCCGTCGACCGCCACTTTCGCATGCACCCCGAGGCGTTCGAGTACGGGCTACACACGCTGGCGAAGCGACACCAACCCGTGATCGCCGCCGTGGGCGTACTCGGCACCACCGAGGAAGGCGCCGTCGACCGCTTGCACCTCCTCGCCGACGTGCGCGACCGCGTGGCGCGCTCGTTAGGGCTCGCCTTCCACCTGCACGCCGACGCCGCGTGGGGCGGCTATGCGATCGCGGCGACCCGGCGAGCCGACGGCAGGCGCAAGCCTTACGACGACATCGCGCGTACGTCGACCTGGCCCGACGAGGAGACCTATCGCGCGCTGTGCGCCGCCGAGCGTGCCGACTCGGTCACCATCGACCCGCACAAGCTGGGATTCATCCCGTATCCCGCGGGCTCGATCTCGTTCCGCGACCGCCGAGTGCGCGCGCTCCTCTCCGTCGATCCGCCGTACCTGCTGCATCGAGACCAGGGCGACGATGCCTTCATCGGGCGTTACATCCTCGAAGGATCGAAACCCGGCGCCGCCGCGAGCGCGGTCTGGCTCTCGCACAAGGTCCTCCCGCTCGATGAACGAGGCTATGGACGGTTGGTCAACGATACGGTGCAGGGCGCACTCGCACTCCATCGATCGGTGAGCTCCGCGGACTGGGGGGCGTTCAACGTCGTTCCGCTCCCGGTCCCCGACATGAACATCGTCTGCTTCGCCGTCACACATCCAGTGCTCGAGACCCTGGAGGAGTCGAACGCACTCGTGGATCGCGCGTACCGTGCCTTCAGCGTGGGAGACGATCACCCCGTGCGAACGATCGACTACGTCGTCACGAAGACCACGTTGCGCCCGGAGGAGTACGGCGATGCGCCGCTCGACCTCGTTATGCGGCTCGGCTTCTCCGCAGACGACTATCGGCGTGCCGGCGGAGTCGCCGTGATTCGCTGTACCGTGATGGATCCCTTCCTGGCGACGCGGAGAGGGAGGACGGACTATCTGGGCGACTTCATCGAGACGATGCGCGCGCAGCTGGAATCGTCGCTGGTCGACTGATGCGCAGTGAGCGAGCCGGGCGCTACTCCTACTCCCGAGTGACCCGACGACGTTGCCGGCGCCCGCCGTGTTGACTAGTGCTCCGTAGCATAAACCGACCAGCCCCGCGGATCACGCCGAGTAGGTGACCCGGCTGGCGCGCAGTGCATTGAGGATCACCGCCACGTCGATCGCCTCCTGTGCCAGCGCTCCAGCGATGGGCGGAAGGTAGCCGAACGCGGCGACGATCATTCCCGCGACGCTCAGGCCAAGTCCCACGAAGATGCTCTGCCTGGCGATGCGCAGCGTTCCCTGCGAGATCCGCACCGCCTCCCCCACGCGCGACAGGTCGTCGATCAGAATCACCACGTCGGCCGCCTCCGCAGTGATCCCGCCCCCATGGCTGGCCAGCGCGATCCCGACATCCGCACGGCTGAGCGCAGGCGCATCGTTCGTCCCGTCACCGACCATCATCACACGCCCTACCTGCTCCGAAAGCGTCGCGACGCGCTCGACCTTGTCGCCCGGGAGAAGGTCGCCGAACGCCTCGGAGATCCCCACGGCGCGCGCGACGGATTCGGCATTGTGCGTGTTGTCTCCCGAGAGGAGAATCGTGCGCTGCACGCCGAGCGGTGTGAGAGTTCGCAACAGCTCGGCTGCAGACGGTCGGACGCGATCCTCGTACTGCACGGCGCCACGCAGCGTACCGTCGATCGCAACAAAGGCGCGCAGCGCCGATTCGCCGTCGTCCAAGGGCGTGACGATCGACGGATCGGCATCGAGCTGCTGCAGGACGAAGCTTCGCGCACCGACGACCACGCGATGCCCCTCCACCTCGCCACTCACCCCCTGCCCCGGTGCCTCCCGCACATGCGAGGGTATGGGGAGCGGTCCCGTCGCATCGCGTGCCGCCGCGGCCAGTGAATGCGCGAGCAGGTGTCCCGAACGCTGCTCGACCGCTCCCGCCAGCCGCAACAGCTCGCGCTCGGCGATGCCGTCGAGGACCATCACCCGGCTCACGCGCGGGCGTCCCTCCGTGATGGTGCCCGTCTTGTCGAAGACCGCCACGCGGACGTCGGAGAGACGTTCGAGCGCCGATCCGCTTCGCATGATGATGTGGCGCGTCGCCGCGCGATTGATCCCGCCGATGATCGCCACCGGCGTCGCGAGGATCAGCGGGCACGGCGTCGCGACGACGAGCACCGCCAGGGCGCGCGTGGCGTCGCCGCTCCACCACCACGCGACTGCACAGACCACCAGGGTCACCGGCGTGAACCACGCGGCGTAACGATCCGCGAGCCGCTGCAACGGAGACTTGGACGACTCGGCGGACTTCACCAACTCGACGATGCGGGCGTACTGGCTCTCGCCCGCGCGGGCGGTGGCACGCATGACGAACGCCCCGCTCCCGTTGAGCATCCCGCTCATCACGGCAACGCCCGGCGCCACCGGGCGCGGCACCGGTTCTCCCGTGAGCTGTGAGGTGTCGAGCTCGGAGCGACCGTCCACCACCTCGCCGTCACACGGCACGACTTCGCCTGGACGCACCACGAGCCGGTCGCCGACCGCGATCTCCTCCACCGGGATGTCGCGTTCTGCCGCGTCATCCAGGAGGTGAGCGATGCGCGGTGCCGCATCCTCCAGCGCGCGCACCGCCGCCGACGCACGCCCCTCGGCGTAGCGCTCGAGCGCTTCTCCGCCGGTTTGCATCAGTACGACCACGAGACCGGCGAGCGGTTCACGCAAGGCGAGCGACGAGCCGATCGCGAGAGCGGCGACGACGTCCGTGGCGAACCTTCCGTGTACAACCGCGATCGCCGTGCGCACGAGCACCGGCGCCCCCGTGATCGCGAGTGCGACGAGCCAGGTCAATCGGGCAGTGTCGTCTCCCCCTTTCCAGTGCGCGAGGGCGCCGAGGAGTATTCCTGCGATGGCGGTCGCCGGGAGAAGCGATGCGCGCATGAGTTCGCGGTTGCGTGTCGCAGCGCCGCGTTCCGCCGCACGCCCGGCGACGGTCACTCGGCCACGCGCTTCGGACGAGGGCGAATTGGGAGTCATGGCTCGAGAGCTCTTCCTACGTGCGACACCGATACGTCGCGGGTTCACCTCGCCGACGAAGAGTCCGAAGTGTCGCTCGGTGCCGGCGCATCGCATGGAGAATACTGCCGAGTCGAGGTCGCGCGAATCGGGAGCATCCCCATTTCGTGGCCTGTGAGCGCCATCGGCGAACGATCGGTTCTGAAGCAGCTGCAACGTTTCGGGGCACCCGCCGTGCACAATGGGACAGGCGAATCCTGACTGACAGAACGTTCCGTCCGCGAGACGTTGGTGTGCACCCGCGTCGGTCACTCCGCGATCCCCTCGACTGCACAGCGCGAGCGCCGGGCATGACGCCCGGCGCAGTACCTTGGCGCGCGCGGAACAGCGCCTCATCAATGCTGAGCGAACTCATGATACGCCCATCTCGTCCATGGCTGCTGGTGCGTGCAGCGGTCGTTCTCACCGCGTGCTCCGATACGAGCGGACCTTCCGTACGCGCGCCATATGCCTCAGACACCCCGTCGTCCAATGTCTTGATGCAGGCGACGCGCGGATCGGTGACGCGCACGGTCGGCGCATGGCAGGTCACGATTACCGACCTGGGATTCCTTCCCGGCGGCACGTTCTCCACCGCGTACGACATCAACGACCTCGGCGAGGTACTCGGCATCGCCGCCGATGCCTCGGGGATGAACCGCCGAGTGCTTTGGTCGAACGGCGTCATCGTCGACACCCTGCCGCAACCCGGTTCCGCGGTCACGCGGTTGACGCAAATGAACGAACGACGGCAATTCGTCGGCTTCGCGAATCAGGGGAGCGGTGGTATCGGTTACGGCGTGTTCGTGAGCGGAGGTGTCGCCGTCAAGTTGCAGCCCCTCCCCGGATCGGCGGCGTCGGGCGCTGCGGCCAACGGGATCAACGCGTTAGGCGAGGTTGCCGGAGGCGGAACCGGGGGCGGTGGCACGGTACCCACGTACCAGCATGCCGGGATCTGGCGCAACGGACTATTGTATCGCGACATCGGCGTCATTCCGGGTGGCAACTACTCCATGGCGTACGACATCAACGATGTTGGTCAGGTGACGGGGACGGGAACCGCCGGAGGGACCGGAGCGCGCCAGTACGCGTTCAGATGGGAGAGCGGCACGTTCACGATTCTCCCGGATCTCCCCGGTGCGTTCCAGCAGTCGGTAGGGCGTTCGATCAACGCACGAGGCGATATCGCCGGACAGAGTAACGGCGGCGAGCCGGTCGTGTGGACCAACGGCAGCGTGCGCGCTCTTCCGATTCCCGTCCGACTCGCCAACCAGGTCTACGAGATCAGCGACAGCGGCGACGTCGTTGGGACTGTCGGCAACGTCGGCGTCCTCTGGCGTGGTGGCCAATACATCCCGCTCGATCCGTGGCCGGGCGCAGCGGTGAACAACTCCGTGGCGCGCGGAATCAACAACGCCGGTGTCGTCGTGGGGGAATCGTACTTCGAGCCCGGACAGGGAGTGCACGCCGTGAGCTGGACGGTGACGCCCATCGGGAAGCCGATCAACACACCGCCAACGGTGACGCTCGCCGCGACGACGGCCACCTCGATTGTGCGGGGGGGAAGCGTGACTGTACGGGGAACTGTCGTCGACCCGGACACGGGTGATGGCCCCTGGCCCTGGGTGGTCGCGTGGGGAAAGGGGAACGGTCAAACGTCAGGCACGCTCATCGCGCCGGGCAGCTTCGTGTCGACGAGGAAGTTCACCGCGGCGGGCACCTTCACCGTTCGAGCGAAGGTCACTGACGCGAGCGGAGCGTCATCGACGTCCAACGCGGTCACGGTGACGGTACGGTGAACTCGCTGTCCAGCGCCCCGCGACGCACGCACAGGCGCGCGCAACCGCCCGTTGTTGCGGCGCGAGGAACAGAATCGTTGCTCCCCATCGCGTGTCCGCCGCCTAAGAGTTGAGAGCGATTACGACTGCGAAGCGGCGTACGAACAACACGTAGCTCGCGCATCACCCGTGATGGGCGATGCGCGAGCTCCTGGATTCGCGATCGCTCGGCGAGTCCGCCGCGCGAGCACGTGGTCCGGCCGGCGACCTACTGTGGAGAGACTCGCCAACCCAGGTGCTGGCCGCGCGCAACGCGGATCCGTTCCGACGCGAGATCCTTCCCACCTTCAGGATGCACGAAGATGGTGATGGTCCGGTCCGTGTTCACGACACTTTTCGGGAAGCGAAGCGTGACCTTGCTGCCGGCCGGTACCGTCCCGATGCGTGACTCGATGACTCCGTGCGTGATGAAGACGGTCACCTGGACGTTGCGGGTGTTGTCGACAGTCAGCGTCGCGTCATCCAACTCCTCGGGCGACAGCACCGCCGACATCGTATCGGGGCCGGCACTCGCCATCTCCTGGTACGACGGCACGCGCATCGTCAGGCGGGCGTTCCGCTGCAGGGCAAAATCTTGCGACACGAGGTCTTCGACTTCGCCCTCGGGATGCACGAAGAGCCGAACGCTCGCCAGCCCCCTGGCCGCCGATGCCGGGATGGGCAGCGTGAGCGAACTCGACGCCGGCACCACGCCAAGCCGATAGTCGAAGCGCCCATGCTCCATGTAGAGCCAGACCGGGACCTTGCGGTCGTTGCGTACGGTTACGGTTGCTTGCGTGTCGACGACGGTCGACGGGGGAAGCTTCTGGGGATTCTGTGCAGGCGCGATGCCGGTGATCGTCCCCAGGCCGAGCACCAGTCCGAAGATCCTGGATCGCATATGTCCCTCCGGATTTTGCCATCGGCTCGCGGTGTGCGTCGCCGCGCCTATGCGCGTCGCGAGTACGGAGGGGACGCTCCGCTTCGGGAGCATCGCCCCTTCGGCGAACCGTGGAACTCGACAGGTACGGTAGCGCCGTTCCGGACGATCCGCCGTCGGCAATCACCGGAGGTTTAGTCAGTCAATGGTTGCCGGACTGATCCGGGCGGCGAGAACATCCCGTTGCGCGACACCTCAGGGCGCGCGCGCCGCGGCGGCGATATTGCCGACCGTCCGCACCGGCAGCTGCAAGCCGTGCTCCCAGGCCTCGCGCCGCGGCTCGCGTGCTACCGCCCCAGTACCACTAGGTACAGCGCCAGTCCCAGCCCAAGCAGCGCCAGCACCATCGACACCGCGATCGTCATCAATCCACGAGGTGTGAGGAAGGGCTCCCCGCGCTCGAAGCGACGGCGAAAGCGATAGTGGTGTACCGCCGCGCTCAGATTCACCGCCACGCCGAGCAGCACGAGGGCCGTGCCGACCCACAACGAGAGCCCAGGCGTGCGCGCCGGAGTTGGGGCAGTCGCGCCATCGAGCCGGTCGGCAAGAATCTCACGCAGGAAGAGCCCGAATCTCGCGACCACGAAGCCGAAGCCCATCATCGCGATCCCGGTCCGGATCCACGCCAGCATCGTGCGTTCGGCGGCAAAGAAGACCCGCGGGTCGGGCCCGCCGGCAGCATCGCTCATCTCGCTCCTCCGAGGAGTGGTGACGCGGGCACTCGCCCGATTCGACAATTGTTAGGCAACGCGATGTTCGGATCGGCGCCATCCCACGGCACACAGCGTTACGTTCGCAATCTGCACGTGCGTATCCGCCGCGATGTATGGCTGGAGCCGCGCTTCGAGCTGCTGTCCATAGCTTTCCTGCTGCTCCGCCGACTGCGCGTCGAACCGATCGCGCAAATCGGGCGAGACATCGAGCAGGTATTGCAGGCAGTCCACAGGCGAGCGCCAGTCCAGCAGGATCGTCATCGCTTCGACGCGCACGTCGTCGAAGCCGGCGCGGCGCATGTCGTCCGCGAGTGACGCCCCGATCGAGTCCCCTCGATCGGGCGTGCGCCCGCCACCCTCCGCACCGTCGAACAGTTCGTCTGCGAGCGCGCTCGCAAGGCTCGCCAGCGGACGTCCTCTGCGTCCCGTCTCCCAGACTGCCGTCGCAAACGCTCGTCCTGGCGCCAGGACGCGCCGAATCCCCTCGAGCGTGGCCAGCGGAGCTGGGAGCGATGTGACACCCCACCGGCAGAGCACCGCGTCGAAACTCTCGGGCGGAAAGCCGAGATGTAGGGAATCTGATTGCAGAAACTCGACGTTGCCGAGCGCCGACGCCTCGGCGCGTTCGCGGGCGATCTCCAGCATGCGCGCTGAAGCGTCGGTGGCGACGACCCTCCCATCCGGAAGGACGCGCCGCGCCGCCGTGAGCGCGGGCTCTCCGATGCACGTCGCGATGTCGAGCACCCGGTGTCCCGGCGCGATGCCGGCGAGTGCCAGCAGACGCTCGGTCACGGCATGAGCCGGGCGTTCGATCGTCTCCCACCACCGACGCCACCCCGCTGCAACCCGATCCCAGGATTGCTGCGGCGTCGATGCGTCACGAGACATCGCGTAGGTCGTTCGATGCGTGCATTGGCGCTCCACCGATGGGTGACGAGAAGATATCGAGAGCGCAGCAATCCCCTCGGGGCTCGACCGGTGTCCAACGGAAGTCGGTGACCGCCCCACCCCCTCGTCCCCCGCCTTGCTCCGCATGCGCAACATACGCCTCGCCTTCCGCACCCTCCTCCGCACCCCGTTCGTCACCACGGTGGCGGTCCTCTCGCTCGCCCTCGGGATCGGCGCCAACGCGGCGATCTTTTCGATGTTCGACGAGATCCTCCTCCGCCCGGTGCAGGCGGCGAGTCCCGGCGAACTCGTGAACTTCGGCGCCCCCGGCCCCAAGCCGGGGTCGCAGTCGTGCGGGCAGGCGGGTGACTGCGAGGAGGTCTTCAGCTACCGGATGTTCCGCGACCTCCAGGAGTCGTCCAAGGGAGTGCTCTCCGGTCTCGCCGCCCACGTGTCGTTCGGCTCGAACCTCGCCTTCCGCAAGCAGACGCGGAGCGGCGGCGGGACGCTCGTCTCCGGCTGCTGCATTCCGCTACTAGCTTAGCGTCAGGCAATTGGGCAAATAGCGAGCCGCGCACCTCTCACGCTATCACCGCAGAACGCACCGAGACCTACCCATGGGAAAACCGGGGAGTCCAACGTCTTAACAAGAACTTCAAGTAGGACGAACGCCCTATTCCTTCGGACTTCGCGTTAGCGCACTCTGCGATCCGCTCCTTTCAGCAGACTCACTTCTCGACCGAGGATCGCATGCCGGACGAACAAACAGACTTTCTCCACGCCGAGTTGAGCGCGAATGAACTTCGCGCGTTGGCCGAGGCAACCGACGCTATCCGAAACACTGACGGGTGCGTGGTGAAGAACCCAAATCCGAATGGTCCGCGATACCTAGCGGTGTCTGCGAAGGTCGCGGCGAAAGAGAATCTCAAACCACTCCTCAGCCTGAAGACCGACGATATGCCGCGTCTCAAAGGAAAACGCGAGCGCCTGCTACTCACAGCCGACCGCGCGATTACCCTTGACGGAAATATCTCGATCGACATCAACGAATGCGACGCTGTCTTCACGTCGCTGTCGGCCGTAGAGAAGTTCGTTGTCCCGTACTACGCCCGCATGAGGGGGCTCGCTGAGTGCGAGAGCTTGCGAATGAAGTTCGCCGACAACGCCTCCGCAGTGGCAATCCTTCACCTCCCGGGCTCGGTGCCCCTAGTCGCGCATACATCGAGCCAGACTAGCATGTTCGTCGCGAGCGCGGCTTCGGGACCAAAGGCGGGTACCGCGCTCGTGATGTCGAGCGTGGCCGCATTTCTCAAGTAGGGCCCGACTTGGTTGGATTGGCGACGCGCGACGAAGCTGGCATGACGTCGCGCATCGTCTGGTCCCGCTCGAGCATGGTTCGCAGGTCTGGTCGCGCGCGGAGATACTTGCCCAACAGCGTGCCGGCTCGCTGAGCCTCACCCATGGTGACATGAACGAAGGCTGCGTCATATAGGATGTCCGTTCCAAGTTCGGCGTCTCCGCTCACGCGTTTGAATTCCGAGCTGAGGACACTTCTCGCGAGCTCGCGCTGACCACTCGCGGCGCTGACTGCAGCGGCAACGAGCCTACGATACGTGGGGGAGTACGGACGCCCGGCGTCCCTTGCGCGTTCTGGCGGATCGCTCGACTCCAAAGCGCGCACCAAGTCCCAGGCTCTCTTGGCATTTGGAGACCGTCTCGTGAGCCCTGCCGCATCGAGGCGCATCAGCGTCAATTCGCATTCTGTGAATCTCCAGTCATCAGGGAACAGCTGTCGCCCCCTATTGCACCATCGAGCTCCGACCTCGGCATCCGCACGAGAGTACGCCGCACGCCACGCCCACTCGACCACATCGGCACCGCTTTCCAGAAAGGCATCCGCGGCCAGTGCTTCGCTCGCAGCGCGCTCGGCACCTTCGAAGTCTCCCATCACCCAGCGACCCATGCTGAGCTCCGCCCAAGCGCCAGCGAGTGACGCATCAATCGCAATTGCGGAGTCGAGACACGCGATGCCGCGCTCGATCGTTCTAAGCTCCGGGCGAAACGTCTGTACGGCAGTCGCCGTTCGGAGCCAAAGTACTCCCTGCAGGTACAGTACCTCTGCTCGGGTTCGTGCATCGGATGTATCGAGCTGGCGAAGGAGCGTAGCTGCGCGCTCGGCGTGCGCCAACCCAGGTGCCAGAGCCACGACTCGAGTCGCCCCATGCTCCAGAAGACCGGCGGAGACGGCGACCCAGCCGCGCTCGAGCGCGAGCGGCGGAAATCTTGGCTCTATGCGCTCTGCTTCAGCCAACAACGAATCGGCGACGACCAGCAGTCGCCGGGAAGTTTGGAGGGACGACGAAACGTCGCTGAGATTCGTCCGAGCCAAGATCGCGTCCTTTCGAAGACGTTCAGCCCTGAACAGCAGTTCGAGCGCTCGATCGCTCCGACGCTCTAGTTCCACCTCTCGACGCGACGACCGAACTCGAATTTCATCGCCCAGACGCGCGCGAAGCGCGACCGCGGTCCGAAGGGAGAGCGAGTCGATCAGGGTGAACAACTCCCCTTCGGGACGCTCGACGATCACCGTCGCGAACTGTTCGCCAGTCGCCGCCTCAACGAGTCGCGCCACGACTCGAACCTTTCCCTCAGAGCGCTGCAGCGCAGCGCTTACAACCGTCCCGGCGTGCAGCGCGCGGCCGACACTATCTGCGGACGCAGCGGACTCCCGGAAGCGCGCCGCGGCGTCGCGAGACAACACATGTAGGGTGGGCACTTCGACGAGCTCACGAATCAGTCCCTCCGCGAGTCCGTCCGCAAGGTACGTCACGGTATCGCCTTGCCGAGAGTCGGCGAAATACAGAACGGCGATGCGTCGGGGGTCCAGCGCCGCGACACCGGCAACTGGCGTCGGACCGGGGTAGAGTTCCCGAATCCGCCATGCCAACGTCGCGAGGAATGCGAGAATCGCACACGATGCGAGAAACCGGCGTGTTGACCACCGCTGTGGTCGCCAAGCGTCGCGGCGCGAGTCGAGCACTTGCCTCGTTACCACGGACGAAAGCCCGGCCTCAGTTATGGGCGCCGGTGGTGCAGACTCCCTCGCTTCCAACGGAGGGACAGACGTCCGCGCATCGTCGAGTCGATCGCGTTGAGGGCGAACGCGTCCTTCACGAATTTCACCGGCGAGCGCGGATAGCTCGTCGCTGAGCCCGACCCCCAACTCCTCTCGCAGGAGCGTCTCGTGTACGGCGAGGGCCTGAAGAGCGGCTGCGGGCTCGCCTGCTGACACCAGCGCGCGTGCAGTTCGAAGAATTGAATTCGAGCTGTAGGGGTCCAGCCGGCAAATTGACTGCCAGACTTCTGCGGCACTGGGCCATCGCCCGTTCGCCTCATGCTCTTCGGCGATGGCTTTCAGTGCCCTGACGTGATACGCCGAGAGCGCCGCGCGCTCTCCCTCAACCCACCGCTCGAGGTCTGGAGCGTCACGTACAAACCATCCGTCGAGAAACGGTCGCTCGTGCAGCTTGACGGCGAGCTCCCAGCAGCCGGAGGCCATGTGCTCGAGAAACTCATCAACGTCACACGCCACGTGAGGTGCCAACGCCAGTCCATCGGCGACGGACAGAATGATCCCTTCTCCAAACTCGCGCCGAAGAACATAGACCGACTCAGACAAGAGACGGCGAGCGGCATCGGGCGAGTGATCGGCCCAAAGCAGTGCCAGAAGCGCCTCACGCGGCATCGTCCGTCGGGGTGACCTCGCCAGAAGGATCAGGAGCGCCAGGCGCCGTCGTTGCACGGCCCTCCCGGCGGCGAGTACGCCCTCCCGCGTGAGCCGCGGACTCCCAAACAGTTCGAGCCTGAGTGACATCTCTCTCCTGATCCTCGAATCGCGTTGAGTGGTCCGTCCCACGCGCGGAAGACGGAATTTTCATCTATTCTCGCTTCACTGCTAGTGTTGCTCTGCCGACGCCGCGAATTGACTTCTGGTTGATCGGTGCGCACACGAAAGGTTGATCCCTTCCGGCGATGCTCCCCCTCCGCGCACGAAGCTTGACTTGTCACGGAGAGGATCAATGTCAGTGTCACAGCAGAGCGGCGCCGTACGCGACTTCCTCAGGGTCTCTCGCAAGTCCTCGCCGGGGAGCGACTCGTGGAGGGAAGGCGCGCACGACGATGCGGGGCTGGGCACGCGCCGCCCTGCACCATCGCCAGAACTCATATCAGCGTCGCTCGCTCTCTTCGGTCTTAACTTCGCAGTCTTCGATGGGACCGGTCGATGCCTTCACGTCTCGTCAAGCGAGGGGCCAACTCTAGGAACGATTGGAGAGATAGCGCCGGAGCCCTGCTATCGGCTGGTGTCGCGCGCGCTCATGGCACCCGACTCCGGGAGTCTGAAGCTCTCGTGCCATAGCGCGTCCCTCGCATCGAATCGCGCCTCCTTTCAGCTCCGTACGCAGGTCATTCGCACCTCAGGCGCAGGCGCCCGTGTCTATGTGGTTGCCATCCCCGTTGGGCCTCTGGCGCCAGATGTTCCGTCGCTTGGATTGACGGCGAGGGAACAGCAAGTCGCCTCCTTACTGATTGAGGGAGCCTGCAGCAAGGAAATCGGTGGTGCGCTGCAGATCAGTGTCCACACGGTTCGCCGCCACACGGAGCGAATATTCGAGAAGCTTGGCGTTCGCAGTCGCGCGCAACTCGTGGCGCACGTCCGTCGGGCGGATAGCAGACCAGCGATGAATCCGTAGGGCGAACGTCCTATTGGTCCGCTCGCGTCACGAAGACACTCTGCCTACAACTGCTGTGGGTCGCCCTCTCGCAGGTTCGTGACCACGAATGGCTGTCTACACACTACGCATCGAAGCAACGACAACTCTCGTGCGACTCACATTGCTCTCAGCGGCTACCTGGGCTCGCGCACCGGGACACGCGCTGCGCTTCGACGCGCCGTCGAGCCCAAGCCGACTTGCAATCGACGATCGACTCGTGGAGCTCGAACAGTCTGGAACGGCAGGCGAGCCGCTCACCCTTCTCGTACAGGTGGCGACGGCCGACAGCAGCCTAACGTTACAAGCGGACACGGTCGGCGCTGGGCGCTTGGTGGTCACCAGCGCCTCCGATGCGCGCACGAGCGACAGCACAGGAAGCGATGCAACATCCACCCAGTTGGTATTGCTGCTTCGGTCCATTCCGCCGCCCAGTGGCGCAGGCGATGACACCGCGAGTCACAGCTGAGTCCCGACTTCCAATTTCACAACGTCAACCTCGCCCCCCTCGGAGCCACGTCATGTTTCGGGCTTGTGTCACGCATCTCTCTCGGTGTGCGATTGCCGCCATCCTGACAGCCGCGCTTGTGGTGTTTGGCGCGGCGTCAGAGCCGCTGCGCGCGCAAGTCATCGACGTGATTGCGACGCAGGACACACTTCCGGTGCCGGTGGTGAAGGTTCGTGTCCCCTACAGCGGGGAACGGAAGAACGTTCGCGCCGCGTTCTCGCTGGCGCTGAAGAGCGGGGCAGATCATCAGGTGCAACTCGCATTGCCGAGCACTCCACCGCTCGACGCGTCGGTCGACGGCGGTCCTTACAGTCTGAGCGCGTCGCGACCCACACGCGTTGTGCTCTCCGTGGTGGTCGACACGCCGGGAGTCTACCAAGGTTCGGTGTCAGTGACCCAGACAGCGTCGAGGGCCAGGATCCGCGACGTTGACTACGAAATCACCGTATTCTCCGCAGATCCAGTCATCACGCCATCGATTGTTGGTGCGCAGAAGATCTCTCTGACGCGACCCGCACTTGGCTCGTTCGCGACCAGCGATGTAGAAGGCGACCCGCTTGGCGGCCGTACGATTCGCTTCGACAACAAGACCAACGGGGCGCTCATTATCGAGCGCGCGAGCGCGACACTCTTCGCCGAAGGTACGGGCAATTCCGTTGACGGTGCCGTAGAAGTCAGGTCGCCATTGGCGAAGACCACCCTCCGGGGTGATTCCGTTCACGTGGCGCTGCAATTCCGTCCATCGCGCATCCCGGCGGGGCGGTACAGTGGGCAGGTCGCGCTGCAGGTCGCTGGTCAGAGTCGCCCGACTGCCGTCGCACCGCTGGCGGTCGAAGTACGAGAAGCATGGATCCTCCCACTACTGCTTCTTATCGTTGGGGTGCTCGTAGGACGCTTCACGCAGGTAATGGACCTTCCGCTCGCACGCATGCAAGAGGAACTCTTGCTTCGCGTCAGGCAACTGGGTGATCAGGCCGACTCATCACTCGACGAGGGGCATCGAGCATTCATTCGCACGCTGTTGCTCGAACAGCAGCGCGCCATAGAGTCGGCGATGAGCGACTCTGAGCGAGTCACACGCGACGTCGAGCTAGTAAACATCCGCAACACTCTGCTGATGCTGGAATCGCTTCAGGAGTTTCGACAGCATCTCACAGGGCTCAATGGGCCCGACGTCACTACGCTTCTGAAGGACGCGGACTCCGTCGAGGCGCTTCTTCGTGAGCGCAAGGTGCCGGAAGCGCAAGCTGCCTTCACGGCGTTGCGTGACAAAGTCTCTGCAGCTAAAGCAGACAACGCCGCCGCTGCGGACGGGACTATCCTGCCGTCTCTCGACGCCGCAGTCCGCGATAGGCTGGCGCGTCCGTTTCAGCTGCGCATGCCGTTCATTCGCGATGCCGACGTGCGTCCCGCGCTCTGGCCTCTGCGGCCCGACAGCGCGATGTGGCGCTTCGCATACATGCGCCCTGCCCTGACAGTGATCCTGTTGGTCGCTCTCAGTACGGTGGGTTTCGCAACGCTCTATCTCAACGACCCGGTGTTCGGATCGGGAAGCGTGCTCGACTACTTGCGCTGCTTCCTTTGGGGGCTCGGCGCAGACGCGGTGACGAAGACGCTTCAGGGCATCGCGATCCCGAAAGTGGTCATTCCCGCTTCATAGTCGCGCCGAGCCTTCACAAGCGCTTTACAGGAGCCATTCGCTATGCCTCGTTCGACATCACGCAGCCGGGCCCGCAACACGTCAGATCGGACCGAGAATCGCCGCGTCATCCTGGAGTTGGAGCCAACAGAACAGCTCGCTCACGCGACTGCGATTTTGTCGGAGGTTGACTCTGGCGCGCAGCAAGACAGGGCCCGCCAACAAGTCGCGAGGTCGGCGTCGCTCGACGCGCTCCCGAGTGCCGAACTTCCCGGATTCAGCATTGACCGTCACTTCCCCCCAACGTCCGTTCCGTTGGTGTCGCGCCCTTCGCTCGCCGCCGGAACGCGAGCAGAGGCGGAGGACCCCTTCGACGTCCGCTTCAAGAGCCAAATCGTCAGCGATCCGTTTCGCACGCCGTATCTCGTCCGTGGCGTGCTCGCAGACGATGTCGACGTACCTGAGCTCGTCGGCCAAGGGTTGGTGCGTGCAGTCTACGCTGACGCTGCGATCGAACCGTGCCCGACCACCTGCGGTTCGCATCCTCCGCTCGGGAGCTCGGCTGACGTTGCGCGGCTGTTGTCAGTCGATCGACTCTCCCGAGAGGGGATGACCGGAGAGGGCGTCCTGATTGCGATCGTCGACACCGGAATCAACCTCGCGCACCTGAAGTCGCGCGAACTCACGCCTCGTATCGACGAGGCGCGCTCCTGGGAGCCTTTCGGTACGCCGGGAGATCCGTTCAAGTACAACGTCTCGCACGGTACCATGTGCGCGTTCGACGCGTTGATCGCCGCGCCACACGCTACGCTAATTGATATTCCCGTCCTCTTGTCGCGTCGTGCGGCCGCTCCGGGGGAGAGTCCGGTCGGAGGGCTGCTCAGCGACGCGATCTTGGCGTATAGCCACCTAATGCGCGTGATGCAGGCCCTGTCAAACGATGCGCAGGAATTTCACTCGCTTGTCGTCAGCAACAGTTGGGGGATCTTCACCCCCAATTCGGACCTAGCGACTGGTCACCCAGGAAACTATACCGACAATCTGCAGCACCCGTTCAACCGCCTCGTGGCAACGTTGGAGAGCCTGGGCGCCGACATCATGTTCGCTGCGGGAAACTGCGGAAGCGAGTGCCCCGATGGCCGATGCGGATGGCAAGCCGGACAGTCGACCATCGCCGGCGCAAACAGTCATCCAGCGGTGCTATGCGTTGGCGGCGTCGACGTGACGGGGAACCTGGTCGGCTACTCGTCCACCGGACCGGGGCGTTTGGCCGATCGGAAACCGGACGTGACCGGCTTCACGCACTTCGCGGGAAGCGGGGTATGGCCTGCCGACTCGGGCACCTCGGCCGCGTGCCCGGTCGTCGCTGGAGTGGTCGCAGCAACTCGCTCGCGACTTCGCACAGTACGAGGAAGCGGCCCCGCATCACCATCTGGCGTGCGCGACCTGATTCGCAAGAGCGCACTTGAGCGCGGCAACACCGGCTTCGACTACGCATATGGCTGGGGGATCATCAACGGCGCGCGTTTGAGCGAGCTGGTGCCGGAGATCGTGGATGCTGTGCAAACTCCCTCATCCATTGCACAGCTCCAAGAGGACTTCGAGCACTCCATGCATGGCCCCACCAAGTAGCGCTTCAGGCCGTCGGCGCACGCGTAAGCTCCCGTCGCCGCGTGCCAACGCTCGAGTCGCCCGAGCGCCGGTCTGCCTTAGACGAGAGAGGGAATTGCGAATTCATCCGGAAGCGCATGCGGGTTGCGGCGAGGTCGATCATATTTAGCGTGTATGGCATTCATCCTTAGGCAGTTCCAGCACGCAGGCGCGCCGCCGAGCCTCGACCAGGTTCGGCGGCGCTTCGGACTGCGAGAGGGAGAGCTGGATCCGACGTTCGGCGTGGTGCTGATCGATCCGCGCGACTCGACGTACGCAATCATGGTTGAGGCATCCGCGAACGACGAGGTGGGCTCGCGACCATCGCGGGGCGACGAAGACGCAGGTGTCCTCACCGAGTACGAGAATCCGGAGATTCTGCCTTTCGACTTGCAGGCGCCGACGGAGGATGATGCAGAGCTGGATTAGGCTCAGAGCGTCGGCGCCCTGCTGCCGATCCGACCCACCGATGGCTTGCTCTCACCGCGATACCCGCGGTGGGCGAGTCGATAGAGGTAGAGCTGCTTGCTGATCGAAACGCCCAAACCGGTGGCGCGCGAGTATGTCAGGCTCGCGCCGCCTTGGAGGCATTCGATGGAGAGCATCGCGCTGGCCAACGGCTCAAATCGCCGCGATGCGCGCGCAGATATGAACGAGGCTCCACCCGCGACGGTCAGCTCGACTCCGACTCGAGTGTGAGCGCGATAGCCCGCCAGTAGACCCAAGAGCGAGGTCGAGTCTCTTGAGCGCGTGCCGACGAGTGTAAGCGCCTGCAGCGACACGTTTCCTCGTGTCATCTCGACATGAGGACCGGCGCCTCCTCGAGTGAAGTACGACAGGCCAAGACCGTAGACGGTACGTGTCACCGACAATGGAGAGGTGGCGTCGATACTGTCGACCCTGATTCGCCTGAACTTTGCGGGATCGGACACGGCGATGTCGCGAATTCCTAGAGACGAGATCGCGGTTACCAATTGAGTGACGCTCACACTACGCTCACGAAGCAGGTCGAGCCACGCCAGAAGCTGGAAGAGCTCTGCTCGAAGCGCGGTGAGGCGTGACGCTGTCAGTTGCGCAGACAGACTCTCTAGAGCTTGCGCGAAGAACGAGTCGCGTTGGCGACGCTGCTGATCTCGGTTCCGAATCGCCGTGTGCACTTGGGACGACAGAGACGCGCACAACTTGCTCATCAAGTCCATGGTTCTTAGAGATACCGCCATGCTGTCCGCGGCGCCCACTTCGGGACGTCTGCACTCGAACATCGTATCTGCAGCCGATGATGACTCGCGCCATTCTTCGTGTGCGGTCGGCGCTAGTGCGATTGACGCATCGTCTAGGTTGCGTTGAATTAGCAGTAGGACTTGCAACGAGTCCGCCGACGCCCCGCCGGCGCACGATTGCAGGCTCACTCGTGTCGCCTCCAGGCGCTCCGTTGACGGCAGAGACGCAGTTGCACTGCTGAACGCTTCGACCACGGCCTTCAACTCCGCAGCGCACACTCGCTCCTGCCCATCAGCTCGCAAAGTGCACACGAACAGCGCCATCAGCGCTCCGAGAAGGGACCGTGAGACAGTCATCTCGCTCTCAACGTGACTGACGTGTCCAATACATTCAGCATTCTCACCACCTTGGTCAGTGACGCTGTGTCCACTACGAACCCGACGCGCACTCGGAAACTCGAGTCGGCAAGCGAGAGGTGCAACGCACGCACGCTGTCCGTCAGAATCGGGTCGACAAAGAGGCGCGTGCGGGCGACGACGAGCGGTTCCTCCGGTTCTTCGTGCTCGAATCGAAGGTCCGGCGTGCTCTCCACTGTCGCGGGAAGACTGAGCCCTCTCGAGCCGAAGATCGTCGCGGGATTCTCGATATCCACATCCTTCTCGCTGATTGGCCGCAGCAGAGGCACGAGTAGCAACATGAGCGCGCCCGTGCAACCGACAATACGCCTCCGTGCGGGCGTCAACCCAGGGGAGCCTTTCGCTGCCTCCTGCGTAAGCAGAATGACGAGAAACAGTGCGGCAACCAGTGAGGCGATGCACCACCGAGCGGAGCGCTGCAAACGCCGAAGCTCGGTCGTCCATGCCGTACGCGCTGCGACCTGCACTTGCTTGAGCGCCGCGCCACTCGTCGCAAACAGCGCTGCACGACTCGACCGAACGCTCGCGCGCTCCTCCGCGCATAGATACTCCGCGAGGCGCAGGAGGTCGCGATTTCGCACGTACTCCTTCTGCACGAGAGTCGCGTCAGCTTTGTCACGCGTCACCATGGCGAGTGCACGAGCACTGCTGGTCAATGAGTCTCGCAGAGCGACAAGTGAGGCGCCGCATGTTCGGAGCGGGGTAACGAGCTTCTCTCTCGATTTGAAGCCCAGCTCGTCCAGGGCCCCAGGGCGAAAGTGCCGCTCGAAGTTCTCGATTACTCGGCGTTCAAGGTCTTCCTCTTGAAGTGGAACGCTGCGGCGCGCTGGAGCGTCGCGCCGCGCCGTCGGCTCGGGGATTGGCCGGCTCCAGTAGGCGGCTACTCGCATGAGCGCCTGCTGAAGAAGCGACTCGTCGATGGCGCCAGCACGACAAAGTACCTCGGGGTCATCCGACGCACCGTCGACACACGGAGGGAGCGGAAACCAGCTGATCGGTGAAGCCACGATTCGAGCAGTCGCTTCCTCATCGGACCGCAACTCGCGCGGTGATACAAAGAGTGACTCTGCCGCCTCCAGATGCGAGCGCGCGCGCAGGAACATCGCGTAGTACGCGCAGTCTCGCCCTTTGGAGTCTGAACAGCGCGACACGCTGCGCCCGTCGGTATCCGTTCCAAACAGTCGGCGATACTGCGACGGTGTTGGCCAGAGCAGGACGATGAGCGCAAGCATCGCGACCAGGAGGGCGCCGCCGTCGAGAAGGCGTTGGTACCCGCTTGGACCGATACGTCGCGCACCGACGATCTTCGACTTCGTGCGATCCGATTCGTCCGACGCCTCAGCCTTCGTCTTGCTCGTGACAGGCTGTGGAGGCGCGAGGCACCAACGCGGTATTGCGAAGAAGAGCACCGTCGCGGCAAGGAGCAGTAGCATTCGCCATGCAAGTGGTCCGATCGTGGTTGTTGCTCCCACAAACACCAACAACAAGGGAGTCAGTAGAACGCCAGTGGTGGCCGCCCAGCGCGTCGCGCGCGACGCATTGATGATGAGCGCGACCAATACGAGTGGAAACACGACGTAGGCAATGGCAAAGGCCCGAAGGAAGTCGCCGAAGTGATCGGTTCCCGAGTAGATGCGTGAGAAGAAGAAGGGGACTAGTGATCCAAAGACAGATGGCAGCGCCACAACTGTTGTGATTGCCACCCCCCCCAAGTGCTTCTCCAGCTCGCGCACGAAGGCACCGACGCGATCTTCGATCGCATCGACGTCAGCGTCGCCTGTCGTCGTCGCACCATCCAGCTCTGTCATTTTCCGAGAGCGTGCATGTCTACCTAGGGCCGCGCAGACGAGACGGCAGTCGATGCGCTTCCGCCGACGAACACCGAGAGTCCGAGCGAATGCGTCGCACTGCTCCACACGCCGGCGACACCGCCGCTCAGTCCCTGTGCGTTTCGCAGGAAGTAGACGGGCACCGAGACTTCATAGTCCTTGCTCTGGACGTCGTAGGCGACGCTGAGTGCCAACGACGCACCTGCCGAGACCTGCCGGCGCGCCTCGAGCGCGAGCACTTGAGTAGTTGTGCGCTTGGGCGCAGCCAGCGCCCCCGACTTGCAGATGGAGCGGGTAGGTGCAGCTTCCAGCGGTTGGCACACTTGTGAAGGCTCGCCTGGCTTAACGCCGCGCGCGACTTCGGCGCTAGCGAGAACGAGTGTGTGAAGGGCTCGGGAGAAGACTGCCGCGGCGGCGCCGATCGACGTGGAAGTTTCGCTGCGGGACGAATCCGCGGCGTTGACTGCGTCAATCCACTTGAACTCCTGTCGCCCCCCCTTCAGGAGCAATCCGAACAGGACCGGCACGTCCGCGTGGGAGACGAGCCCATTGAGACGGCGTGTATCCTCGTCGCCTAGCTTGTCGCTGCCTGCAAAGCACCAGGTGCCATTTACCTTGTCGATGTCCTTGAAAGTCGGGTCGCCCGCGCGTTTGCGTCCATCAAGAATCTGCTGGCAAACGATTTCGATGCTGTCCAGGTGTACGTACGCGTTCCATCGATACCATGTCGCGCCGAGCGTCACCCGTGTTCCCTGTGCCAACCCAGTGAGAGAGCCGACCGTTGACGCTTCATCTGAGTCGGCATTCAGCGGCCCCTCAAACCCCGCGGTCATTCCGACGGTGCTTCCACCAGCATCGCGTCCCACCCATCCGATCGTCGCCCGCGCCGTCTTCTCCTTCGTGTCTGCGCTCGTCTTGAGTTCGAGCGCCGATGCTGGCGAGCGAATGATACCAGACGCGCCGCTTTCGCTTCCGCGAACCACGGCCGAGTCTCGCTGCCGAGAGCACACCGCAGGAAGCTTTACGATTCTGGCACTGTCTGCATTCGCGCAAGAGATCGCGGTCTGTGCCATCACCCAGTTCGCAACGGAGAGTTGAAGGACAAGAAGCCCTACTGAGAGTCGCATCACTTCTCCACCGCGACGAAGTGTATTCCGCTCCCCGTTAGGCCGTCGGGCGGAGGAAAGTGACCGCTTCCCGTGTATTTGTGATCGACGTCGCCGGTCAGCTCAAAGCTGAACGGCTGACCGACTGCACCGCGCGCGGCCCAGACCAGCAAGTGAGGCCCAGCCGCTACTGTTGCGGTCGCAGTATCGCCGTTGAACACCAGCTTGTTCTCTGGAGAATCGATGTATCCGGTTCGGTCGATCTCCGGCGCCCCCGCGCTGATCTCGATCTTGAACGAGATGTCGCACGGACCGCCCGAACCGGAGAGAGCGTAGAGAGTCGCGAGCGTGTGCGCATCCGGCGCCACTGTTGGGACTGGCGGCTTTTTCGTTGGCGTCTTCGCCGTCTTCGCCGTCTTCGCCGTCTTCGCCGTCTTCGCCGTCTTCGCCGTCTTCACATTCTTCACTTTCTTCGCCGACTTTCTGGAGGTGGCCATGAGAGCTTCCGCTCAAGTGTGCGTCTCGCAAGAATGCCCTCGATCATCGAGAGCGCGCCGCATCTAGCTGGTGGTAGAAGAGAATGCTCCACGCGCGGTGATGCATTAGGGCGTTCGCCCTATCCCCAGCCATTGGTCACGAGAGTGTCTCGGCCACCGCTCGAGGGCCGTCACGAGGCGCGTTGTCTTCAAGCGACGAAGACGACGAGGCTGATGCGTGGGCTGCGGGAGAAACGGGCGCATTCGCGCCCCTCTCGGACGTTCCCTCGACCGCGTGACGCGGCCATTCCAGTAGTCGCGGCATATCGAGCAATCCCATCGCTCCGATTCGGTGTCAAACCGAGGTCGGTGACCGCCCACCCCCTCGTCCCCCGCCTTGCTCCGCATGCGCAACATACGCCTCGCCTTCCGCACCCTCCTCCGCACCCCGTTCGTCACCACGGTGGCGGTCCTCTCGCTCGCTCTCGGGATCGGCGCCAACGCGGCGATCTTCTCGATGTTCGACGAGATCCTCCTCCGCCCGGTGCAGGCGGCGAGTCCCGGCGAGCTGGTGAACTTCGGCGCCCCCGGACCCAAGCCCGGGTCGCAGTCGTGCGGACAGGCGGGAGACTGCGAGGAGGTCTTCAGCTACCGCATGTTCAAGGACCTGCAGGAGTCGTCCAAGGGCGTCCTGTCGGGGCTCGCGGCCCACGTGTCGTTCGGCTCGAACCTCGCCTTCCGCAAGCAGACGCGGAGCGGCGGCGGAACGCTCGTCTCCGGCTCCTACTTTTCGGTGTTAGGGCTCCAGCCATCGCTCGGGCGCCTGATCACCCCCTCCGACGACGAGACGTTCGGCGCGCACCCGGTGGCCGTCCTGAGCTATCGCTACTGGGAGACTGTCCTCGGCTCCGATCCGTCGGTCCTCAACGAGCAGATCACCATCAACGGGACGCCGTTCACGATCATCGGCGTCGGCCCGCGCGGCTTCAACGGAACCACGATCGGCGCGCTCCCCGACGTCTTCGTCCCGATCACCATGTTCGGCCAGGTGAGCAGCTGGTTCAAGGACTTCGACAATCGCCAGAGCTATTGGGCGTACGTCTTTGGACGCCTCAAGCCCGGTGTGTCAATCGAACAGGCGAAGGCCGCACTCGGCGTGACGTATTCGCAGATCCTCCGTGAGACCGAGGCCCCGCTACAGAAGGGGATGAGCCCCGAGACGCTCGAGCGATTCAAGGCGAAGCAGCTCGCGATCACCGACGGCATGCGCGGCCAGTCGACGATGCACGCCGAGGCCAAGACGCCGCTCACCATGCTGTTCGCGGTCACCGGCATCGTGCTCCTCATCGCCTGCGCGAACATCGCCAACCTCCTCCTCGCGCGCGGCGCCGGACGCTCCACCGAAATGGCCGTGCGTCTATCGTTAGGTGCGCAGCGCCGGCAGGTCGTCTCGCAGCTCCTCCTCGAGTCCATCGTCCTTGCCCTCATCGCCGGCGTGGTGAGCCTTCTCGTGATGCGGTGGACGCTCGCCGTCATGGGATCGATCCTCCCCCCCGACGCCGGCAAGGTCATCACCATCGGGATTCGCTGGCAGGTCGTCCTCTTCTCCGCGATCCTCGCGCTCGTGACCGGCGTCCTCTTCGGCCTCTTCCCCGCCCTGCACAGCACGCGCGCCGACCTCATCTCCGGAATTCGGGCGAACGCCGGGCAACCATCGGGAGCGCGCGTGGCCAACCGGTTTCGCAACACCCTGGTGATGGTCCAGATCGCGCTGGCCATGACCCTCCTCACGTCGGCCGGACTCTTCATCAAGAGCCTAACGAACGTGAGCAAGGTCGACCTCGGCGTGAAGATCGACGACGTGGTGACGTTCGCGGTGTCGCCGGCGCTCAACGGCTACGAGTCGGCGCGGAGCAAGGTCCTCTTTCAGCAGATCGACGAGGCGCTCGCGGCCCTCCCCGGCGTGAAGGGCGTCACCTCGGCGCGCGTCCCGCTCCTCGCCGGGAGCAACTGGGGGACCGACGTGACCGTCGAGGGCTTCAAGACCGGACCGGACGTCGACGCAAACTCGCGCACCAATTCCGTCGGCGTGAAGTACTTCAGCACCCTTGGCGTTCCCCTGCGCGCCGGGCGCGAGTTCACCGACGCCGACCTCCTCGGCGCCCCCAAGGTCGCCATCGTGAACGAGGCGTTCGCCAAGAAGTTCGGGCTCGGGCGCGACGCCGTCGGCAAGCGCATGTCGGATCGGAGCCGAGATACTGCGAGCGTTTTGGGTATGGAGATCGTGGGGCTCATCACCGACGCCAAGTACAGTGACGTGAAGCGGGCCGTCCCCCCTGTCTTCTACGTCCCGTACCGCCAGGTCGAGGACGTCGGGAACTTGTATTTCTACGTGAAGGCCGCACCGGGCGCGGAGTCATCGGTGCTGCGCGCCATTCCGAGCGTCGTTGCGAAACTCGACCCCAACCTCCCCGTCGAAGACCTGCGGACCATGGAGCAGCAGGTGCGGGACAACGTATTCCTCGACCGGATGATCGGCTCGATGTCGTCGGCTTTCGCGGGGCTCGCCACTCTTCTTGCCGCCATCGGATTGTACGGCGTGCTCGCCTACACCGTGGCGCAGCGCACCCGCGAGATCGGCGTGCGCATGGCGTTAGGCGCGACCGGGCTCAAGGTGCGGTCGATGGTTTTGCGGCAGGTGGCGACGTTGACGGCGATCGGTGGCGTCGCCGGGATGCTGGCGGCGTTTGGGGTGGGTCGCGCGGCGGCGTCGTTGCTCTACGGGATCACCGGCATCGACCCGATCGTGTTCGTGGGGTCGGCGGTGGTACTGACGCTCGTGTCGCTGGCGGCGGGGTTCATACCGGCCGTGCGAGCGTCGAAGGTGAATCCGATGGAGGCGCTGCGGTGGGAATAGATCGAAGCTGGAGGGGCGTACTATCGGTCTAGGAGGGAGACGCTTGCGCGCGCAGGCACTGGGCTCGGACGCAGCGTCTCACTGTACGGAGACCGCCTCGATGACGTCGGAATACTCTGGCGTGTGTTGATTCGTTACTGCGACCCAGCGCCATCCCAGCGAGTCCTTGCGCGCGAGCAAGGTCATGAGGCCGATCTCGCGATACGTGGTGTCCGCTGGAGTCGCCTTGCGGTACCACGTCATCTTCCACGAGTAGTAAGCAACCGCAGTCGTCGCACTGAGTACTCGGACCCGCGGCGTGCCGGCTTCGTAGCCGTACGCCAGCGAGTCATTGCCTGCAAGCATCGCATGGAATCGCTCGACCTCGCGCTTCCCCTCGAAGAAGTATCCCTGTGAGTTGATCCATGTTGCATCGTCTGCGAATTGTGCCATGGCCGCCGTGAGGTCTCCCGCGATCATCGCCTGCTCTCTCTCCTGAACCATCCGTACGAGTCGCACCGAATCCGCCGCTGCGCTTCCGATCTCTCCTTTGTTAGGGATCGGGTTGCAGCCGAACAAGGAAAGCAGGAGAATCAGGGATTGTTTCTTCACGGGCGGGGGCGCGTGCCACGACGTTCGCCGCACGACGAGCTGAGATGAGGGGTTCGATCACTTGTTGGGGATTGGATGCGGGATGTCGCGAGAGGGTTGCGTCGGCGGGGACATCCCGCGGTCTGCGATCTCGTCCGTCAGCGATCGCGTCGGGGGCTGCGGCCGCGCGGCTCGCAAGGCCACGCACCGCATCGACGAATGCCGCCCGGCATCGTGCGCCCGGCGCCGTCGAATAGCTGTACGCGTCCAACCTCGACTACGCGACGGACCTCTCGCTATCGCTTCGCAGAATCCGCCGTCCAGAAGCACCACACCTTCGTCCCCTCGGCGGTATCCCGGAACTTCTGCTCGCTGACCAGGCAGCGAGTTCCGTCGACTGCGATCAGCGAGTTGGGCGCCTCCTTGGCCGCCACCGGCTTGTCGGTCAGACCGACCGTCTTCCCCCTTTGGCCGCGCTGCCCCGGGAGCGTCGCACAACCGGCGCACAGCAGCGCGGCCATCGCAGCGATACCACGAGCACTCGTCCCCATGACTCCCCTCCTCTCCCTCGAGCGTATGGCGAGCAGTCCCATCCGCCGCCAGCGAACCACTAGGTCGAAGCCGATACGGTGCAGTTGAACATCCACGACACGCCGAACCGGTCGTGCACTGCGCCGAACAGCGCCCCCCATGGGGCCGAGATCAGCGGCTGCACCACCTCTCCGGAGGTGGCGAGAATATCGAACGAGCGTCGCGCGGCGTCTGCGTCGTCGAGCTGCAAGGCCACGCTTGTCGCACCGGCACCAGCAGGTTTCTCCCCCGGGCCACCGTCGCTCAGCATGATAGTCGCGCCGTCGAGCTTGAGGACAGCGTGCATCACCAGGTTCTTCGTGGCGTCGGGGCAGCTCGCATCCATGTCACCGAACCGCTGCAACGACTCGACCGTCGCGCCAAAGGCGTCCTGATAGTGTGCGATCGCCTCATCGGCGAGACCCCCGAGAATGAGGTATGGGGTGGCGGCGTTTACGGTCATCGGACGGTTCCTGAGTTGGGTTGAAGAGCGCGTGTGATGGATTGACTCCGCGCGGGGGCGAAACTCATCGGTCGGACATCGCGAGTTCGCCTTCGCGCCGCACTCCCTCCCGTGCGATCCCTGATACACCCGATTTCGCAGTCGGTACCGGATTTCTGGGGCGACGCCGGACGTCGAAGTCAGTTTCTTCGTCGATCAGCGCCCTCCCAGGAGATCGCTCGCCCATCCCGCTCACGGCCCAAGGGGCGTCGGCTGACGCGCCCGGCCCCGCGCGACCTAACGACGCGCGGCCCCTGCCCAGCTTCGCCGAACCGCGCTGCACGTCGGGACGCGCATCGCCTTGCCGCTCTGCGGATCCACGGGCGGCTCCCGCCTCGTACGCGACTCCAACGCCGGATCCTCCGACGCCTGGTACGCGAAGAGCGCGACGAGCGTCGCGTTCCGCTCGATCGCGTCGAAGTTGATCTTGTCGTACGTGTCGCGGTTCGTGTGCCAGGTGTAGTCGCCGTACGACCAGTCCGATGACGTGAGAAAGAACCCCGGCGCCCCCGCACAATCGAACGCGTCGCTGTCCGTGCTCTCGTCGTGGGCCACCCCCGGCATCATGAGGACGATGTTGCGCGTGATGTCCGCGGGCATGCGCGACATCCAGCGCGCCAGCGACGGCGCAGCGTCGACGAAACCGTTCGTCTGCACGCTGTCGACCTCGCCCGTGCCGTTGTCCTGGTTGAACAGCGCCTGCAGCCCGGAGACAACCTCGGGATGATCGGCGACAAACGCGGTAGAGCCGATCTCCCCCTGTTCCTCGCCGCTCCAGTGCCCGACGAGGATCGTGCGCTTCGGGTGCGGATACGCCGCCTTGAGGATGCGCATCGCCTCCAGCATGATGATCGTCCCCGTCCCGTTGTCCGTCGCGCCGCTCCCCGAGTCCCACGAGTCGAGATGCGCCGAGAGCATCACGTACTCCTTCGGCTTCTCCGAACCGGGGATCTGCGCGATGGTGTTGAACACCTGCGACTCCGAAGGTGCAAGCGTCGCCTGCGCGATCGCGTGCACACGAGGGTGCTGGTTGTTGGCCGCGAGTCGGGCGAGGAGTGAGTAGTCCTCGCACGACACGTCGAATGACGGAATGCCGTCGGCACGCGCCGACTGGATCTTGTCCACCCCCCACCCGCGCGACCACGAGTTGGACAGGATACCCGCCGCACCCGCGCGCTCGAGGAGCGCCGTTAGCGCGCGGGGGGAGACGTGGCCGACGGCGAATCTCCTTCCCCACTCCGCGGCAGTGCTATCGCGCTCGGCCACCGCATGGCGATAGACGGCAGAGTCGGCCCAGAAGCGGACGTCGGAATCGGGGCGGCAGCTCGGTTGCGCCATCGTCACCAGCACCAGCTTTCCCCTGGTGCTGGCGATCCAGCGCGCGAAGCCAGCGCTGTCCGCGCTTTCGGCGGCTGTGGGAACGCTCACCACATCGGCCGTGATGCCGGCAGCTGGGGTCGCGGCGCTCCACGCGTGCATCGTCGCCTCGAGCACGCGCTTGCGCGGCGACTCCAGCGTGAGCCCGCTCGCGCCGCGCGTCCAGTCGCGCCACGTTCCGTACTGCTCGTTCTTCGCATCGATGCCCCACCCCTTGTAGGTGCGAAGCAGCCAGTCGTTTGCCGAGCGATTGGCCGCGGAGCCGGTGAGCCGAGGTCCGATCGAGTCCATGAGGACCTGGGCGAGCGAGCGCGCCTGCGAGTGGCGCATCCCTTCTTCATAGATCCGCTGAACGATTGGGTCGCCGGTCGGGTTGTCCTGCGCGGTCGCGGGCGTCGGAAGGAAGAACGGCGCGAGCGCGACGAGGCACGAAACGAATCGAGAGTATCGCATGCCGGACCATAGCGACGGCATGACGGGGTGCGCCAGAAGGTGCGGCTGCTAACTCTTCGTGTGAATCGGCCGGGCAGGCGCGAAGCGTCAATCCGCCACCGAGGGCCGGGCGCGCGCCGGAAGTTCTCCGGGCGTTCGCTCGAGAGTCGGTCGAGCCGAACGGCTGCTCGCTCGGTCTACATTTACCTGCACGTTGTGGATCACGGATTCGTTAGGCGCGTGAGCGCCGTTCTCCAGCAGGCCGAACCCTGTCACTCCGTCGATGTAGAGCACGACGAAGCTCGGGTCTCGCTCCCCTCTCGTCGCCGGAATGGTCGCCGAGCGCGGGCCGCTGGATTGAAGCGGCTTTCCGCAATCACTAGCGGACGAGCGCGTAGACGAAGCTCACATCCCCCGCCCCGCGCGTTGCCGGATTGCTCGCCGATAGCGGGCCGCCCGATTGAAGCGACTTCTCGCGATCACTTGCGCGCGCGCGTGTACAGGAACCCAGGCTCGAGCCGCGCATCGGCGGGCAATGGCGACGCCACCCCGCCCCATCGCTGCGTCCCCGAGAGCGTATCGCCCTTGAGCGTCCCCTCCCACAGCACGACGCCTCGTGGCCGCATGCCATTGAGAAAGCCATAAGTGAGCCCCGCGGACGTTACGCGTAGGTAGTCCGCCCTCCGGACGCGGAGTTGCGGCGGCGCCGCAGGGCTGATCAGCACTGCCGTTACACGACCGTCCACCACGCGCACCCGAAGTGTATCCCGGTTGGCGCGCGGCTCCTCGCGCGACATCCAGTGACTCCCCACCCAGTCGCCGACGAATCGGCTCGCCTGCTCGGGCGTCGGAAATGGCGTCGCCAGGAGGCTCGCCACCGTTTCCGTGGGCTCGGGTCGCCGCTTCGCGTCGGCGATCTCGGACTGAAGCTCCGCGCCGTCCGATGGGGTTCCGTATTCGTTCACCAACAGTGTGTACGCGCTGTCTGCCCCGCGACCGCGCCCCTCGGATATCAGGTCGTCGACCACGTCGCGCAATACACGACGGGGCGGCACCAGCTGCGCACCCCAAGTCACGCCTAACTTCTCATAGTAGGGAAGTATCTCCGGAGCGGTCTTCTCCTGGACCGTCAGGCGCGAATAGTCGCTGAACACCTCGCGCAGCCCGAGGTAGGCAGCGAGCATGTAGAGCGTCTCGTGCCCCTCGAGCCGAAGCGACTCCCGTCGCAGCATCCACGACTTCGGCGCGGCCGCCACGAGTGCCTGCCAACTCGCATCCGACCAGCCAAACCGCGCCTCGTAGGAGACGTAGCGCAATGCGATGAGGGGCGCAGCCGCGCGTTCCGTAAGCTTTCGCGCGAGCCAGTTCTCCCCCAGGCTGACCGGCGCATCGACCGCGATCACCGCGCGATACGTCGAGCGGGTCGCCGCCGCGTACGTCGCGAGAATTGCACCTGACGAGTGACCAATGAGCGTGCGAGGTTCGGCGCCCCGAAACTGCGCGTCGACCGCCGGAAGCACTTCGCGCTCGATGAAGTCGAGAAACCTGTCGCCCCCTTCGTTGAGGCTACTCCCGCTCACGGAGAGCCCCGGAGGCGTGAGGTCGTGGACGCGCGCCTCGTCGCCGCCGACGTTCTCGATCGCAACGATGATCGCCTCGGGGATCATCCCGTTGCGTGACAGTTCCGCGCTCACTGTCGCAGTCGCCGCCACCGTCGCCTCGCCGTCCAGAACAACCGTCACCGGATAGCGGCGACCGGCGGGACTCTCGGCATACGACGGAGGCAGGACGACGTTTACCCGACGCGTCTGGTCGAGGATGCGCGAGCGGATGCTGAACACCCGCGTTTCACCGACTCGCGCGGCCGGCGATTGGCGCGACGAGTCAGGCACGAGCACCGGCCGCTGTTGTGCGGCAACGGTCGTAACTCCGACAAACGACGCGAACAACGAGATCCACCAGAAACGCACGTGTGGCTCCGAAAGAGTCTCCAGCGTTGGTCACGTGGAACTCGCGCCGAGGTTGCTCCCGGCTCGTCCCAGCGCCCGCGCCGCTCCCCCCGGTCCCGGGCGCCTGTCGATGCCCCTGTAGGCTACATGCTCGGCGCCCGGCGGAAGCCCTCCGCACGCTCCTTCGACAAGCGATAGAGGAGGATCGCCGCCCGCTCCGTCTGCATCACCAGCGCGTGCAGGTTCACCGATTCGTTAGGCGAGTGGGCGCCGTTCCCCAGCGCGCCGAGCCCTTCAACACCGTCGATGAACGGCGCAACGAAGCTCAGGTCCCCAGCCCCGCGCGTCGCCGGGTTACTCGCCGAGAGCGGGCCGTAGCCGAGCGACTCGCTCGCGTCGCTATAGAAGCGCAGCAGCTTCTCGCCGCCGGGTGTGACCGCCATCGGCGGATATCCTTCGCCGAACGAGATCTCGGCGGACGTTCCCTTGAGGTTGTGCGAGACGATCTCTCGCATCTTTGCCTGAGCGCGGGCAATCTGGGCCTCGTTCATAGCGCGCAGGTCACCCTGCACCCAGGTGATCGGGGCGATGATGTTCGTCTTGCTCGCCGTCGTCCCGCGCTGGGCGAGCGAATCGTACGTCACGTCCGAGCCGCCGAGGATCGTCCCCGGGTTGTAGGTGAGGTTCTCCTCGTTCGCGAGTTCGCGCCGGAACTCGTCGAGGATGCGCGCTGCCTCATAGATCGCGCCGTAGCCGCTCCGGAAGACGCCGGAGGAGTGCCCCTGCTGCCCCGTCACCTTGAGCACCCAGCTGCTCGCCGAGCGACGCCCGATCGTGGCCATCGTGCGTGAGCCGCCTTCGAATGCGAGGGCGATGTCCGACTGCTTGGCCGCATCGATGAGGGCCGCGCGCGCCGCGGAGAGCGGGCGGCCGGGATACTCCTCGTCGCCGGTCATCACAACTGTCACGTTGAGATCCTTTAGGGCGCCGGCGGCATCCAGCGCCTTGAGCGCGTACAGCATGATCACATCGCCTCCCTTCATGTCGCTCGAGCCGGCGCCCTTCGCGATGCTGTCGACGCGTTCGAAGCGCTGGTTGGGGCCTTCGAAGACGGTGTCGA
>CAZWVG010000013.1:0-47203 GCA_964637355.1 uncultured Gemmatimonadaceae bacterium
CAAGAACTGCCTCGCCACCCCGCTCACCTCCAACGACGAGAAGCAGCTCTACGCGGCGGGCGCCGACAGCACCTACGTGGCGGCGCTCCTCACCTCGTGCGTCGCCGGAACGCTGACGGCGGCGACGGTCGTAGACTCGACGGGCGGGATGGTGACGCCATCGGTGCTCGCGCTCCAGCGCACGTGCGAGCGTGGTTCGGTGGCGGCGTGCGACAGCGTGGCCGACAAGTATCTCGAAGGGATCTTCGCTCCCAAGAGTCCGACCAAGGCCGCCGAGTACCTCCTGATGGCGTGTACCACGGGGGCCACGCCGGCGTGCTGGCGAGCGGTGGAAATCCTCGACGCCAGCAGCAATCCGGCCGACAACACGCAGGGTGCCGCGGTCCTGACGCTGCGCTGCGACCAGGGGGAGATGATCGCCTGCAACCGGCTCGGGCGCTTCTATGAGACGGGACACGGCGTGGTGAAGGACGGCCGGCGCGCGCTCGCGCTGTATCGCCGCGCCTGCGATGCCGACGACCCGCACGCGTGCGTGGAGTCGGCGCGAATGCTGCTCTCCGGAAAGGAGATCCCGGCCGACAGCGCGACGGGATTTGCGTACGCGGCGCGCGCCTGCGAGACGGGGAGTGCCGAGCAGTCGGCGGCGCAATGCGCGCGCGCTGGCGCGGCCTACTCCGAGGGGAAATCGGTCGGTGCCGACCAGTCGCGAGCCGCAACGCTGTACCAGCGCGGCTGCGACGCGAACGATCCGCGCGCGTGCGGCGAGCTGGCCAAACTGATCGCAGCGGGGCGCGCCCCCGGACACACCGAGTCGCAGGCGGCCGCGCTGTTCGAGAAGGGGTGCGCCGGCAACCGTCCCGACGACTGCTACACGCTCGGCGGTATCCTCGCCGAGGGGAAGTCGGTCCCGCAGAACCTGGCGCGGGCGGCGCAACTCTGGGAGTCGTCGTGCCAGAGCGGGGTGATCGGCGGGTGCAGCAAGGCGGCCGCGGCGCAGGCCGGCGGCCTGGGGATTCCGAAGGATCTGGCGAAAGGGGCGACGCTCTACAAGAAGGCGTGCGACGCGAACGCCGCCGATGCCTGCCTCGCGCTCGGGCGCATGACGCTGCGCGGTGAGGGGGTGCCGGCGTCGGCGCAGAATGCGGCGTCGCTCTTCGAGAAGTCGTGCACCGCGCTTAACCTCGCGGCGTGTGGCGCTCTCGCCGAGCTGACGGCGGCGGGGAACGGCGTCGCGCGCAATCGCGATACCGCGCGCGACCTCTTCACCCGCGCGTGCGACGGCGGGGAACTCGCGTACTGCGTGGACCTGGGGCGGCTGATCGCGTCCGACACGAGCAGCGGTGCTGCGGGGCGCACCAAGGCGGCCCAGCTCTACCAGAAGGCGTGCGACGGCAAGGTCCCCGCCGGCTGCGGACGGTTGGGGCTCGCGACGCTGCAGGGGACGGCGGGGGCGCGAGACCTCCCCAAGGCGGTGCGCCTCTTCACCACCGCCTGCGACGCCAACGACGCGCTCGGATGCGCGCAGTTAGGGCGCGCGACCGAGAACGGGGTGGCGATGTCGAAGAACGAGGACGCGGCGGTTCCCTTGTACCAGAAGGCGTGTTCCCTTGGGAGCGGCGACGGGTGTACCCTCCTCGCCGACGTGCTCTGGCGCGGGGTGAAGGCGCTCCCCAAGGATCGTCCCAAGGCGGTGGCGACGTACGAGCAGGGGTGCACGCTCGGCGATGCGGGGGCCTGCCTGAGCGCGGGGCGCCTGATCGCCAAGGGCGACAACGTGAAGAAGGACGAGGGGAAGGGGGCTGGGCTCTTCCTCAAGGCGTGCGACGGCGGCGACCCGCGCGGGTGCGAGGACCTAGCCGACGCCTACAAGGATGGGCGAGGCGTCGCGAAGGACATCACCAAGGCGCAGCAGTTCTACGATCGCGCCTGCGCGCAGGGATTGGACGAGAAGCGCTGCCGCAAGTAGCAGGCGCCTGACGCGGATCGCCTGAGGACATGAAGCGGGGCGGCGTGCCGGAATCGGCGCGCCGCCCCGCTCTGTTTCAGCTCGCCCGTGGCTGCCTGACGAGTCGTCAGCCGACCAGCACGGTCGGCGCTCCGACGACGATGGAGCCGCCGTGCGCCGTGGAATCGCCCATGCGCGCCGCGGGCTTTCCACCCATCATCACGGTGAACGAGCCGAGGATCACGTTGTCGGGCGGGCCGACGCAGACGCACATGCTCCCGACGGTGGCGGCGGGCATCATGGCCACCATGACGGTCGGGGCGCCGGGCGAGACGATCGGTCCCCCGACGTGCGGAATCGGGGGGACGCCGGGCGTGACCATCGGGCAGACGTGCATGTCGGTGAGGCGGGCGGCGGGCTGTCCCATGGGAAAGGCTAGTTACCCTTTGCAGGAGGGGGGGGTGGCGGCGCGGCGAGCTTTGCGTGCTCGCCCTGCTGCTGGTCGAAGTGGGCCTTGGCCATTTCGACCGAGGCGTTCCACCCGCCGAGTTGCTTCACGACTTCGAGCCCCTGCGTGATGTAGGCGCGGGCGAGCGCATCGAGGTGCGCGGGGTCGACCGCAGCGGAGAGGATCGCCGCGAGCCCCACCATCGTCGCGTGGAGTCCCGGCGGGGGGGGAATGGGAGGGATCTCGGGCGGGGCGATGCTCCCCGTGGCGAAGAAGACGGCCGCGGCGGCGCAGCCCGCGGCGGAATCGGTGCCGGCGGCGTCGGCGGCGGCCCATGCAGTCCGCCGCTTGGCGTCGTCGGGCGCGGCGATCCACTGCTCGGTGGCGGCGAGTGCGGCGATCATGGGCTCGGTCCCCGCCATCGCTGGGGCGATGCGTGCGGCGTGCGATGCCGACGCCCACGCCCACCAGATCCCTTCGCGCGGGGGGAGCGCGGCCGCCATCACGCGGAGCGCGTCGATCGCGTGCCCGCCAGCCGTCAGATGCAACAGGAGGGCATCGACGTCGGTGGCCGGGGCGGCGCTCTCGCGCCCCTCGTCGGAGACGTTGGCGCGCTCGAGGAGCCACGCGACGATCGGGGGCGGGGCGTGCTGCGGGGCGGGGGGCGCGGTACTCATACGCTTTCCGCTCCTAGTTGATCATGGTGATGCTGCCCTTGACTGTCGTCATCCCGCCGGACTTGAGCGTCGCCATCCCCGACCCTTCCACGGTGGTCATCGCCCCCTTGAAGTCGGCCATCGCCTGCGCCTCGCTCTTCACGTTGGTTCCCTTGATCGCCACCCCCTGCATGTCGATGGTGATCGAGTTGCCACCGACCTTGAGCTCGATCTTCTGCGCGGCCTGGATGGTGATGCTCCCGGCCCCCGCCTTGATCGTGATGTTCCCGAGGGAGACGTCCACGTCCATGTTGCCCTGCGACACCTTGTGCGTGTCGTTCCCGCTGTCGACGGTGGTGCTGCGGTTGCCGCTCTCCACCTTGGTGGTCAGGTCGCCCTTGATGGTGTTCGTCTGCTTTCCTGCTTTGACTGTGTGGGTATCGTCGCCCTCGGTGACGGTGCGCGTGTCGTTGTTCTTGACCGTCGTCGTGCGGTCGTGCAGGACGTCGCGCGTCTCGTCGTTCTTGACCTTGATCTGGTGATCCTTCTCGGCCTGCAGGTAGACGTGCTCCGAGCCCTGCTTGTCCTCGAAGCGGAGCTCGTTGAAGTTGTCGGCGCCGCCGCCTAACGTCTGCGACTTCCACCCGCTCTGCGTCTTGTTGTCGGGGAGGGTGTAGGGGTACTGGTGCTGGCTGTTGTAGACGCGCCCCGTGATCACCGGGCGATCGATGTCGCCGTGCAGGTATTCGACGAGCACCTCCTGCGCGATGCGCGGGATCTGCACGAAGCCCCACTTCACCCCGCCCCAGACACTCGCCACATGCACGCGATGCTCCGACGCGCCGTCCTTGCCGGCGCCGCGGTCCCACGGGAACTGGAGGAGGACACGCCCCTCGGCGTCGACGTCGATCGCTCCGTCGCCGCCGCTCCCAACGACCTTCGCGATGTGCGTACCGCGCACGTTCGGGCGCGGGGCGACCCGTCGCGGCCGATACGGAGTGCTCGACGGGATGCAGGAGAACGAGTTCTCGTAGGTGACCTGCAGCCCTTCCCCGGAAAAGACGTCGTTCGACTCCATCCGGTGTGTCACGCTGACCAGGTGAAATTCCTTGCCGTCGACGTCGGAGGGGCCTTCGGAGAGCGTGAAGCGCGTCCCGACGACGAACGCGGCGCACGTACCCTTCCCTCGCACCACGTTGTAGCCGCGCTCCTCCTCCTCGATGCGCAGGCTGGCATCGGCGCTGGCGCGGTCGAGCCCGAGATCGCCGTAGAATTCGAACTGCTCGCCGCGCGCGTGCGAGCCGCCGTTGGAGGCGTCTCCCGTGCTATCGACGCGCAGCAGGTCATGGTCGCGCGCGATCGTCTTCTTGGAATGCACGGCGTACTCGTGCGAGCGCTCGAAGATCGCGTTGTCCTGGTAGCGGTTCGCCTCGGTGTTGGGCCGGAAGAGGACCGTGGCCTCGGGAGTGAGCTGCGGGATCGATCCCGCCTTGGCGTCGGTCACGACCATCGTGTGCGAGCCGTCGGCGTGCTCGAAGCAGTAGTAGAGTCCCAGCTCGTCCAACAGTCGGGAAATGAAGTCGAGGTTCGACTCGTTGTATTGCGCGATGTACTCTCGAGTTGGTGGCGTCGTCGTCACGCGGGTGCTGAGCGCAACGTCGGCTTCGCCGCACACCGCCTCGACGACCTCCAACGCGGTCTTGTTCTCGAAGGTGCGGCAGTCGCGCCCGAGCGAGAGGAACCAGGTCGACGGAACGATCTCGAGGCGATAGAGCGTGAGCTGCCGTCCGCTGCCCAGCGTGCTGAAGCGACGCACCAACCCGTTGAGGTGGCGGATGGTCCCGTCCACTACCTCCAGGTGCAATGTCACGCTCTTTCCCAGGACCTTCGACGCGTCGAGCGAGTCGCTCTCCGAGACGCACTCGACGACGTACTCGAACGGGCGCGACAGCTCCTCGGTCCCGGTGAAGCTGGCCGGGACGAGGACGTCGGTCCCGAACGGCGTGGTGATGCGGAGCTTGCGGTGTTCCTGGCTTATCGCGGGCATCTCGACCTACCTGGGGAATCGGTCACGCGTTCGCCATCGTGGCGCCGGTCACGTCGTACGCGAAGTCGCCGGCGTCACCCACCGAGACCTTCACGCGGGCCGGACGATCGCCGCCCGCCAGCGACTCGAGGATCAGGCGAGACACTTCCGGCAACATCGTGTTGGTCAGGATGTTGTCGACGTTGCGCGCCCCGCTCTCCACCTCGGTGCAACGCGCCTTCACCGCCTCGACCAGGGCGTCGTCGTACTCGAGCGCCATCTTGTGCGTCTCGCGCAGCCGGCGCTCGATCTTCCCGAGCTTGAGGCGCACGATCTTCTTGAGGTTCTCGTCGCGCACCGGATAGTACGGGACGATCACCATGCGCCCGAGGAATGCCGGCTTGAAGACCTTGTTGAGTTCCGGCTTGAGCGCCTGCACCAGCCCTTCCGGGTTCGGCATCGTCTCCGGGTCGGCGGTGAGCGACATGATCGTGTCGGTGCCCGCGTTCGACGTGAGCAGGATGATCGTGTTCTTGAAGTCGATCTGCCGCCCCTCGCCGTCTTCCATCACGCCCTTGTCGAACACCTGGAAGAAGAGCTCGAGCACGTCGGGGTGCGCCTTCTCCACCTCGTCGAGCAACACGACCGAATACGGGCGACGACGTACGGCCTCGGTGAGGACGCCCCCTTCGCCATAGCCGACGTACCCCGGGGGCGAGCCCTTGAGCGTGGAGACGGTGTGCGCCTCCTGGAACTCGCTCATGTTGATCGTGATGATGTTGTGCTCCCCGCCAAACAGCAGGTCGCTCATCGCCAGCGCCGTTTCGGTCTTTCCGACCCCCGACGGCCCGACGAGCATGAAGACGCCCTTGGGCTTGTTGGGGTCCTCGATCTTGGCGGCCGACGTGCGCATGCGGCGGGAGATCGTCTCGATCCCGGTGTCCTGACCGATGACGCGGGCGCCGAGGAGGCTCTCCAGCTGCAACACCATCGAGAGCTGGTCGCGGAGCATCTTCCCGACCGGGACGCCGGTCCACCCGGAGATCACCTCGCCGACGATCGATGCGTCGACCGCGACGCGCATGAGTGGCGTCTCGCCCTGCAGCGTTTCCAGCGCTGTCGTCTTCTCGGCGAGCGTCGCCCGCAGCGCCGTGAGATCGGCGGCCGCCTCACTCGGCGTCTCCGTTGCAGCTGCCGAGTGGGCTTCCTCGAGCTGCTTGCGCAGCCCGCGGATCTCGTCGACGAGCGTCTTCTCCTCGGTCCAGCGCGCATTGAGCGCCGCGAGCGTCGACTCGAGCTCGGTGCGCTGCGCGGCGATCGCCGCCAAACGCTCGCTGTGGTCGATGCCGAGCGCCGCCTCGCGCTCGAGCACGCGGCTCTGTACCGCGAGGTCGTCGATGCGGCGGGTGGTGTCCTCGACCGGGGCCGGCGTCGCCTGTTGCCCCAGCGCGAGTCGCGCGCAGGCGGTGTCGAGCACGCTCACCGCCTTGTCGGGGAGCTGGCGGTCGGGGAGATAGCGGTGCGACAAACGAACGGCAGCGTCGAGCCCGTCGTCGGTGATGCGCACGTTGTGGTGCGCCTCGAGGGCCGGGACCACGCCGCGCAGCATGATGAGGCACTGGTCCTCGGTGGGCTCGTCGACCTTCACGAGCTGGAAGCGTCGCGAGAGCGCCGGGTCCTTCTCGAAGAACTTCTTGTACTCGGCCCACGTCGTCGCAGCGATCGTGCGGAGCTCGCCGCGCGCCAGCGCCGGCTTGAGGAGGTTGGCGGCGTCGTTCTGCCCGGCCGCACCACCCGCCCCGATCATCGTGTGCGCTTCGTCGATGAAGAGGATGATCGGCGATGGCGAGTTCTTCACCTCCTCGATCAGCCCCTTGAGACGGTTCTCGAACTCCCCCTTCACTCCAGCGCCGGCTTGCAGCAGCGCGAGGTCGAGCGTGCGAATGGTGACGTTCTTGAGCGGCTCGGGCACATCGCCCTCGACCACGCGGCGGGCGAAACCTTCGACGACGGCCGACTTCCCCACGCCCGCCTCGCCGACGAGGATCGGGTTGTTCTGCCGGCGGCGCGTGAGGATGTCGATGAGCTGACGCACCTCGAAGTCGCGCCCGAGCACCGGGTCGATCTTCCCTTCGCGCGCGCGCGCCGTGAGATCCACCGTGAACTGGCCGAGCGCCGTTCCCTTGCCGCCAGGTGCAGTGGCGCTCTTGCCATCGCCGGCGTCGCCGGCGCCACCCGACTTGAACATCGCGCCCGCTTCTGCCGAGGCCTCGGCCGACGCTGCGGTGATCTGCAGGAACTCCTTGCGCAGCACGTCGGCCGGGATCTTCTCGAACTCCCGGCTGATGTCCATCGCGAGGCGCGACAGTTCCGTGTTGGAGACGAGGGCGAGGACGCAGTGACCGGTGCGCACCTGCGGCGCCCCAAACTCGATGGAGCCGGTGGTCCACCCCTCGGTGAGCATCTTCACGAGCGTCGGGCTCAACGACGGCGTGCGGGCATTCCCGCTCTTGAGCCGGTCGAGGCCGCGCGCGAGGTCGTCGGCAAGGCGCGACCGGTTCACGCCGAAGTGCTTCACGATCTGGGCGAGATCGCCGTCGCTGGCGTCGAGCGCCTTGACGAGGAAGTGCTCGATCTCGACGTCGTAGTGCGTGCGGGAGAGGCAAAGCCCAGCTGCGCCGTCGACCATTCCGCGTGTTGCGGAATTCAACTTGCCGATCAGCGCCCGCAAATTCACGGTCATGGATCCCTCGGAGTGGGGAGTACGGGGAAGGGTGATCAACTACTGTCGAATCAACAGAGCCGCAAGGTCGTCTCGTCGGGATCGCGGGAGAGCGGGCGGCTGGCGAGCCACGTCCCGCGGCCAAGCCCCGGACCGCGGCGCGCGCCGGGCGCAGATGACGGAACGTCGAGGACGCACGGCCTCACTTCGCGCCGCGTGAGCACGAGCTGCGCGTCGACGCCAACGATGTCGTCGGCGTACAACCGAGCCAGCGCCTTGAGCGCTTCGTGCGCCGATCCGCCGGGAACGAACGACTCGAATTGCTCGCGCGTGAGCGGTCCCAGCCGAACTCGCACGCGCGCCTGCGGATCCCACACGGCATCGCCGACGACGCCGAAGCCGAGTCGCCCTGCATCTCCCTCGAGCCCGAGTTCTGCCTGACCGCCGGAATCGAGTTGACGCCATTCGCCGATGAATTGCTCGACGCTCGCCGGAACGTCGAAGTAGTCGCCGATGATGCGCGCCAACCCGTCTGCAGGACGCGCGCGAGTCGCCAGCAGTCCGGAAAAGAACGCCACGGCCTCGTCGCGGATCGGGAGGCGATTGCGCAGCCCTCCGGTCCCCATTCCGGCGAGGTCGAGGAGATGGTCGAAGAGCCGGTCCTCGGACCCTGACTCGTGCGCCACCGCGGCGTTGTTCTTCTCCCACGCCCGGAAGAGGAGCGAGATGGCGCGGTGGTTGAAGATGTCGAGGAAGTCGCGGAACGCCGTGTCGCGCGCGCGTGCGCGATACGAGGCATGCTCGCTGTACACGTGCGGCAGCACGCCTTGCGGTCCGGTGAGCCCGAAGAAGTTCACCGTGATGTCCGCCGGTGGCGACCCGGCGCCGAAGCCGGGAGGGATCGTCATCTCCTCGATCTCGCTCGCCGGAAATCCGAGCGAGGTGCTCGCGTGAAATCGGGCGACTTCCTGCGAGGGATCGGACCAGTGCCCCGTGCGCGCGCGCTCCGGATGCAGCCGGGAGAGGACCCGCACCATCTGATAGAACGCGAAGGCGGTCGGCTCTTCTTCCAGCGCGCGCAGCATGCGCCCGCGCGCGTAGCCCGCGTCGTCGATGTCGCTGGCGAAGACGGCGCCGTCGAGGGCGTCGCCCGCGTCGCCGTCGCGCGGTGACGTGGTCACAGGAGCGTCCGCGCGCCGGAGCGCGGCGACCACTGGCGCACGACGTGGCGTCGCTGACGCGACCGCACGGAGAGCTGGACGAACGAGTTCATCGTCACCTGCATCGCCAGGAAGCGTTCGAGGACGCTGGCGAAGAGGAACATGCCGCCGCCGGGAAACTGCTCCTCGTCGAACTCCACCTCCACGCGACGTCCGCGCGCAAAGGCGAGTCCGTTCTCGGTGGGGAGGCGGGCAAACGACGGTGTGCTGTTGACCGCCATCACCCCGCGGATCTGTCGCTCGCCGGCGGCCGAGTCGCCGGCGTTATGCAGGCGCAGGAGTTCGCGGAGCGCCTCGCGCCCCTCGTCGACCAGCGAGAGGTGATTGAGCGAGAGGGCCGAGATGAGTCGCCAGAGGAGCGGCTTGCCGAGCGGCGGCTGGATGACCGGCGTGGGCTTCACCAGGCAGAGCACGCGCCGCACCGGCCCCCCCTTCGCCATCTCGAAGTCTCCCTTCTCGTCGATGCCGATCGGGAGGCGCGACGGGAGGTCGCCATTGAAGCACGTTAGGCGGACCGATGCGACTTCGGCGTTCGGCGGACGGATGCGGCCCGACAGGTCGGCAAACGACAGGTAGACCTCGGTGCCACCGTCGGTCCGCCAGCTGCTCTCCCGCCGCACCGCGTGCCAGAAGACCCCCGCCGAGTCGGCGCGCCCATGCCGGAACCCGTAGAGCGGTTCGATCGCGCGTGGCTCGCCCTCGCCGGGAGTGATCCCGACGACCGAGTCGACGGTCCACGTCTCGATCTCCAGGCGGCGCCGCGAATCGGGGACGACGGGATACTCGGTGGTGAGCTGCGTGAGGAGGATCGGTTCGCCGGACTGCTCGAACAGGTTCACGATCGGCGTGCAGCCGAGCCTGAAGGTGCGCGCGGAGACGCCGAACTCGACGAGCTGCCGCCGCTCGGCGCGCTCGAACGGGGCGATGACGAAGAGCAACTCGGCGCGCGGGCCGGCGTCGAGCGTACGAAGCGCGGCCGCCACGCCACGTACGTCCACGAAGAGGAACTTCTGCGGGAAACAAAAGAGCTCCTGCAGGAGTGCATAGCCGCCGAGCGCGCGGCGCGGGTAGGGGAGGAGATTCTCACCCTCACCAAAGCCGACCGGGACCACCGCACGCGCCTCGAGGATCACCGGGGGGCGCGACGGCTGGTCGGGGTCGCGCACCACCACGCGCGTGCAGCTGTTGGCGAGGAGCTCGTACACGGCGTCCGAGACGTTGGCCTCGCCGGCGATGTGCAGCCGCAACGCGTCGAGCGCCGGTGGCGCGAGCGGATCGCGCTCGCCCTCGGGAGCGGCGACCGTGAGCTTCCCGAGCTGCATCCCGTCAAAGGCGCGCAGCTCCACGCGGAATGCGCCGGCCGCCTCGCCCGTGCGGGCGCCGGCGCCCGCACGATCGGCCGAGGTCCACTCGGCGCTGCTGATCGTCGCCGGCCAGAGCGTCGTGTCGTAGCAGGTGCGGAAGCGGCAGGCGAGTCCCTGCACGCTGCGCGAGTGCACTTCGCTCCCGCGCGGGATGAGGTGCCCCCCGGGGAGCTGTCCGAGTGCCGGGTCGAGCTCGATCTCCACGAGGGAAAGCGATGGAATCGGGCGCACGTGCTGCGGGTGGAGCACGTCGAGGAGTGCCTCGGAGACTTCGGGCAAGTCGTCGTCGAGGCGGTGGTGCACGCGCGCGGCGAGGAAGGCGAACCCCTCGAGGAGTCGCTCCACGTGCGGATCCTCGCACTTGGAAGCCTCCAGCTGCAACCGCGCGGCGACCTTCGGGTAGCGCTCGGCGAACTGTGCGCCGAGCCGGCGCAGGTAGGTCAGCTCGCGCTCATAGTAGATGAGGAGGTCGTCCTTCACCGGGAGCGCCCTCCGGGCGACATGCCACACACGCAGAGCCCTAACGCACCCGTGCTACTCACGCGCCGATGCGCCGCACCGTGGAACACATCGCTGCCCGAAACGATGGCAACTCCCGTCATGCGCCCGGCGCTCCGCCGCCCTGGTGCACTTCGTACTCGCCGTTCGATACCTCGAGCAGCGTATCGAAGACGACCGGCTCGCGCTCCCGGTCCATGATGAGCGTCGCCTCGATCACGAAGCGCATCTGCGGACTGCGCACCTGGTCGGCGTCGACCAGCCGGACCGTGAGATCCTGCATGCGCGGCTCGAAGCGCGAGATGGCGTCGCGCAGTCCGGCGAGGATGCGCTCGCGCCCGGCCTTGGTCCCGACGGGGATACCCGTGGTATCGATCAGCCCGAAATCGTAGACCGACTGCCGGAGTTCGGGGAGCGCCGCCGGGGCGGGGAACATCGTGCGACGCGAGTTGAGGAGCGTCTCCACGTCGCGCTCCACCGAATGCCGGAAGCGTCGCTCCGATTCGGTGCGTGTGATCGGCGGATCCTGCGTGATCTTCGGTGCTTCGTCGGTGAGGCGGTCCAGGAGCGATGGAACGACGATATGCTCGATCTCGGTGCGTGCCATGGGTCTCCTCTCGACGGCGCGGACTAGCTCGATTGCAGCTGCATGGCCTGCAAGGTATCGAGGCGGCAGACGCGCAGGTAAAGCTGGTAGCGATCACTCCCATCGCGCTCCCCGTTGCGGTCCATCACCCGGCACAGCAGGGCCAGCGGCTGGGCAACGAGCGGTCCCGCTTCCCACTCCTCCAGGTTGCGCTCGTCGATCGTGGCGACGAGGCGCTCGAGGATCGGACGCGCAACGGCGTCCATCCCGCTCTCGACCATGATGTAGGCGAGCTGCGTCTGGCGGAGAAAACGACCGCGGGGAGACTGTTCGCGTCCCGCCTCGGCGAGCAGGATCTCGATCCCGTTGCGGACCCGGCCCTGCGCCATCTCGCTCTTGGCCAGCTCGAACGGGTCGCGTCCCACGCGGCGGCGCCGGCCAGCCGAGAGTCCGCCGTGCTTGCTGGTGCTGTCTTCCTTGTGCAGCGCCTCCTGCACGATCTCGTCGTCGCGACTCGCCGCGTCTTCGCCGTCGACGGGCGCCTGAGCCGCGGCGCTCTCGTCGCCAGCTGTGGAGGCAAGTTGCTCCTCGGCCAACCAGGCTTGCGTTTCGGAGTTGGCGGTGGGTGAATCGTCCATCAGGGTCATCTCCGGCAGCTGGGGTATCGCAATCAGCAGCGTGCGCAGCTGGTCGCGGACCGAGGCGGCAACGGCTTCGTAGCCGAGCTGCGCGCAGGCGGTGAGCACGTAGCGCTGGAGGTCGAGCCAGCCGCGCCCCTGCGGGGTGGCCATGACCATCTCGCACTGCTCGAGCAACTCGGACCAGCGGCCGTCGAGCAGCATCCCCTTGAGGCGCGACCGCACCACGGTCGGCGCGGCGTCGAGCAGCTTGGGGTCGAGCTCCCCGGCGGCGGCCGACGCGCGCAGTTCGCCCCACCGCAGCCCACGCAGCATCAGGTACGGCCCGGGATTCGACGGATCGAGCTTGCGCAGGAAGCGCGCGGCGACCGAGACGCGATTGGTCGCGTCGCCGGCGCTGACCGGCTCCACGCTGAGTACGCCGCTGTCGTCGACCGGAGCGCCGCTCTCGTCGATCGTCTCCTCGGCGATCGGGTCGGGGTCGTCGATCAGCTTCTGGTTGAGGATCGTTTGTCCGAAGCGCTTGAAGTCCTCGAGCGCCCCGCGGATCTTCATGAGCGATGGCGCGTCGCGCCCGAACTTCTCGTCGGTGATCTTTTCCAGTTCGGAGACCGCGGACGCCGCGCTCTCGATGTCGGCGAGGAGTCCCTTGTAGAACGCCTTGTTCACATCGGCGATGGCCTTGTCCACCGCCTCGGGCGTGAGCTTGTTGTCCTTGAGCGCCGCATCGCGCAGCTCCTGCTTGTCCTTGCTCCCCTCGGCCTCGCCCTCGGTCGGGATCTTGCGCGACTCCTCGAAGTCGAGGAACGACGGGCCGTTCGGCGCGATCCTGAGGAACCGGAGCGGGACCTCGAGCTTCGCCCCGGCCCACTCCAGCGGTCCGGCGCGCAGCTCGGGATCTTCTTCATCCCATTCGGGGAAGCATCCGTCCCAGAACTTGTCGAGGATGCCGTGCAGCGTGCGTGCGCCGGTGGCGAGACCGGTGAGCCCCTCCCGGTGCAGCAGCGCCTCGGTCAGCCACGCCGCCAGCTGCAAGTCCTTCGACTCCTTGCCGATGAGCTCACTCGACAGCTTGATGACCGCAGGCCAGTCGGCGACCTTGAGCGGCCCCGCGTGATCCTGGCGCGGTTCGTTGGGATCGTCCTCGCGCCGCGCCTCCTTGATCGCTGCATAACGAGGGTCGTAGCGCAGGTCCTTGCCGGCGGGACTGTCGCCGGGAACCGGGGCAAGCAGCGCTTCGATCAGGGCCGTATCGACAGGCATCCGGGATAGTGGCGAGAAGGGACTGGCGGTGCGGCGAAGGCGGGCGTGGTCATGCGCGCCTTCGCCGCGAAATGCGAGGTGACGCCGCCGCGGACGGCGGCGTTAGGCTGTCTCGGCGGCCGCGGGACTGGCGGAGCCGGCAGAACTCGGTGCGATCACCACGTCGCGCAGCTCCAGCAGCGGGATCATCTCGCCATCCACGCTCAGCATCTTCTGCCCGACCGGAGTGAACGCACCATCGGGGAGTTCCGTCCAGTCCGTGGCGCGTCCGAGCCGGAGCTCGGCGTCGTCGACCTGCCACGCGAGCGGGGAGAGCGCGGGAAGGAGCACCTCGCCGAGTTCGACATCCTTCATCAATGCGTTCGTGCTTACGCGTGCGGGGACCCACCGCAGGTCGCGCAAGTGCTTCGGGGGCTCGAGCTGGATCGCGTCGATGTAGGCGAACGGTATCCACATGTAGCGCCCGCCGGCCATCACCTCGAGTCGGGCGCCGAGTCGCGGATCGGCATCCTCGATCGACGCGAAGGCGCGACCGTTGAACGTTCCCGACACCGGCTCGGGGGCCGGCGTTTGCGGAAAGTCGCCGGTCGTGAACATGTGCTCACGAATCCGTTCGCCCTGCAGGGCAGCGCGATACGGCAGCACGGCGAGTTCGTTATCCGGACCGCCGCGGGCGAGAACGTCGAGCTGCTTCTCGGCCCGGTCGTACTGTCCAGCGAAGATCAACAGTTCGAACAGGAATACCCGCCGCTGGGTGTCGGTCGGATTGCTCCGAAGTTCGGCACCCAGCGTCTCGATCGCCGATTCCAGCCGTCCAGCGTCGAAATGCTCTCGTGCGGTTGGCATCGGCGACGGTCTCCCTTACGCGTTCGAGACCTTGCGGACGTCCCAGAGAATCGGCGTGCCCGAGACGAGCTTGCCGTCGGTCCCCTGCTGTTTGTACTCGAACGACACCTTGCCGAAGGCGAACGATACGGACTCGGTCGGCGTGTCATCGCCGCCCGACGAACCGGACCACTGCACCGACTCGACCATCACTTCTTCGAACTTGTAGATGATGAACGTGTCCTGGCCGCCGGCGCCGGTCTGCTTGCGGAGCGAAACCGTCATCTCGGTGATGTGGTCGCCGAGCGTGCAGGCGGCGAAGAGCTTTGGCGAGGCGACGTCGGTCTTCTTCATGACGTTGAACGACGAGAGCGAGACGCGCGACGCGGTCATGCCCTCGGTGCCCGGACCAACGGTGACGGGGGCGCTGGCGCCCCACGAGAACGAGAAGATCTCGATCTTTTTCTCGAAGCCCTTGGCCGTGGCTTCACCCGGGATGCCCTTGAGGTCTACGTATGCGTCGAATGCCATGGGGAGTGCGTCCTATTGCGAAAGGTTCCACGTACGTGTCCCGGAAGCCGAGGGGCGATGTCCCCTCGGCGCGGGACGAACAGCTGCCGTCGCGCACGGCCTGAGTGCCGAGCGCGGACCATCACTTCACAATCACGCGGCCGGCGGCGGAAGCTCCGCCACGAGTCGCATTGCGACTCCCAGCTCGTCGAGCTGGAAGTGCGGGCGCAGGAACGCGACGGCCTTGTAGGCCCCCGGCTTCCCTGGCACTTCGACCACGTCGATCCGCGCCTCGGCGAGCGGGCGCTGCGCCTTGATCGACGCCGCGGCATCCGATCCAACGACGTACTGCTGGATCCAGCGATTCAGGAACGCGTCCACCTCACCGCGCGACGTGTAGCCGCCGATCTTGTCGCGCATCATCACCTTGAGGTAATGCGCGAAGCGCGACGTCGCGAAAATGTACGGGAGCTGTGCCGACAGGCGCGCGCTCGCCGTCGCTTGCGGCGAGTCGTACACCTTCGGCTTCTGGCACGACTGCACACTGAAGAAGGCGGCGTTGGCCGTCCCCTTCTGGTGCACCAGGGCGGCGAATCCGAGGTCGGCGAGTTCCTTCTCGCGACGGTCGGTGATCTGGACTTCGGTCGGGCACTTCATGACGAGTTCCCCCGCCTCGGTGCGGAAGTTGTGCACCGGAAGTCCCTCAACGAGTCCGCCGCTCTCCACGCCGCGAATGGTCGCGCACCAGCCGTAGCTGGCGAACGCCTTGTTGATGTTCGCGGCGATCGTCCACGCCGAGCTCCCCCACAGGTAGGCGTCGTGATTCGTCCCGTCGACGCGCTCTTCATAATTGAAGGCGTCGATCGGCACGGTGGCCGACCCGTATGGTTCGCGCATGAGGACGCGCGGCGCGGTGAGCGCCACGTAGCGCGAGTCTTCGCTGGCGCGGAAGCCCTTCCAGCGCGCGTACTCCGTCGTGTCGAAGATCTTGGCCAGGTCGCGCGGCTGGTCGAGGTCCGTGAACTTCTCGAGCGAGAAGAGATCCGCGGCCGCGGAAGCGATGAACGGCGCGTGCGCCGCCGATGCCACGTTCGAGATCTTCTCGAGGAGCTCCATGTCCTGGCCGCTCTTGTCGAAGGCGTAGTCACCGATCATCGCGCCGAACGGCGTGCCACCGAAGACGCCGTACTCTTCTTCGTAGACCTTCTTGAAGAGCGCGCTCTGGTCGAATTCGGCCGCGCGCTGCAAGTCGCGCAGCAGGTCCTTCTTCGAGACGTTGAGGACCTTGACCTTGAGCATGGTCCCGGTCTCGCTCTGGTTCATCAAGTACTTGAGTCCGCGCCAGGACGCCTCGAGGCGCTGGAACTCGGGGTGGTGCAGGATTTCGTTCAGCTGCAACGAGAGCAGGTGATCGATCTGCGCGATGCGCGCATTGATCATGGCCTCGGTGTCGCGCGCGACGGTGATCGATCCCTCGAGCACTTCTTCGACGAAGCGCTTCACGAGATCCTTGCCGCGCTCCCGTGTCTCGGCGTCCTTCCCGATCTTTCCCTGGTCGACGATCTGATCGAGGAGCGAGAGCGATTCGGTGGTAGTCGCTTCGGCGCCCTGTGCTGCAGCCTTGGCGTCAGCCATTGTTCTCGCCCTCCTTGATGCCGAGCTCACCGCGCAGCTTGTTGAGCTTCTCGGCGTCGCCGAGCGTGGCCTGCAACACTTCGTCGAGCTTCTCGTTGGTCTGCAGCGAGCCGCGCAGGTCGGCGAGCTGCGTGCGCAGGTCGAGGAGCGCCTTGAGCGGCTTCACCTGGCGTGCGACCGCGTCGGGCGAGAAGTCGTCCATGCTGCGGAAGTTGAGATCGACGCCGAGTTTCGGCGCGTCGGCATCTTCGGAGAGCTTGTTCTCGACGCTGAACTGCAAGTGCGGCTTCATCGACGCGAGCACGTCGTCGAAGTTGTCGGGCGTCACTTCCACGAACTTCCGTTCCTTGAGGCGCGGCAGCGGTTCAGTCGGCTGCCCGCTGAAATCGCCGAGCACACCCATAAGGAAGGGGAGCTCCTTCTTTTCGATCGCGCCGCCGGTGTCGACCTCGTAGGAGATCGCCACCCGCGGGGGTCGAACGCGTTCCAGCTTTTTCTGCGTACTGTCGGCCATTCGTGCCTCCTACGGCGTGGAAACTGAGTTGTGGCGGGTTCTGTGGCGCCGCGGTTCACGTCGAATACGCACGACGCGGCGGCCTTGCGGAACGCGATGGGGCAGAGTCGGCAACAGTGCAGGGGGCGCTGAATGTTGTCAAGCAGAGCCTCCGGGTGGGGATCGTTAGGTCAACCGCCTTCATTTCACTCTTTCTTCACACCGCCGGTCCCGCACCGACCGCACCACTCGCCGACGCAACTCCGGCCGCCCCGCGTACCGGTCGCGGTGGATGCGGGCATGCCGGAAGCTCCAGGGCGCCGGCCGTCGCCAGTACCTCCACCAAGAGCGACACTTCTTCCATTCCCACCTCATCCGTCACCAAACCCGCGCCCTTGAGACCGTCGAGTATCGCGGCGACGTCGCGCGTCCCGTCGCACAATTCGAGGAGCGTCGGCGCGATCGGCGGTGCCTTCACCAATCCGTGCGTCGGCCACTTCGATTCGATCGTCGCGCCCACCGTTTGCCACCCGCCGTCGGCAAGCGACTCCAGGTGCACCGCCGCACGCACCAGCGCCGGCACGCGCGGACGTTGTCCCGCCATGCGGGCGACCGCGCTGTCGCCAGCGTCCTGCAGAAAGCGCGCGAAACGAAAGTGCCAGTCGGCCACCTGCGGGCTCAGGTCAGCGCCCATCGTGCGCCGCTCGGTGATCGGCGCTCGTCCAAATGCCTCGCGACGCAGCTCCACGAAGCAGACGGCGAATCGTTCGATCTCCAGCGCATCAAAGTGCCTGAGCCACCGCTCGCAGTCCACGTAGTCGCGTCCCCCTTTCGTCACACCTTTGTACGCATCGAGGAGTCCGTAGTCGAACGACTCGATCTGTACCAGGTCGAACTCGTCGGCCGCGTCGCCGAGCCAGGCGCGGATGCGACTCGCGATCGGCGCATCGCGACGGTCGCTCAACGCTGCGCGGAAAATGAGTCGCCCGCCGCGAGCGAGATGAAATGGCGCCTCCTCGACGATGCGCCGCGTGACGTGCTCACCATCCGCGCCGGCATCGCGAAAATCGAAGCGATGGCTCAAGGCGGGGACGTATGGCGGATGCGCGACGATGAGATCGAACTGCGCATCGCCGAGCGATGCCCACACGTCGCTCACGCGCACGTCGACGATACGGTCGACTTCATTGAGGAGTGCGTTGAAGCGCGCGAAGTGTGCGCAGCGCGGCGTGATGTCGCTGGCCATCGCCGACGCTGCACCGTCGCGCGCCGCGCGAATCGCCGCGACGCCCGTCCCCGCGCAGAGTTCGAGGACGCGCGCACCGGGCGCCTTCGGAATCACCGCGAGAAATGATGCCGTGAGATCGTTCCCCGCGCTGTACACGTAGTCCTGTCGCGTGGTCGCCTCGCCACTGTCGGTCCGCGGGAGAAGGTCCGACGCAAGCCACAGCCCTTGCAGCGGCATCAGCATCACCGTCGGCTCGAGCAACTCGGCGTCGTCGACCGACGGCGTGAGGAGGCCGAGCGAGCGGAGTGCGTGCAGGCCGTCGTCGCTGAGCCACTCGCGCAGCGACGCGGCGGCGAGAGGTTCGCCATCTATGAAGAGGCGGATCAGCGCTGCGTTCGCGTCGCCGACCGGGCCGTCGAGCGACTTCCGTCCATCGATCATGCGTGGAACGCCGACGAGCGAGGAGCCGCCCAGTCGACGGGCGACCGTTGGTTCGTCGAACCGTGCCTGCTGCAAGACGGCGCGCGCCGCGGCAAACTGTTGCTGGCTCCCGATCAGGATCGGATAGTCGGTCGTCATGGGGTCTGCGGGGGTGTCCACGGGTGAGTCTGTATTCTGGTATTGGTGCGGTGCCGCGGAGGCGACGTCGACGTCATCCGCGCGATCGCTGGACTTGCAACGACGAAAGGCAGGGAAGTGCGGGCAGCGGAAGGACGGGAGAATACGTCGCGCCTTGCGGCGGCGCGATGCACTGCGCGCGCGCGAACGGTGATTGCCTGACGCCGCGCAAGGTTCGGGTGAGCGATGGCACAGGATTTTCGTTCTGATTGCGCATTCCGCAACAGGAAGTAGCTTCGCCTCCTCTCTCGCTGCTGGTGCGAATTTCGACTGCACCGTCGACGTGCGGGGGCGATCCCCGATTTCCAGGTCGACTCTGACGCGACATCCTGCCGCATCCGGTCCTTCCCGTTGCAGCGTTCCGGCACAGCCGCAATGACACGTTTTCGCCTTGCCCCGCAGTGGGTGCGCCCCGCCGTTCGCCGGGCACACCTTTCCCTTGTCGCATCGGCCATCGCTGGTGCGACGCTCCTCGCTCCTTCGTCCGCGATCGCCCAACGGGGTGCAACGCCGGCGGTTCCTTCGGGACCGACGGCGACGGCGGTCGGCATCGACCTGCAGTTCGTGAAGTCGCATGCCGGGAACCTCGCCGTCGGCTCCACTGGGCTCTACACGATGATCGTGTCGAACGTGGGCGATGCCGCGACCACCGGGGCGATCACCGTCAGCGACAACCTGCCGGCCGGCCTCACCTACGCCTCCGTCTCCGGCGGCGGGTGGAGCTGCGGCGCGGTCGGGCAGAGCGTGACGTGCACGCGCGCCGCGAGCCTTGCGCCTGGCGAGGTGACGAGCTTCGCGCTCGGCGTCGCGGTGTCGAGTGCGGCGCTCCCGTCGGTCAGCAACACGGCGGTTGCATCGACGCCCGGCGAGTCGGCGGCGCTCCTCGCGAACAACACGTCGACCGATGTGGCGTCGGTTATCACGGTCGGCAACAACGACCCGTTCATCGACCTCCTCCTCACCAAGTCGCACAGCGGCAACTTCACCGTCGGGCAGAACGGGATCTACGTGATCACGGTGTCCAACCTGGGGAACCGCACGACGACGGGGGCGATCACCATCACCGACAACCTCCCCGCCGGTCTGACCTACGTGTCGGCAACAGGGACGGGATGGGGGTGCAGCGCCGTCGGGCAGCAGGTCACCTGCAGCTACGCCGCGCCACTGGCGACGGCGCAGTCGACGAGCGTGGTGCTGACGGTCGCGGTCGGGAATGCGGCCTTCCCGGCGGTCACCAACACCGCCACCGCCACCACACCTAACGAGACGCCCGGGCGCCGCACCAACAACACGTCGGGCGACCCGACCACCGTCGATCGCCCACCGACGCTCGACCTGTCGATCGTCAAGACGGCGACGAGCCCCTTCGTCGTCGGGCAGAACGCGACCTACCAGCTGACGGTCGCCAACCTCGGGACGTCGGCCACCACCGGGACGACGACGGTCACCGACATCCTCCCGGCCGGACTCACGTTCGTCTCGGCCAGCGGTCCGGGGTGGAGCTGCAGCAACGCCGGCAATACCGTCAGCTGCACCACGCCGGCCGGCTATGCCTCCGGCGCTTCGAGCAACATCGCCGTGACGGTCGCGGTCCTCGCCGCTGCCGTTCCGTCGGTCACCAACACCGGCACCGTCTCGACGCCGGGTGACGGGAATCCGGGCAACGACCAATCGACGATCAACACGCCGGTGTCGGCGCCGGCGCTCGACCTCTCGATCGTGAAGACGGCGACCAGCCCCTTCGTCGTCGGGCAGAGCGCCACGTACCAGCTCGCGGTGAGCAATGTCGGCGCTGCGACCACGACCGGAACCACGACCGTCACCGACATCCTCCCGGCATCGCTGACCTTCGTCTCGGCGACCGGCACCGGGTGGAGCTGCGGTGCGGTTGCGAACACCGTCACCTGCACGACACCGGCGGGGATCGCCCCCGCCACGACGAGCAACATCACGATCACCGTCACCGTGCTCGCCGCTGCCGTGCCGTCGGTCGCCAATACAGGGTCGGTGCAGACACCGGGTGACGGAAACCCGGGCAACGACCAGTCGACGATCAACACGCCGGTGACCGCGGTCGACGTCGCGATCGCCAAGAGCCACAGCGCCGCCTTCCAGGCGGGGCAAAACGGGACGTACACGATCACCGTGAGCAACGTGGGGACCGCGGCGACCACCGGCGCGCTCACCGTCACCGACAACCTTCCGACCGGGCTCACCTACGTCTCCGCAACAGGGACGGGGTGGAGCTGTTCGGCGGCGGGGGCGCTCGTCACCTGCACCAATGCCACGACGCTGGGCGTTGGCGCGACGGCACCGCCGATCACCCTCACGGTCGCCGTGGGGAGTGCCGCCGTGCCGTCGGTGACCAACGTCGCGACCGTTGCCACGCCGGGCGACGTCGTGCCCGGAAACAACACCGCCTCCGACCCGACGCCGGTCGCACCGGCACCGACGCTCGACCTCGCGATCGTCAAGACCGCGACCGCGCCGTTCGTCGTCGGCTCGAATGCGAGCTACCAGCTCACCGTCACCAACGTCTCGCTGGCGCCGACCACGGGAACGACGACGATCACCGACATCCTCCCGACGGGCCTCACCTACGTCTCGGCAACAGGCACGGGGTGGACGTGCAGCTTCGCGGCGGGGGCCGTCAGCTGCACGAACCCGGCGGTCCTCGCGCCATCGGCGTCCTCGAGTGTGCTCGTGACCGTCCTGGTCGACGCCGCCGCAGCGCCGTCCGTCTCGAACACCGGGACGGTGTCGTCGCCGGGTGACGGAAACCCGACGAACGATCGCTCGACGATCAACACGCCGGTGCAGCTCCTCGACGTGGCGATCGCCAAGAGTCACACCGGCAACTTCACGGTCGGACAGAACGGAACGTTTACGATCACCGTGACCAACGTCGGCAACACCCCGACTACCGGCGGACTCACCGTCACCGACAACCTCCCCGCGGGGCTTGGCTACATCTCCGCAGCGGGGACCGGTTGGAGCTGCTCGGCGGCCGGTTCGGTCGTCACCTGCACCAACCCGGCGGTCGTCGCCGTTGGGACCGCGGCGCCGCCCATCACGCTGACGGTCGCGGTCTCGAGCCCGGCGGCGCCGACCGCGACGAATGTCGTATCGGTCGCCACGCCGGGTGACGCGGTCTCGGCGAACAACACCGCCTCCGACGCGGTCACCGTTGCGACCGCCATCGACGCGGCGATCACCAAGATCCACTCGGGAACGTTCACCGTCGGGCAGAACGGCACCTACAGCATCCGCGTGACGAATGCCGGGAGCGCGCCGACCACCGGACCGCTCACCGTCACCGACAACCTGCCTAACGGGTTGGGCTTCGTCTCTGCCAGCGGGACTGGATGGACCTGCTCGGCGGCGGGCGCGGTGGTGACGTGCACGAATCCGATCATCCTGCCCGCCGGCGGGGCCGCGCCGGTCATCACGCTCACCGTGAGCGTGGCGAGTGCGGCCGTCCCGACGGTCACGAACGTCGCGACGATATCCACGCCGGGCGACGCGATTCCCGGCAACAACACCGCCTTCGATCCGACGCCCGTCATGGAGCCGTCGCCGACGCTCGACCTCGCGATCGTCAAGACGGCGATGACGACGCCGTTCGTCGTCGGGCAGAACGCGACGTACTCCCTCGCGGTGACGAATGTCTCCACGCTCCCGACCACCGGGACGACCGTGGTGAGCGACACGCTCGCGCCGAGCCTGACCTTCGTGTCGGCCAGCGGGAGCGGGTGGAGCTGCAACGCACCACCGGCACAGACCGTCAGCTGCACGCATGCCGGCGTCATCGCGCCGGGAGCGACCACCGTGGTCACGGTCACGGTCCTCGTCGGGCCGACGGCGGCACCGGGCGTCACGAACACTGGCGTCGTGAAGACTCCTGGCGACGCCAACCCGGCCAACGACACGTCGACCATTGTCACCAGCGCCGGCGGTGGTACGCGGATCGATCTCATGATCGTGAAGACGTCGTCGAAGCTCGTCGCCGGGTCGCGCGGGACCTTCAACCTCGCAGTCACCAACCTGCTGGATCCGACGACCAAGCCGACGATCGTGACCGACGAGCTTCCGGCGGGACTCACCTTCGTGAGCGCGACCGGAGCGGGCTTCACCTGCAGCGCGATGGGAACCCCGGTGACGTGCGTCTACGCGGGATCGCTCGCGCACCTGCAGACCGTCAACATCATCATCACGGTCGACGTCACCGCTGCAGCGGGAACGGTCATCACCAACACCGGCGTCGTGGCCAATCCGGACGACGAAAACCCGCTCAATAACTCCTCGACGATTCAGGAGACGGTCAGTGGCGTCCTGGATCTCAAGATGGTCAAGACGATCGCCTCCATTGCGGCTGGCGGGAACGCGACCTTCTCCCTCACGGTGACCAACGTCGGCTCCGCGCCCACGACGGGGACGATCACCGTTACCGACATGCTCCCGCCGGGCTATACCTACGTGAGCGCAACCGGGACGGGGTGGAGCTGCTCCGCGGCGGGCCAGCTCGTCACGTGCACCAACCCCGGACCGATGGCGCCGCAGGAAATCAGCGTCATCACGCTCGTCACCACCGCGCCGAACCCGATCGTCAACACCAGCAACACGGCGGTGGTGAAGACGCCGGGTGACCCGAACCCGGGGAACGACGAGAGCACGGTTCCGATCGCGGCGCCGGCGCTCCGCCCCGACCTCCAGACCACCAAGTCGGCGAATGCCGCTGCCTTCCAGGTCGGGCAGCCCGCCAGCTACACGATCCTCGTCCGCAACATCGGTCCAGTCGCCACGACCCAGCCGATCGTCGTCACCGACATCGTGCCGGCGTCGCTGACGCTGCTCTCCGCGAGCGGCACCGGCTGGGCGTGTTCGATCAACGTCCAGACCGTCACGTGTACGTATGCGGCGCCGCTTCCGCCGGCGAATGCGGCGGTGATCACCGTCAATGTCGTCCCGCTCGTGAGCGCGATCCCCGCCGTGCAGAACACCGCGGTCGGCAGCTCCCCCGATGACGGCAACCCGGCGAACGACTCGTCGACGGTGAGCACGCCAGTGAGCGGGCTCGTCGACCTCTCGCTCGTCAAGGAGACCGCCGGGCCGTTCCAGGTTGGCGGACAGGGACGCTACCAGCTCACCATCCGGAACACCGGCACGATCGCCGCGCCGCTGCCGATCACCGTGCGTGACACGCTCCCGGCAGGGCTGACCTACCAGTCTGCAGCGGGGACCGGATGGACCTGCTCGGTCGCTGGCAACATCGTCACCTGTACGCGAACGGCACCGATCGCCGCTGGCGAATCGGCGACGATCGACCTGCGCGTCAACGTCGGGAACGCGGCGATCCCGCAAGTCACCAACTGCGCGACCGTCACCGTCGCTGGCGACTCCTCGCTCGCCAACAACACCGGGTGTGCAACCGCGCCCGTGGCCGGCATCCCGTTCCTCGAGATCACCAAGAGCGTCTCGAAGTCCGAGGCCACGATCGGCGATGTGCTGGACTACACCGTGACGGTGCGCAATACCGGAACGGCGAACATCGCCAGCGCCGTCGTGAGCGATACGCTCCCGACCGGCTTCGCCTACGACTCGCACACCGCGCGCATCGGCCGCACGACCATCGCCGATCCGAGCGGCGCCCCCGGTCCTTACCTCACCTTCAACATCGGCGCCGTGAACCGCGGCACGCCGGTGATCCTGACCTACCGCGTCCGCATCACGGCCGCGGCGCAGCTCGGGAACAACCGGAACGTTGCCGTGGCTGCGACGACCGATGGCGGGACGAAGTCCGATCCGGCCAGCGCGACGACGCGTGTGACCGGTGGGCTCTTCAGCGAGCGCGGCGCCATCGCCGGCAAGGTCTACACGCAGTGCAACTGCAAGAGCCAAATGCAGGAAGCCGGTGAAGTCGGGATCCCCGGCGTGCGCGTCTATCTCGAGGATGGTTCGTCGGTCGTGACCGACGTGGAAGGGAAGTACAACTTCTACGGCGTCTCCAACCGGCTGCACATCGTCAAGATCGATCGCACCTCGCTCCCCGCCGGCGCGGTGATGGTGCCGATCGCCAATCGCAACGCGCTCGACGGCTACTCACGCTTCGCCGACGTGAAGGCGGGCGAACTGCACAAGGCCGACTTCGCCGAGGGCTCCGGCTCCACCGAAGTGCTGCGCCTGGTGCTCGAGCGCCGTCGCTCCGGTGAGGTGGAGAACGCCGGGACGCAGATCAACGATCGCGCGATCCCGCCGGGCGTCGCAACCGGCGGAACGCCGGCCGCGCGAGAGGCGAGCGGCGAGCCGTTGCGCGCCGGAACCCCGGCCGACTCGATCAACATCGCGTATAGCTCCACCAAGCCCGGGATCGCCCTGTCGCACGACTCGGGGACCGGTCCGGTGCACCAGTCCGAAGCGTATCGCCCGCTCATCGGCGGCACGCGGACGCTCACTGACGCCAACTCGCAATTGCCGATCACCCCGCTGCGCGCACTCGCGGTGCAGCAGGGGCGGAACCCCTTCGCCGCCGGACGCGTGCAGCTCGAGGTGCCGCAGGATGGCATCCCGGCCGACGGGCAATCGCTGGTCAAGATCATCGTCCGCGCCACCGACGCCACGGGCAAGCCGCTCGCCGGGCGCGTCCCGGTGACCATCGAGTCGTCGTTAGGGCGCTGGCTCGGCGACGACATCGGTGCCACCGAGCAGGGACGCCAGGTCGTCCTCGCCGATGGCGAAGGGAGCTACACGCTGATTGCCGCCGCCCAGCCCGGGCGCGGCGAGGTGCGCGTCACCACGCCCGACGGCGTGGCGACGATGCCCATCACCTTCATCCCGGTGGTGCGCCCGCTCATGGCCACCGGCCTCCTCAACGCCCGCATCGACTTCCGCTCGCTCATCAAGGGTGGCAACGCCCTCGCGTCGGACGCCGACGGCTTCGAGGAATCGCTCCGCGACTGGACGTTCGAGAAAGACAGCGGCAAGGTGCGCGGCGGCGCGCGCGGCGCGCTCTTCATGAAGGGGAAGGTCCTCAACGACCAGCTCCTCACCCTGTCGTACGACAGCGAGCGCGATCGCGGTGCCACGCTCTTCCGCGACATTCGCCCCGACGAATTCTTCCCCGTCTACGGCGACGCCTCGATCCGCGAGTTCGATGCGCAGTCGCGGCGGCGCTTCTATGTGCGCCTCGATCGCGGGACGTCGTTCACGATGTTCGGTGACTTCCAGACCACCCGCGCCGACGAACGCCGCACGCTGAGCGCGTACGACCGCACGCTCAATGGCGCGGTCGAGCACTTCGAAGGGAGCAAGGGGACAGCGACGCTCTTCGCTTCGCGCGGGCGCGTGCGGCAGACCGTCGATGAAATCCCCGGACGCGGCATCTCGGGACCGTACTCGCTGAGGAGCGCGCAGGGACTCATCAACAGCGAGCGTGTCGAGATCATCACCCGCGATCGCAACCAGCCGTCGGTGATCCTGTCGCGCGTCGCGATGACGCGCTTCGCCGACTACACCATCGAACCGCTCAGCGGACGCCTCATCTTCCGCGTCCCGGTGCCGAGCGCCGATGCCAACCTCAACCCGGTGTCGATCCGCGTCACATACGAGACCGACAGCGCCAACGGCGACAACTTCTGGGTCTACGGCGGCGACGGGTCGGTGCGACTGGGCGACGCCTTCGAACTCGGCGGTACCTTCGCGCAGGACGAGAACCCGCTCATCAAGACGCGCCTCGCCGGCGTGAACGCGACGGCGAAGCTCGGACTGGGTACGCTGCTGTTTGGAGAGTTTGCCCAGACCGACACGAGTGGAACCTCCGGCAGCGCATTCCGCATCGAGTTGCGGCATCAGTCGGAGAAGTTCGAGGGACGCGTCTTCGCGGCGCGCTCCGACTCGGCGTTCAGCAACACCTCGTCCACATTCTTCGGAGGGCGCACCGAGTTCGGCGGACGCTTCTCGACGCGACTCAACGAGAAGACCCGCCTCATCGGCGACGCGCTACACACCGAGAACAACACCGCGCTCGAAGGGAAGCGCGACGGAGCGCTCATCGCGATCGAGCGCGAGTTCGACAAGGCCTGGCGCGGTGAATTCGGCTATCGCTATGCCAAGGAGAGCGGCAACTACTCGCCGAACCCGGGCGCCTTCGGGCAGATCAACCGCGGGCTCGTCGACAACGACGTGAGTGCGCTGCGCGGGCGTCTGACCTGGACGCTTCCCGAGCAAACGCGCAGCTCGCTCTTCACGGAGTACGAGCAGGACATCCGCGACGACTCGCATCGCGGCGCGGTGGGCGGTGAATACATCGTGTCGAACAACACGCGACTGTATGCGCGCCACGAGTGGCTTACATCGACCCACGGGGCGTACGCGTTGAACGAGGGGACCAACCAGCAGTACACTGTCTTCGGAGTCGACGCCGACTACCTCAAGAACACGCAGATGTTCAGCGAGTATCGCGGTCGCGACTCGTTCAACGGGCGCGACGCCGAGGCGTCGATCGGCTTGCGCAATCGCTGGGCGATCGCGCCGGGGCTCCTGGTCAACACCACCTTCGAGCGAGTGTCGCCGCTCGCCGGCGGCTCGCTGGGTACCGGGTACGTGGTCCCATCGGGCGATGCACTCGCCGTTACCGGCGCGGTGGAATGGACGCGCCCGTCGCTGTGGAAGAGCACCGCGCGCCTCGAGTTCCGTAACGCGGACTCGGGCGACAACTTCCTCGGATCGTTTGGCTACGCCCGCAAGCTCACGCGCGACTGGACGCTCCTCGGCCGCACGTTGTGGGACGTCTTCGAGACGAGTGGGAAGGAAACGCACGGCTTCTCGCAGCTCGGCCTCGCCTGGCGCGAGACGGATCGCAATCGCTGGAACGCGCTCATGCGCTACGAGAATCGCCTCTCGCACTTCGGCTCGACCGGTGTCACAGAGCCGACCGAGAACATGGCGAACATCCTCGCCGCACTGGTCAACTTCCAGCCGCAGGATCGCGTGACGCTCTCCGGGCGCTACGCGGCGAAGTTCGCCCGCGACGACATCGGCTCGTTGAGCACTAAGACCAACTCGCAATTGCTCATGGGGCGCGGGATCTTCGACCTGAACCGTCGCCTCGACGCCGGGCTCATTTCGTCGGTGCTGTTCAGCGACGGCTTCTCCTCGCGCCAGTATGGGCTCGGCGCCGAGCTCGGGCTGATCGTGATGAAGAACCTTCGTATCGCCGGCGGCTACAACATCTTCGGCTTCACCGACAAGGACCTCAACACGTTCGGTACGACCCGCAAGGGGCTGTACCTCGACCTCGGCTTCAAGTTCGATGAGTCGCTCTTCGGACTTGGAGCTGCCGGAACACCATGCGACAACGCCTGCCGCGCAGGGGGGAAGGAAGAATGAGCGCCCACGGGTTCCGCTTGCGCGGCGCGTGCGCAACGACCGCGATGCTCCTCATCGTCACCGGATGTGCCTCGGTGACGATGGTGCCCGCGAACCAACTCACGCCGGTGAAGAACCGCGTGACCGACGAGGCGATCGCCCGCGACCTCGCCATCTTCGATGCGCTCGACCGTCGCATCAGCACCGCCGCGCCCAGCCCGACAGGGGCGCAGCGCTACGTGGCGGCGCGCGCCGCGGAGTACGTCCGCGTTGCGCGCGAGGCGTACGAACGCAACGATCGCACGCACTTCGTCGACGACGTGCTGCAGTGGGCCGCCGCCGACATCGAGACGCTCGAGCAGGGGAACAGCGAGAGCGTCCTCGCCAGCGTCGTTCCCATCCCGACAGGTGCAACGCCACTCGACCCCGCCTTGTGGGCGCGCGCCGAAGGGCTGCGGAAGGGGGCAGCCACCCTCAATGCTCCGGAGGACGTGGCCAAGGCTGAGGGGCAGCTCCTGCGCGCCGGACATTTCTTCCTCGCGGGACCGGCGTGCGTCGACGAGCCCCCGCTCGTCGCGGCCAATCGACTCCTGGGCGACGCCGAGAAGGGGGGGAAGATGGCGCCGCCGGTGGTTCCGCCCGCGCAGGCTGAACCAACCCCGGTCACGCCAGTTACGCCGGTCACACCTGCCGACAGCAACAAGGGGAACACCCCAACCGATGCAAAGCCGGCGTGCTCCTCCCCCGACGTCCTCGCCGGCGTCCCGTCGATCGTGCACTTCGCGCTCGACAAGTCGTTCCTCTCGCCAGAGACGAAGATCGTGCTCGATGCCCTAGTCGCGAAGATGAAGGAGACGCCGGGGATCCGCGTGAAGCTCTCCGGCCACACCGACATCCGCGCCTCCGACGAATACAACCAGGCGCTCTCCGAGCGGCGCGTGGAAGCAGTGCGCCAGTACATTCGCAGCAAGGGGCTTCCCGAGGCGCAGCTCGTGGCGACAGGGTTCGGCGAAAAGCGCGTCCTCGTGAACGGGACCAAGGCCATGGATCACGCACGCAACCGGCGCGTGGCGATCACCTACATCCGCTGTGACGGGAGCGAGGCGCAACCGATCGAGCAGCTCAACGACATCCAGCTCGAGGCGGCCAAGCGGAAGGCGGTCTACAAGGAGAAGGACTGAGGGGGCTCGGACGGAGCCCCCCCGAAGGCCTTACGACAGGGCGCCGCTCTCGGCGCCCTGTTGCGTTGCGTGACCCGTCGCCGGCGTGAGCATGCGGCATACCTCGGCGATCGAGTCGGCCGGGAATCCGCCGCGCCGCGCATGCTCCCGGATGATGTCGGGATTCGGCGCGTCGTAGACGCAATAGATCCGGTCGCCGGTGACATATGAATGGATCCACTGGATGGACGGACCAAGCTCGTTTAGCACCTCGTTGGAGCGGCGCGCCACGGTCACGCAGTCGGCGTCGCCCAGCGAGGCAGCACCGGGAATCTCCCGTTCGATCATGTATCGCGGCATAGATCCTTGTTAGGCGTAGGAGGTGCAGGAAGTGTGGGAAGGGAGGAGAGGGAAACGTGGCGAGATCAGCAATGCACCCGCGGATTCCAGTCGGCGAAGACGCCGCGCGGATTCGTGCGCCACACCCACGCGTGCAACGCCCACACATTGAAGGTGAGATTCCGCGAAAAGTTCTGGCCGAACAGCTGTGGCGGGTTCGGGTCGGTCCACGCCGAGAACGGGACGATGTACTCGACGCCCACGAGCGTCATGCTCCCGCCTTTGCCACGTTCGTAGAGCAGCACTTCGGGCTTGGTGACCTCGAGCGTGGCATCGAAGCGCGACGCATCGCCCCAGTGATAGCCCATCCCGCCGAGCGGGAGGTTCTCGTAGCAGTTCGTGACTTGCACGTCGTAGCCGGCGGCGCGCGCTGTTGCAAAGTCCTGGAACGGCGACGTGGCGCTCTTCATGGCGCGAAGCTCCGCCTCGGCGGCATCGTCGATCACTGCGGCAAGGGCGCCCTCGTGGACATGTGCGATCGGGGCCGACGGGCGCTCACAGGCCAGGATGATGGCGGACAGGGCCGCGGCGCATGTCGCGACGACGGGGGCAGTTACGATTCTCATGATGTCACTCCGAGCCAGGGAATGAAGGAAGACGGGCACCGGCGCCACGTGCTGCCGGAACTCGTGTGACGGCATGGTGATGCAGCACCGTCGCCCGCGGTTCGCCGATCGCTCGCCAGTCTCTCGCCACCGCGACTTTTCGTCTTATGTACCGGCTCAAGTTGTTCGGAAGCGTCGCCTTGATGGCCGAGGATGCCCCGATCGAGGGGAGGGCCGTCCAGCGCCGCCGACTGGCCCTCCTCTCGATCCTCGCGCTGAGCCGAGAGAAGTCGGCGTCGCGGGAGCGCATCGCCGCGCTCCTGTGGCCCGAGGCCGATACCGACCGGGCGCGCCACCTCGTCTCCGACTCGATCTATCGCATCAACCAGGCGTTGCAGGCGACCGCGGTGAGCGCGATCGGGGACGACTTGCATCTCGAGCGCTCGATCGTGTCGGTCGACGTTCTCGACTTTTGCGATGCGTTTCGCCGAGCCGACTGGCGCCGATGTGTCGAGTTGTACGCTGGCGAGCTGCTCGACGCCTTCGTTGTTCCGGACGCCCCCGATTTCGAGCGCTGGGCTGACGGCGAACGAGCGCAACGCGCGAACGACTACCAGAAGGCTCTCGAGTCGCTCGCGCTCGACGGCGAGGCGCGCGGCGAGCACGCATTGGCCATCGACTACTGGCGACGCGCCGCCGTTCGCGACCCTCACTCCTCGCGGGTGGCGCTCCTTCTGATGCGTGCACTGGATCGATCGGGGGAGCGAGCTGCGGCGATCAAGCATGCGCGCATCCACACCGAACTCGTGCGCCAGGAAGTCGGCGCCGAGCCGGACGTGCAGGTGATCGCGTTTGCCGACGAACTGGCGCGTCTGGCGCCCGTGCCGTCGAGCCGCGAGATCGCCCGGGCCCATGCCCGGCGTGCGTCAGGTGCCGAAGGGGCGCTTCCGTCAGCTGCACTCGAGCGATCGGGCGGCACGGTGTTCGACCTCGACGCGGGCGGCACGCCCACGGTTCAAAAGGAGCCTCTCGAGTTCCTTGCGTCGACACGCGTCGCGTCCGTCAGCCGCAATGTCCGGTGGCGCTCGCTCGGCGTGATCTCCGCGCTCGCCGTTGCGACTGCTGTCAACTGGCTCGTTCTCCGCCGCCCCGCCGAGCTTCCCGCCGCGCCGGCCGGTGCGCAGCGAAGCATCGCTGTGCTCCCCTTTGCCAATCAATCGGGTGACGACACGAACGACTACATGAGCGACGGGATCACCGACGAACTGATCTCTACGCTCGGCGAGGTACGGGGGCTCCGCGTCACGTCGCGTACTTCGGTCTTTGCACTCAAGGGAACGCACCTCGATGTGCGCGACGTCGCGCGTCGACTCGGTGTGGAGTCGGTGCTCGAAGGGAGCGTTCGTCGCGCCGGCGACCACCTGCGCGTGACGGCGCAGCTCGTGACCGCTCGCGACGGCTACCAACTCTGGTCCGAGACCTTCGATCGTCGGGTGAGCGACGTGCTCGACATCCAACAGCAGATCGCCGCTGCCATCGTCGATCGGTTGCGGGGCGTCGATCTCGCGGCTTCGACCACTGCGAGCCCGCATCCCGCTGACGATCCGGTTGCGTACGATCTGTATCTGCAGGGGCGCTATGCCTGGCACCAGCGCACCGAGGGGGGGCTGCGCCAGGCAGTGGAGAGGTTTTCCGCTGCAGTTGCGCGCTCGCCCCGCTATGCGCGCGCATATGCCGGCTTGGGCGATGCCTACGCCGTGCTGGCGTTCTACGACTATGTCGCCCCGCGCGAAGCCTTTCCTCGTGCGCGCGAGGCGGCGGAACGGGCAGTCGCTCTTGATTCGACGCTCGCCGCCCCCCACGCGACGCTCGGCTACGTAGACCTGTACTACGACTGGCGCTTCGACCGCGCCGAGGGCGAGTTCAGGCGATCGCTGGCGCTCGATCCCACGTATTCGATGGCGCATCAGTGGTATGGCAACCTCCTCACGTCGCGCGGACGATTCGATGAAGCCGAGCGCGAGCTGCGCCTGTCGCAGGAGCTTGACCCGCTCTCGCTCATCGCCAACGCCGCGTTAGGCTGGGTCTATCTCTACGCTGGGCGCTACGACGAGGCGGTGCAACAGTGCCGTCGCACTCTCGCGCTCGACGACCGGTTCGCCCTTGCGTGGCTCTGGCAGGGAATGGCAGAGACCGAGCGCGGGCAGCTCGACAGCGCCGTCGTGATGCTCCGCCACGCCGCCTCGCTCTCCGGAGAGGCGGGGATTCAACGGGCCGCGCTGGCCCGCGTGTATGCGCTTGCCGGCGCGCGCGATTCGGCGCGCTCCATCATCGCCGCGCTGGAGCGCCGAGGAAGCGACGGCTACGTCCCTCGATACGAGATCGCCAAGGCGCAGTTGGCACTCGGCGATCGCGACGCCGCGCTGGCGTCGCTGGCGCGAGCGCTCGACGATCGCGCGCATTCCATGGTCTTCCTCGCAATCGATCCGCAGTTCGAGCCGCTCCGTCGTGAGCCGCGCTTCGTCGCGTTACGCGAAGCGGTCGAACACTCGCCCTAACGTTCTCGTGCGTGCCTCACCCTCGTACGGGCCTGGCGGCAGGTGCCATCGCTCACGTCACCGCGCCACGCACCTGGAATCGTGCGTCGCGCCAGGCGCCGGATTCCATCACCTTGCCTAACGCATCGACGGCCCGGTCGATGTCGGCGTAGCGCAGGTAGAGCGGGGTGAGCCCGAAGCGCATCACGTCGGGGGCGCGGAAGTCGCCGATGACGTCACGGGCGATCAATGCCTGCACGATGGCGAACGCCTCGGGGTGCTGGAACGACACGTGGCTCCCGCGCGGCGCTCCTCGCGGCGGCCCCACGAGGGTGATGCCGTGCGCGCCGCAGCGCGCGGCCACGAGGTCGATGAAGCGTTCGGCCAGGGCGCGCGACTTGGCGGCCACGTGCGCAGCGTCGGCACGCAGGTGGAGGTCGACTCCCGTTTCGAGTGCGGCGAGCGCGAGGATCGACGGCGTCCCGCAGAGAAAGCGCGTGATCCCCGCGGCCGGCTCATATCCGTCCACGAAGTCGAACGGGCGCGCATGCCCCATCCACCCTCCAAGCGGCGATTGCAGCGTGTCGTGCAGCCGCTCGGCGATGTACAGGAAGGCCGGCGCACCTGGTCCGCCGTTGAGGAACTTGTAGCCGCACCCAACGGCGAGGTCGGCGCCGGAGCCGCCAAGGTCCACCGGGAGCGCGCCCACGCTGTGGCTCAGGTCCCAGAGTATCAGCGCGCCGCTCTCGTGCGCACGACGCGTCACCCCCGCCATGTCGTAGACGTCTGCGGTCTTGTAGTGCACGTGCGTGAGCAGCACGAGCGCCGTGTCGCCATCGATCGCTGCGTCCAGCGCGTCACGCTCCACCAACTGCAGGCGGTGCCCGTCGCCCAGCGTGCGAATGGCCGACTCGATCATGTACAAGTCGGTGGGGAAGTTTCCCGGCTCGGAGATCACCGTGTGGCGCCCGGGACGCGACTGAAGCGCCGCGACGATCAGCTTGAAGAGGTTGACCGACACCGAGTCGGTCACGATCACCTCGTGCGACTCCGCCCCGATCAGTCGCGCGATCTTCCCCCCGACCCGGCGCGGTGCCACGAACCAGTCGTTCGTGTTCCAGCTGCGAATGAGCCCCTCTCCCCACTCGCGCTCCACCACGTCGTGCAGGCGTCCGGCCGTCGCGCGCGGGAGCGCGCCGAGCGAGTTGCCATCGAGGTACACCAGCGAGGGCTCGAGGACGAACGCGTCGCGGAAGTCGCGCAACGGGTCGTTGGCGTCGAGTTCCGAGGCGGGAGCGAGCGGCGTGCGCTGCGAGCCGGCGCTGTGGCGCGATGCGCCGCTCACAGCTTTGCCGAGGTTGTCGTGTCCTGCGCGCCGCGCAGGAAGGTGTGCAGCGCCGTTCCCCCGGTCCCCTTCTGGTCGCTCCCCGCTCCCGACGGGCGCACGATGTAGTCGTGCGCCAGCTGCATGTGCTCCTTGCGAAATCGCTCCATGCACTCGAGGGCCGAGTTGTAGGCGTCGCGGAGCGCGTCGCTCCCCGCGTCGGCACGCGCGCGCACGCGCGACGTGCGTTCGATGTCCTCGACGAAGGCGCGGTGCGCAGGGGGCATGTATCCGCGCACCGTGCGCAGGTACGCGCCGGCCGGCGAGTCGGGGTGTGCGAGCCCGAGCAACGCGTCAAAGACCTGCAGCAGGGAACTCTGCGCGGCGCTCCCGCCGATGTAGCGCTTCGGCTCGTCCGAGACGCCCTCGTACACCACGCCCGGCGCCGGCCACCCCGTCACGTACGGGCGAACGCGACGGTAGTACGTCGCGGGGTCGCACCACTCGCGCACGCGCAGGAGCGCGCCGAGAATGGCATCCATGCCGGACGAGAAGCGCATGAGCACCTCCGCCAGCTCGGTGTCGCTCGCGTCGCGCGAGGCCGCGTCGGCCGCGGCGACTACCGGGAGGAGTGGGGCACCCGCCAGCTCCACCCCCATCGCACTGATGAAGAACCAGTCCTCGTCGACCCCGCCCAGGAATTGCACCTGCGTGCGCGCGTTGTCCACCGCGATGGGGCCGTGGGGATCGAGGAGCTGCCAGTTGTGCAGCGCCATCGACGCATAGTGGGCGATCGGCGGACGGCCGAGTCGCTCGGCGAGGTTGCACAGCGGCACCGCGAGAGTCGCCGGGACGCGAAGCTTCGGTTCCGTGTCACCCCACACGTACGCGTTGACGTAGTGCGTCAGGAGCAGGAAGCCGCGCTCCTGCTCGCGCCGCGTTGTCAGCGCGTTGGCTTCGAGCTGCGGGAGGCGTTCCAGCACTGCGCGCAGGCGCCGCGAGCGGATCAGCGCTGAGAGGTCGGGGGCGACCTGCTCCCACGCGTCGAAGTGGGAATCGAGCTGCAGAAGCGGTGGTGTCGACGGGACGAATCCGGTCGTCGCGTCCACCTCGTATCGATCGAGCGTCATGCACAGGTCCGGTGCGACGCCGTGCTTCGCGCGGGGCTGGGGGCGCGAGTGTGCGCGGCGTGTGGAGGGAGCGGCTCGGTCACTCGACTCGGCGTACTCCCCGCACGCAACGATACCGTTCCGCCCGATTTCGTGTCATTCGGGGAATCTTCGGCTCTCCTGTCGGCAGTTTCCCTCGCGCCGCGGAGCGACGACGCGCCGGTCAATGAGCGTCCTTCACGGCTGCAAGAAGGCGCGAGACGGCGGGATCGCTGGAGCACCCGTTAGGCGGGCAGCGAGATCGTCGCGCACGGATCGGGATGCGCAACTTCTGCTGCCGCACGGGATATCACGACACGTCGACGCCGTCTCCCAGAGGACTTGATGATGCATTGCTCCGTTGTTTCCCGTCCACGTTGCTTCGCCCGCTCGCTCATCCCCTGCGTCATGCTCGGCGCCGCGCTCGCGCTCGGCGCCTGTGCTTCGCTCAGCAACAAGGAGAAGGGGGCGGGAATCGGTGCCGCCGCGGGAGCGGCGATCGGAGGTGCGATCGGGCACGCCAACGGTTCGACCGCGCGAGGGGCAATCCTCGGGGCCGTCGTCGGCGGTGCCGCGGGCGCGATCATCGGCCACCAGATGGATCAGCAGGCGAAGGAGCTGGAGGTGGCGATCCCCGGCGCCAAGGTCGAGCGGGTCGGCGAGGGGATCCAGGTGACCTTCGCGTCGGGGCTCCTGTTCGATTTCGACTCCGATGTGGTCCTCCCCGCCGCGGCCGAGAACCTCACGAAGCTCGCCGCGAGCCTCGAGAAGTACCCAAACACCCAATTGCTTATCGTCGGCCACACCGACTCGGTCGGGAGCGACAGCTACAACGCGGCGCTCTCGGCGCGGCGCGCGAGCAGTGCGGCGATCTACCTCGCCTCGCGCGACGTGTCGCGCTCGCGCATGCGTGAGTCGGGGCGAGGCGAGGCCGAGCCGGTCGCCAGCAACTCCACCGAAGAAGGGCGCGCCCTCAACCGACGCATCGAGGTCGCGATCTTCGCCGACGAGAAGGCGCGCAGTAGCGCGCAGTAGCGCGCAGTAGCGCGCAGTAGCGCGTTCAGGCCTTTCCGCGCTTGAGCGGCGCGAGCGCTTCCTCAGAAATCGGTCGCACCTTGAGCACCGTTTCTCGCTGGATGGAGACGGTCCCCGGCTTTGCCCCGCGCGGCTTCGAGACGTGTCGCCCTTCGCTCATCGAAACGGAGACCACTCCCGCCGAACGCGCCTTGCTGTGATATGCCGCGATGCTCGCGGCACATTCCACCGTCGCGCGATCGGGCTCCCGCTCGGTGGGGACGCGCAGCACCACATGCCCGCCGGGCATCCCACGGATGTGAAACCAGCGGTCGCGCGCCTTGGCGACCTTGAGGCTCACGTAGTCGTTCGCGGCGTCGGTCTTGCCGGCAAAGACCTGCCAGCCGTCGGGGAGTTCATACTCCAGGATCCCCGCCGGGGGCGGTGGTCGGCGTTCGTCGTCAGACACGAGATGCCAGGCCAGCGTTCGGTGGCGCGCCGATCGCTCGGGGCGCGAACGTCTTCATCATCCGGCGACGGCGTCCCACCGCTCGCCGAGTATCTGGCGCAGGTGATGCTCGAGATGGTCGACGTAGTCGGTCATCAGGTAGTCGAGGGAGCTCGGGACATCGGCGGGAATGGTGCGAAAGGCGATACGGTCGAACGAATGTCGGATGCGTTGCAGCTCACGGATCTCTCGTGGGGTCAGCTCCATGGTGCGCGCCACGTGCTCGTTGAGTCCCCGCCAGAGCGCGACGAGCGGCGCCCACGCGCTCTCGCGGTAGCGCTGCCGAGCGACCCACTCGTCCTGCGGGTAGCCGGGAAATACGAGGTCTTCCTGGTCCGCCGCGCGCAGGAAGCACTGCTGGTTGACCAGCGCCGAGTCCACCAGGTGCCCGATGACTTCGCGCGGCGACCACTTTCCAAATGCGCGAGGTTGGGCGGACGCGTCTTCCGTCATCGCGAGGAGGAGCGGCGTTGCACGCGCGATGGCATGGCGGAGTCGTGCGCCGGCGGAGCGGTCGTCGTTCACAGTCGGTTTGTCGGGGCGACTACAGGGCATCGCACAAATGGTCGTCAGGCGCGTGGGCGTCTCACAGCGGCTGGAGGGGGTCGACGATTCGTGCGATGACCTCTAGTGCTGGTGAGAAGCGCGCATGGAGCCGTCGGCAATCCCGAGGTGATGCACGCGATGGTGGTCCCCCAACGACAGAATGCCGAGGAAGCCGAGCGCACGCAATCGGGCCACGCGCGCCGTGTCCGTCGGGTCGATCGTCCGAACCGTCACTCGCGCCCCATCGGGCGTCTCGGTGGCGTTCCAGGTGAAGCCGTCGGCAGGGGTGATCGTCGTGCCGTGGCTCATCGACATGCGGCGGATCGCGTCGCGCACCCGCCCGCTCCCGGAAACGTCGAACGTTGCACCGTCGGGAAGCGACGTCGCCTTCACCTGCGAGCGCATGGTGACGTCGTCCATGTCGATCAGGTGTGCGCGCAGTGCCTCGATGTCCACCTTGGACCAGTCGGTCGACGGATTGGCGTCGAGGACGCGCACCACCTCGGCGATCGTGGCGAATGCTTCCTGCCCGGCGCGCGTCGTTCGGGGAGAAGCTGCCGACATGGAATCCTGCGCCCCCTTCGCGGCGCGCGCGGCCATCGCACTGTCGAGGGACATCCCCGCGGTATGCCCCGCGTGCTGGGCGTCAGCGCGCGCGGGGAGCGCGAGCGCGGCGAAAAGGGCGATGGGTGCCACGACGAGAATTCGCATGTTCGCTGCTCCGTCGGCGAGAATTTCGATTTGGGGGGCGCGGGTCGCTCATACCGCGCGCGCCGCGGGAAGTTACCACGTCCTGCGCCGCTCCGTTGGTGGACGATTGCCGTGCGGCAGGCAACGTTCCACGCAGGAGTATGCGTATCGGCACGGTTGGACTCCTGCGGCGCACGGCTCGTCCCGGTCGCTGGCGTCATCTCACCGCTGTTCGACGGCGTGCGCCCGGCGCTGGGCGCCGGCGCGAACGGCGACTCCTTGTGAAATGACGTGAACTCATTCGCACCCTCGCCGTCGTGACGTTATCCCGGTTGGCTGTACTCGCTGTCGTCTCCCTGTCGCTGCCACTATCACAGTCGGCGGCGCAGGGTGCCGCGGCGTCGTCGCTTCCGTCGCCGGCGGCGCGCGAGGTGTACAGCGGACGCGCGGGCAAGACCGACGTCGCGCCGCCACGCATCGACGCCGAGGTGGCGATCGACGGCGCATTGAGCGAACCGGTCTGGCAGGAGGCCTCGCTCCTCACGGGCTTTTCGCAATTCCAGCCGAGCGACCAGCGTCCATCCACCGACTCGACGGAGGTCCTCGTCTGGTACTCGCCGACGGCGATCCACTTCGGCATTCGCGCCTTCGCGCCGCCGGGTGCAACGAACGCCCGCCTGTCCGATCGCGACAAGATCTCTACCGATGACTACGTCGAGATCATCCTCTCGACCTTCAACGACGGGCGGCAGGCCTTCGTCTTCGGGGTGAATGCGTTAGGCGTGCAGGCCGACGGAACGCTCAACGAGGTCACGACGAATACCACCTCCGGGACGGCGGCCAACAGCGGGCGCGCCGCGGCCGACCTGAGCGCCAACTTCGTCTACGAGTCGAAGGGGCGCGTCACCGACTTCGGCTACGAGATCGAGGTCCGCATCCCGTTCAAGTCGCTGCGCTACCAGGCGCGCGCGGTCCAGGACTGGGGGTTGCAGCTGGTCCGCCGGGTGCAACACCTCGGGCACGAGGACACCTGGACGCCGACGCGGCGCGCCGCCGCATCGTTCCTGGCGCAGTCGGGGCGCCTTACCGGGCTGCACGACCTGCGCCGCGGCCTCACCGTCGACCTCAACCCGTCGGTCGTGGGATTCCAGAACGGGGCGCGCAAGGAAGACGGGAGCTGGGGATACGCGCCGCAGGGGCCGGAGTACGGCGCCACCGCGCGCTGGGGGGTGACCAACAACCTCACGCTCAACGGGACCGTCAACCCCGACTTCTCGCAGGTCGAGTCGGACGTCGTCGCCTTTCAGTACGATCCGCGCCAGGCGCTCTTCTATCCGGAGCGGCGCCCCTTCTTCCTCGAGGGGATCGAGAACTTCGCCGTCGGCAACAACCTCATCTACAGCCGGCGCATCGTGCAACCCGATGTTGCCGTCAAGCTCACCGGGAAGACGCTCGGCACAAACCTCGCCGTGCTCTCGGCGCTCGACGATCGCTCGTCGTCGATCTCGGGCGATGGGCATCCGTTCTTCAACATCGTGCGCGGCACCCGCGACCTCGGGCGCCAGTCGCGCTTCGGCTTCACGTATACCGATCGCATCGACGCCGAGGACTACAATCGCGTTGCAGGGCTCGACGGCCGCTTCATTGCCCGCAAGGTCTGGTCGTTGGCGCTGCAGGCGGCGCTGAGCCACACCAAGGTCGGGAACGAGACGACCACCTCGCCGCTGTGGGCTGCGACGCTGGCGCGACAGGGGCGGCGTTACAACCTGTCGGCGCGCATCAACGCCATCGGCGAGGACTTCGATGCACAGGCCGGCTTCATCTCGCGGCGCGACGTGGTCGACTACGTGGTGAGCAACTCGTGGACGTTCTTCCGGCCGGCCGGTTCGCGCGTGGAAACGTGGGGGGTGACGGTGCGCGGGCAGGAGACGGGGCCGTATGGCGCATTCGTGAACGGGCGCGCGTCGCAGGACCGCAAGCTGCACTTTGCGTCGAACGCAGCGCTGCGTGGTGGGTGGCGCCTGAGCGGCGGCGTCTACTTCGAGAACTTCGGCTTCGACCCGAATCTCTACGCCAACTACTACGTCGAGCGCCACACCGGCGCCGACGTCGACACCGTGAAGTTCACCGCGGCGGGCGATCCTCGCCTGCATAACGTCGACCTCACCTTCAGCATCGCCACCCCCGAGTGGGGGAAGTTCTCCGGCGACTTCTTCTACATCGGCGGCAAGGACGAGAATTTCGACGAGTGGCAGTCGGGGCTGGTGCACATCATGACAGCAAATGCCCGCTGGCGCCCTACCGACCAGCTGCGTGTGGAGGCGCAGTACCAGCATCAGGAGTTCAATCGGTGGGACGGAGGCGGAACGGTTTCCATCCGCAAGGTCCCGCGCCTCAAGGTCGAGTACCAGGCCACGCGCACGATCTTCTTCCGCATGGTCGGGCAGTACGACACCCAAACGAAGCTCGACCGCCGCGACGACGGACGCACCAACGATCCGCTGCTGATTCAGAACGCGAACGGCACCTTCTCCCGCCTGAGCGGGTTCACCAACAATCGCATCCGTGGCGACTGGCTCTTCTCCTACCAGCCCACGCCGGGGACGGTCTTCTTCCTCGGCTACGGCTCGTCGCTCAACGAGACCGACCCGCTGCGCTTCAAGCGGCTCACGCGGGTGCAGGACGGGGTGTTCGTGAAGTATTCGTATCTCTTTAGGCTGTAGGGGACGGGAGACGGGAGACGGGAGACGGGGGTGCGGGCTTCGCCCGCTGCGCGCTACCCTCCGCGTTCTCCGCGGACTCTTTGACTCAAATGTTCTTGCGCGACGTGCGAGTCAAACAACGGAAAAACAATTTACCGCAGAGTCCGCGGAGTCCGCGGAGTCCGCGGAGGAGACTCGCGCGCACACGAGCGTCAGCGCGCGGCGGCACGCCGCGCGCACTCCCGTCCCCCGTCCCCCGTCTCCCGTCCTAGTTTTTTGCTTCAACGACGACGGGCAACTCGCTCCGCTTGCTCCACTCCTCGAACGACCCGTCGAAGATCCGGGCATCATACCCGAGTCGCCGCGCGGCGAAATAGAGCAACGACGCCTGCATCCCGATGTGGCAGTACGTCACCACGGTCCCACCCGAGGGCACGCCGGCAGCTGCAAAGGCACGCCGCAGCTTGTCGTCGCCGCGGATCGTCGTGAGCTCGCCGGTGAGCTGCGAGAACGGGACGTTCTTCGCCCCGGGAATGTGCCCCGCACGCGGCATCTGGCCGGGACTGTAGCCGAGATAGAACTCCGGGGCCCGCGCGTCGAGGATCGTCACCCCCGGTGTCGCCGTGTTCGCGCTCACCCAGTCGATCGTCGCGATCACGTTCTGGTCGACCTTGGGCGTGAAATGCCCGGCCGTGACCGCCACCGCATCGTGCGACACGGTGCGCCCGGCATCGCGCCACGCGTCCATCCCTCCGTCGAGCACCGAGACGCGCCCCTTGAGCCCCAGGTACTCGAGCGTCACCAGCAGGCGCGCCATCTGCAGCGGCTGCCCATAGATGATCACCCGATCGCCATCGCTGATCCCCACGCTCTCCACCAGCGAATCGAGCGTCTCGGCTGGCGGCATCTGGCTGCTCAACCCTCCGAGCGACGGCGCATACGAAGAAAACAGGAGGACGCGCGCTCCCGGCACATGCCCCGCGTCGTACTCCGCGCGCGACGCCGCGGCATGCACGATCGCCTGACGCGGGTCGTTCAGGTGCTTGGCCATCCACTCGCCGCTCACCACCAGCGGAAACGGCGCAGGCATGCGCTGCTGCGCACGCAGTCCGGCGGGGACGGCAGCGAGGAGGAGGAGCGGGAGGAGCCTGGGGAACGCGATGGCGCGGATCGAAGAGCGACGCATCGGAATCGGGATGTTGGGGGCGACAAGAGGCGAACGCGTGGCGTAGGGAAGCTAGCACGTACAGTGCGCGCGTCGCGCCCCGCGGAGCCACGATCCCAGCGCCGTCGACGATCCCGGCACTGCCGACCATTCGCGCGCCTCCTTCGCTCGCCGCTCGCGCCCCCCTGCGCGTTGACCACCCCCCGCATCCCGCGTTATGTACGAGGGGAGCGCCTTCGTCCTCGCCCGAACCCCTCGCGCGACTTGAGGCGCATGCCCCTCCCGTGGTGACCCGCATGGTCCGACGCCCACATTCCGCACACCGCGGCGCTCTCGCGCACCCCGCGCGTCTCCCGCGAGTGCCCCGATCGACGACGAACGGGCGCGCCTTGCGGCTGACGGCGATGATCCTGATCGCGGCCGCCTGCGGCCCGGCGTCGGCCCCCTCGACCAACGACTCGGCGCGTGCGAGCGCGTTCGCCATCCCGGCCAAGGACTCGCTGCCGCAGCCCAACGCCGTCGCGACGGTCGATTTCCGCATTCCCGTAGAATCCGAGATCAAGGACAGCGTCCTCCTCGCCTCGATCCGGCGCGGGCGGGCGATCCTCACGCATACCGGTGACTCGCTCCCGCATAACGTCGGCAACGCCCTCGTCTGCACCAACTGTCACCAGAAGGAAGGGACGCTGCGCGACGCGATGCCCTGGGTCGGCGTCTACGCGCGCTTCCCGCAGTACCGGAGCCGCGGGGGGACCACGATCATCATCGAGGACCGGGTCAACGACTGCTTCAAGCGCTCGATGAACGGGAAGCCGCTCGACCCCGAGTCGCGCGAGATGCGCGACATCGTCGCCTACTTCGCCTTCCTCTCCAACGGCGTTCCGGTCGGCGCGCAGGTGGCAGGGCAGGGGCTCCCAAAGCTCGACGCACTCCCCGGCGACACGACGCGCGGTGCCGAGGTCTTCGCCATGCGCTGCGCCCGCTGTCACGGTGTAGGGGGCGACGGGACGCAGCTTGCCCCGCCGGTCTGGGGCGATCGCTCGTACAACATCGGCGCCGGGATGGCGCGCGTCCGCACCGCCGCCGCCTTCATCAAGCACTGGATGCCGCAGGACTCGGCGGGGGTGCTCACCGCGCAGGAGGCGTTCGACGTCGCCAGCTTCGTCGATTCGCGCCCACGTCCCGACTTCAAGGGGAAGGAGAAGGACTGGCCCAATGGCGACGCGCCGCCTGACGTGGCATATCCGACGGAGGCGGCGAAGCGGAAGGAAGCGAACAGGCGTTAGGCGACGCCGGGCGACCTACCGCGCCGGGGTCGACGCCTCGCCCGCGGCATCTCCCGGCGCGCCCGACGGCGCATGCCGCGCCCGGTCCCGCTCCCCCAACGCCTGCACCCGCGCCATCACCGTCTCGGTTATCTGCTTGTAGGTGCTCCCTTTCCCGGGGAGCGCCAGCTGCTCGTCGAGGTCAATGGGGGTGTCGAACCAGATGCGCACCGGCTCTCCGCCGCTCCAGTTGCGCCGCACCTGCTCCACCACGCTGTTATCGAGCCCGGCGATGAAGCAGGGGATCACGATCGGGCGCGCGGCGTGGATGATCTTCCCGGTTCCCGGCTGGCAACGCAGGAACGAGTACGGATCCGGACCGCGGTTCCGCCCTCCTTCGGGGTGAATCCCCAGGATCTGCCCGGGGCCGCGTTGGCACAGTTCCACCAGGAGCTCGAGCGAGTAGCGGTCGCTCACCGTCCGCCCGGGAAGGGCAAAGAGCGGGGGAAACATCGACCAGAACGCCGCGAACTGGTTGAGCGCCATCCCCCCTAACGACTGGTAGTAGTACTGCCCGGTGACCGGAAACGTGAGGCGCTTTCTCCCGGGGAGGACGCGATGCAGGAGGCTCGACACCACGAACATGTCGAAGTACGAGCGGTGATTCGCCACGAGGAGGAGCGGCCCGCGCGGATACGCCTCGCGCACATGCTCCAATCCCTCCACCTGCAGCAGCCGCCCCGTCACCGCCGCGATCCACGTCGCCCCTACCACGCGCTGACACCACGTCCACATCCCCTTCCACGGCTCGCGGTTCATCCGCCGAGCCACCTCGAAGTGCAGGCGTTCGAGCGGGGCAAGCGTGGCCCTCACCTCCGGTGGAATCGGCTGTTCGATCAGCGACAGATTCGCGCGCGCGTCCTCGGCGGCGTCGTGCTCCCCCATCAGCGCGCGCATCTCCGCGGAGCGCCATTGATGAACCGCGCACCGTTACATGTGTAGCTGGCCGATACGGCAAATCCGGTGCACCTTGTCCGGCGCCACGGGGCGGGCGGATACACGTTCGAGGGGCGGGGGGAGTCGCACGTGGCGTCCCGCCGGAAGGAAATTCGTCGCAGCATGTGGGGCGAATGGTGCGTCGGACTGTAGGGAATGGGAAGCGGGGGAACGACCTGCCGGCGACGCGAGACGAGACACGATCATGCCGCTCTTCTACAACAAGGGAATCTGGCTGTACTGGTACGCGCTCCTCTGGCTCGAGTGCGTGCCGTTCGGGATCATGCTGCTCTGGACCCTGGTGCGCGTCTCCCCGGCGCGGAGCCGCATCGAGAGCACCTGGCTCAATGGCGCCGTCCTCGGCGCCTTCTTCACCCAGATCATCACATCCGGCATCGCCACGCTCCTCTACGTGCGTGGGATGCCCGATCGTGCCTGGTACACGTACCTCCTCTGGGTCGTGATTCACTTTGCCGTCTGGACCTTCCTGGGTTCGGGCGTTTTCTTCGCGTCGCTGCAGGCGCTTGCCGCCGGTCCGCGGATCACCATGCGGCGTGCCGCGGCGCTGTTCGCGGTGGTCGGCATGTTGGTCATCCACTACGCCACGTTGTACATGACCTGGCGTTTCCGCGTGCGATGAGCGATCGCTGGCGAACGTTAGGGCAACGCGCGGCGCTGCTCTCCGCGACGGTGGGCGCCCTCGTGTCGCTCGCCCCCGCACCCATCTCGGCCCAGAGCGACGTCGCCTTCCCTCCAGCCGTCTACGCCGCACGCCGCGACAGGCTCATCGAACGGACCGCCGGTGCGCCGGTCGTCATCGCTGGTCGCTACCTGATCAACCCCGGCGACGAACTCGCCAAGCAGGACCCCGACTTCTGGTACCTCACCGGCGTCGAGTCACCGTACGCGATCCTCGTCCTCACGAAATCCGCATCGGGAGCTCCCGTCACCACACTCTTCCTCCCGGCGCAGAATCAGTTTGCCGGGGGGCAATACCCGATGGACGATGGGCGCTTTCGGAGCGCCCCCTGGAACCGCCCGCGCCGACGGCTCGCCCCCGATTCTGTCGCTCTCGCGGCGACCGGCGTCGACCGCGTCTACCCGGTCGCCGACTTCCCCGCGCGCTTCCGCGAGCTCGCGGGGAGCGCACCGCACATCTACGCCCCCGAAGGCGAGGCACTGTTCGCGCCAACGGGACTCGCCGCTCCCCGCGACATGCGGCGCCAGTTCCGTGAGTCGCTCGCTCCGCTCGTGCCTAACGCCGAGTGGATCGACCTCACGCCGCTCGTCGAAAAGCTGCGCCTCATCAAGGGGCCCGAGGAGATCGACGCCCTGCGCACCGCCGCCCGCATTTCGGGGTTGGGGATGATCGAGGGGATGCGCGGCACGCACGCCGGCATGAACGACCGCGAGCTCGCTGGTCTCATGGAGTACGTGTGGAAGCGCGAAGGCTCCACGCGAAGCGCCTTCCCGCCGATCGTCTCCTCGGGGTCGAACGCGATGACCTTCTTCACCCTCCTCCGCGAGAACTACAACGCGGTCGATCGGGTGATGCAGGACGGCGATCTCGTCTTCGTCGATTACGGCGCCGCCGAGTATCGCACGTATACGACTGACCTGTGTCGCACCTGGCCCGTCTCCGGGAAGTTCTCGCCGAACCAGCGCAAGTACTACGACATCGTCCTCGAGGCGCAGGAGGCGGCGATCGATGCCATCCGCCCGGGCGTGATGATGCTCGACGTGATCAAGGCGGCGGCACGCGTCTTTCAGAAGCACGGGCTCGAGCAGTACGAGAATGTGTCCACCATGGGCGTCGATCGCGTCTGGGGGATCATGCCGTCCCCAACGCACTACCTCACGCGCGACGCCGGGATCGTGCGTTACAACTCCTTCGGGCGCGGCGTGCGCGACCTGGGGCACCACATCGGGCTCGAGGTGCAGGACTCGCGCGACTACTCCGAGCCGCTGGCCCCCGGGATGGTCGTGACCGTCGAGCCCAAGATCTACATCCCCGAGCTCAATATCTCGATCATGATCGAGGACATGATCGCCGTGACCGCAACCGGGCACGAGAACCTCTCGGCGGGGCTCCCCAAGCGCGCGGACGAGATCGAGCGTATCATGGCCGAAGGGAAGCGCGCCAACGCCTGGCGACCGGCGCCCGCTCGATCGACCAGGCGCCCGCGTTAGGCGGTCGGCGCGTCCCCGGCTGCGCCGTCGCGCCGCCACGAAGTCGGCCTCGCGAAAGGCAGTGTCTGCACATCACCGGAGTGACTGCATGTCCGTGTTCGTCCTACTCGGCGCCATTTCCCTGCAGCTCGCCGCTGCGCAGCCGTCGGCGACGCAGTCCGCGATGCGCGATCCCGCCTACTCGCGCGACGGGCGCCTCGCCGTCAGCATCGATGGCGATCTCTGGATCCAACGCTCGGCGGGACGCGATGCGGCGTGGCAGCGCATAACGAGCGGACCGGCGTGGGATCGCGAGCCGGCGTGGACCCCCGACGGGAGCGCGATCGTCTTCACGTCTGATCGCGCCGGCGCCCTCGACCTGTGGCGCGTGCGAGTGGGCGATGGTGGAGCGCCCACGGAGCCCGAGCGCATCACCACCGACAGCGCCGACGAGATGGAACCGTCGATTGCCGCAAGCGGAAGCATCGTCTTCACCCGAGGGCGCGAGTCGCGTGCGCGCCTCTGGGTGCGCGACTCGGCGGGCGCCGAGCGGCGCCTGACGAGCGGCAATGCTCCGGAGCGGTGGGGTGTCTTTTCGCCGGATGGGCGCAACGTCGCCTACGTGCAGCTGACGGAGAGTGGGCGTCGCTTGCGGGTTCGAGGTATCGCCGCTGGTGCGCCCGACAGCGTGATCGTGAGCGATCGCGCCCCGGAGCGCCCTACGTGGTCCGCCGACGGCGAGCGTCTCGCGTTTTCCTCGACCACGCCATCGCCCGGCGTCTATGTGACCACGCGCGACGGAGCGTACGTGAACCTCGCGACGGCGGTGCGTGGTGACGTTTCCTGGTCTCCCGACGCTGCGACGCTGGCGATCGCCGAGAGCGAGGGGGTGGAGCCCGGCTACAACGGCGACCCGCGCCGGTTGCCGGACCGGGTCGCCGAGTCGTTAGGCAACGTGACCAGGCTGCGGTGGGTGGCGGCGCCGGCGCCGCTCGAT
>CAZWVG010000014.1:0-46516 GCA_964637355.1 uncultured Gemmatimonadaceae bacterium
GGCCCTCATCGCGCGCGGCGATTCGCTCGCGCTCCCGGGGAGCTGGACACCGCCGCCCGGTGACGGGCTCGAACACTCGACGGCCGGCTTCGCCACGACGCTCTGCGCGGCGGTCTTCATCACCGGGCTCGATCCGGCCGATGCCGCGGCGAACGTCGGGTGGTTCACCAGTCCGCCCGAAGAGCGCAAGGTCGTGACCGATACGGTCATCGATCGCGCCACGCAGACGGTGCGCCTGACGATGAAGAGCGGCGTGACCGTCGTCGCCCGGCGCTACGGAAGCCAGGGGTGCATCCCACTCCCCAAGGGGGAGGACTCGATCCACTTCACCCCCGTCGTCGTCAAGCCCAACCTCCCCGATGCAGCCAAGACGCCGTGGCCGATGGGCGACGTCGTCGCGCCGGCGCCGTGGCCCGCCGGTGTCGACTCCACCAAGGTTGCCCAGGCGCTCGCCACCGGCTTCGGCCCCGACTCGGCGATGACGGAGGCGTTCCTCGTCACGTACCAGGGGCGCATCATCGCCGAGCGATACGGCGCAGGGATCGGGATCCACACCCCGCTCGAGAGCTGGTCGATGGGGAAGAGCCTCACCGGGACGCTCCTTGCCCACCTGATCCAGATGGGCGACTACACGCTCGAGCAGCCGGCGCCGATTCCGCAGTGGCAGCAGCCCGGCGATCCGCGCCAGGCGATCCGCATCATCGACATCATGCGCATGTCGAGCGGCCTCCGCATCCGCGCGCCGCAGGATCCCGACTTCGATCCATCGTTAGGCTATCCCGATCACCTCTGGTACTACACCGGGGCGGGGAACTCCTTCGAGTGGGCGGCCACGCGCCCGCAACAGTGGAAGCCGAACACCGTCGGGCGCTACCGCAACACCGATCCCGTCCTCGCGAACTACCTCATCCGCCTCGCCGTCGAGAAGCGCGGCGACGACTACCGCACCTTTCCCCAGCGCGCCCTCTTCGACAAGCTCGGGATCCGCGACGCGGTGCTGATGACCGATCCATACGGCAACAACCTCACGCAGGGCGCCGAATATCTCCCGGCACGCGACTGGGCGCGCGTGGCTAACCTCTACGTGCAGGACGGCGTGTGGAACGGCGAGCGCCTCCTCCCCGAGGGCTATGTCGACTACGTGAAGACGGTCGCGCCGGCGTGGGCCGCCGATGGGCGCCCGATCTACGGCGGCGGCTTCATGTGGGTCAATGGCGATGGCGCCGATCCGATCCCCAAGGACGCCTTCTCGTTCCGTGGCGCCGGCGGGCAGAGCACGATCATCGTCCCGGATCGCGACCTCGTGGTGGTGCGCATCGGGAAGTACGCAGGCTCGGCGGCGGGCGACAAGGCGCTCAATGATGCGCTGGCGATCCTGATGGAGGCCATCCCGACCAAGGGGGAGGGGGGCGCCACGAAGTGAGCGCCTGGCGGGACAGGGGAAATCGATGCGGCCGTTGGGGGGGAGCGCTCGTCGCTGGACGCGTGCGGAATCGCTCGAACGGGCGGGACCGCGCGCGTGAGCGTCGCGCTATCCTACGCGCATGCCCTCGCCGAGCCTGACTGAGGACCCTTCCGCAGCGCGACGCGCGCGGCGCGACACGCGTCGCCCGCCCACGACCCTTCGCGAGCGCATGGCGGCGCTGCGCAATGTCGTGCCGTTCCTACGCCTCGTCTGGCAGACCAGCCCTGCATTGACGAGTTGGACCTTGGTGGTGCGCCTCGTGCGCGCGCTGCTGCCGGTCATCGTGCTGTATGTCGGGAAGCTGATCATCGATGAGGTGGTGCGAGTCGTCGGCGCCGGCGGGGGCGGGACATCGCTCGCCGACTGGGGGAGCGGCGGTCGCCTCCATCCTCTCGCCCTCCTCCTCGCCGCCGAGTTCGGGCTCGCGGTACTCAGCGATGTGCTCGGGCGCGCGACGTCGCTCATCGACAGCCTGCTCAGCGAGCGACTGAACATCACGACGAGCGTGCGCCTCATGGCCCATGCGGCGACGCTCGACCTGCAGGACTTCGAGGACAGCGAATCGCAGGACAAGCTCGAGCGCGCGCGCCGCCAGGCGAGCGGGCGCATGTCGCTCATGAGCCAGCTCTTCGGGCAGGTGCAAGACCTGGTCACCATCCTCTCGTTGGCGGCGGGGCTCGCCCTCTTCACCCCGTGGCTCATCCTCCTCCTGCTCGTCGCACTCATCCCCTCGTTCCTCGGCGAGGCGCACTTCAGCGCCCGGAGCTACGAGCTGGCCTATACGCGCACAGCGGACCAGCGGAATCTCGACTACCTGCGCCACACCGGGGCGAGCACCGAGACGGCGAAGGAAGTAAAGATCTTCGCACTGCACCCGTTCCTGATCGAGCGATATCGCGAGCTGGCGACGAACTACTATCGCGACACGCGCGCGCTCGCCCTGAGCCGCGCGCAGTGGGGGACGCTGCTCACGACGATCGGCACGCTCGGCTACTACGGAGCGTTTGTCTACCTCGCCTGGCGCACCGCCGAAGGGCAGTTCTCGATCGGCGACCTGACGTTCGGCGCGGCGACGTTCCGTCGCCTGCGCGGACTGCTCGAGGGGCTCCTGGTGGGCTTCTCCCAGTTGGCGAGCCAGGCGCTCTACCTCGACGATCTCTTTTCGTTTTTCGACCTCACGCCGACGATCGTTTCGCCCCCTTCGCCGCGCCCATTTCCGCGCCCGCTGCGGGAGGGCGTGGTCTTCGAGAATGTCGGCTTCCGATATCCTGGAGCCGAACGCTGGGCGGTGCGGAACCTCGACTTCACGCTGCGCGCGGGGGAAGTGCTGGCACTCGTCGGCGAGAACGGCGCGGGGAAGACGACCTTGGTGAAGCTCCTAGCGCGTCTCTACGATCCCACCGAAGGGCGCATCCTCCTCGACGGGCACGACCTGCGCGAATTCGACCTCGACGACATTCGTGCCAACCTCGGCGTGATCTTCCAGGACTTCGTGCGCTACGATCTCACCGCGTCGGAGAATATCGCGGTGGGGCGCATCGCCGAGCGTGCCTCGCGCGAGCGCATCGAAGGGGCGGCCGAACGGAGCCTCGCCGACTCGGTGATCCAGCGTCTCCCGGCCAAGTACGATCAGGTGCTGGGGCGTCGCTTTCGCGGCGGGGTGGATCTTTCCGGGGGAGAGTGGCAGAAGCTGGCGATCGCCCGGGCCTACATGCGTGATGCGCAGCTCATCATCCTCGACGAGCCGACCGCGGCGCTCGATGCCCGCGCCGAGTTCGAGGTCTTCCAGCGCTTCCGCGAGCTGATTCGCGGCAAGACGGGGGTGATCATCTCGCACCGCTTCTCGAGCGTGCGCATGGCCGACCGCATCCTCGTGCTGGTCGACGGCACAGTGGAGGCAGCGGGGACGCACGAGGAGCTGTTGGCACAGCGCGGGCGTTACGCTGAGTTGTTCGAGCTGCAGGCGGCGGGGTATCGCTAGCGCTTCCTGGTCGGCGCCTTCTTCGGCCGGGACTTCGCGACGGGCGTCTGCTTCGCCACGTTCCTTGCGGGGACTGACTTCTTCGCCGCCGTCTTCGCGGCGACGGACTTCTTCGCCGCCGTCTTCGCCGCCGTCTTCGCCGCCGTCTTCACCGCCGTCTTCGCGGCGTCAGATGCGGCTCCCCGCTCGTTGGTCCGGACGAGCCCTGCAAGCCAGCGTTTGTTCGCCGAGTCCTCGATGAGAGTGGCGAGGCGCTTGAGGCGCGTCTCTTCGCGCTTGGCGCTCACGACGTACCAGGTCGCGGCGCGGCGATACCACGGCGCTTGCGCCTCGAAGTAGGCCCAGGCGGTTTTCTGCTTGCGGAACACGGAGGCGTAAGGTTCGTCGAGCGATGCCGGGCGTTGTTCGTACGCGTAGATCCCCGATCGATTCTCCTTGCGCCTGGCGAAGGCGGCGCGCCCCGCCGGCTGCATGCGCCCTTCCTTCTCCAACTCGCCGACTCGGCGGATGTTGACGGCGCTCCAGACGCTCGTCGCCTTGCGCGGGCAGAAGCGGATCGTGTAGCGCTCGTCGTCGACGCGCCGACGAATGGCATCGATCCATCCGACGCAGAGCGCTTCATCGACCGACTCCGCCCATGTCATGCGCGCTCGACCGGTGGCCGCCTTGTGGAAGCCGACGAGGAGCTCGGTGGCCTGCTCGTGATTCTTCGCCAGCCACTCGCGAAATTCGGCAGCCGAAGAGAAATACGTCGCCGGACCGGTGTCCTTGGGCATCGCGCGTCGAGGTGTAAGGGATTCACGAATCTCCGTAAAGGGACGCGAGCAGACCAGTGCAACGATGCTGCGAGTCCCCTTGTCGAGCCGTGCTTCGAGGACGAGGATCAGTCATCCACGCTTCCACGCACACCGCGCCGCCATGGATCGCCGCTACTTTCTCGCCGACCTCACCCGATACGCCGCGCTGTGCGCGGGCGCCCCGAACATCTGGCGCGTCACGCGTCGCCCGCGGCTGCAAGCGAATCCGTTCACGCTCGGCGTGGCGAGCGGCGACCCGACGCCGGATCGCTGCATGATCTGGACGCGACTTGCGCCGGATCCCTTCGCGCCGCTGGGAGGAGTGGAGGGACTGCGGCCGGTCGTCGACTGGGAAGTGGCGGAGGATGAGCGCTTCGCGAAAGTCGTGTCGAAGGGGAGGTACACGTGCGCACCCGAGCTTGGCTACTCCGTGCACGTGGACGTCACCGGGCTGCAGCCCGACCGCTGGTACTTCTACCGATTCACGTTGCCGGCGGGGGAGAGCCCGGTCGGCCGGCTCCGCACCACGCCGGCCGCCGGTGTGCAACAGCCGCTCGACTTTGCCTTCATCTCCTGCCAGCACTACGAGCAAGGGCTCTACACGGCATTTGAGCATTTGTCAGAGGAGTCGATCGACCTCGTGGCGCACCTTGGCGACTACATCTACGAGCAGGGCGGGGCCGCGGGACAGGTACGGCGCCACCATGGGCTCGAGATCCTCTCGCTCGAGGACTATCGCACGCGCTACGCACAGTACAAGCTCGACCCGGCGTTGCAGCTGGCGCACGCACGCTGTCCGTGGATCGTGACGTGGGACGACCACGAAGTCGACAACAACTACGCGGGGCTCGTCGGGGAGAACGACATCGAATCCGAGGAGCAGATGCACCAGCGACGTGCGGCGGCGTACCAGGCATACTGGGAACACCAGCCAGTGCGCGTGCCGCGCGCGAAGTCGTGGGCGGACCTCAACATCACGCGCACCTCCGACTGGGGCGCACTCGCGCGCTTCTGGGTGCTCGACACGCGGCAGTATCGCAGCGACCAGTCGTGTGGCGACGGGATAAAGGTCGTGCATTGCGGCAACTGGAGCGACCCGTCGCGCACGCTCATGGGCGATGCGCAGGAGCGCTGGCTCGTCGACGGACTGGGAAGCTCCAGGTCGACGTGGCAGGTGCTCGCGCAGCAGGTGATGATGGCGCCGTTCGACGTTCGCCCCGGGCCGCAGCAGCAGGTCTCGATGGATCAGTGGTCGGGCTATCCCGTGGCGCGCGATCGCCTGCTCAAGGCGATCGCGGAGCGCTCGAAGGGAAAGACCGTCGTCCTCTCGGGAGATATTCACGCGAACTACGTGAACGATCTCCTCGAGGGATTCGACCGTCCCGGTCGCCCCGTCGTCGCCGCGGAGTTTGTCGGAACGAGCATCTCGTCAGGCGGCGACGGGTGGGATGCGTATCCCGACTGGGCGAAGACGCGCGACGACAATCCGTTCATGAAGTGGCACAACGCGCGGCGCGGTTATGTGCGCTGTCACGTGACGCCGGAGGAATGGCGCGCGGACTATCGCGTGGTTCCGTACGTGTCGCGTCCCGGTGCACCGATCAAGACGGAGACCAGCTGGCGCGTGCGCCACGGGAGCGCCACGCCGGGGGTGGAACAGATCCAGCCATAGTGCGATCGAGCGCGGCCGCGTTGCAGCTCGCGACCTCCTGTTGTCGCTCTCGTCAGGCGCTCGCTGGCGGCGGATCGAGTGCCCGCTCCATGCGCACGAAGCGCAGCTCGACGCCGTCCGGAAGGGTGTCGACCACCGGCTCCATGTCGACAAAGCCCTGCGACCGGTAGAACGGGACGCCGGGGAGCGTGGCCATGAGCTCGAGCCGCGTGAAGCCTGCCTGGCGCGCCGCGCCCACGCAGGCATCGAGCAGCGCTCGCCCGACGCCGCGGCGCGCCGCCTCCGGTGCAACGAAAAAGGCGCGAATGCGCGCCGGGTCGCGCGTGGGATCGAGGAGCTCGTGCACGCTCCCGACCGTAGCGGCATCGCGTCCGTAGAGTGCGCGCCGCCGGCTCCACCCGCCGCAGCCGAGCGTCAGGTCGCCGTCCTCGATCACGAAGTAGGTCCCGTCGGCGACGAGCGAACTGTCGACGCCAAAGACGTACTTGATGGACGACGCGATCTCGTCGTCGCGGTAGAAGCCGCGGCTCAGCTCGCGCGCCGAGCGTTCGATGAGCGCGTTGAGCGCGGGGATGTCGACGGGGGTGGCGGGGCGGATGTGCATGCGTAGAGGATGCAGCATTGCGTCGCGGCAGGGTAGGGAGGAGCCGAATCACGTATCTTGGAAGTGCCGCGCGTCTCGCGCGCCATTCCGTGTGACTCGAGCAACCCCGTCGCCAAGCTTCATGAACGCCTTCGCGCAGTCGCACACCGCGACGAAAGGGCAGGTGCGTCCTGCCTGACGAGTCGTCGCGCCCCTATCGCGGGCGGCTGGCGCCGACCCCTACGGGAGAACTTCATCTCGGCCACGCCCGCACGTTTCACGCGGCGTGGCTGCGGGCGAAGGAGGCACACGGCGCGCTGGTGCTCCGCATCGAGGACCTGGACTCGGCGCGCTGCCGCCCCGAGTACGTGGAGCAGGCGATCGCAGACCTCCAATGGATGGGGCTCGACTGGAGCGAGGGGCCGATCTTCCAGTCGGCGCGCGACGCGATTTTCCGCGACGTCTGGCGCCGGCTGCAATCGGCGGGGGTGATCTATCCGAGTGAGGTGTCGCGCAGGGACGTGCGCGACGCCGCGTTGGCGCCTCACGACGACGAGGAGGGCGCCGAGCCGATCTTTCCTCCGTCGCTGCGCGCTTCGCCGGATGCCGCGAAGGGGTACGACGATCCGGCCGGCGTCGCGTGGCGCTTTCGCGTCCCGGATGGCGAGCGCATCGCGTTCGACGATGCGCGTCAGGGGGCGCAATCGTTCGTTGCGGGCGAGGACTTCGGCGATTTCGTCGTCTGGCGCAAGGACGACGTCCCCGCTTACGAACTCGCCGTGGTGGCCGACGACATCGACATGCGGATCACTGAAGTCGTGCGCGGCGCCGACCTCCTCAAGTCGACCGCGCGGCAGCTCCTGGTGTATCGCGCGTTAGGCGCAACTCCCCCAGCGTGGTGCCACGAGCCGCTGGTGCGAGACGCCGAGGGGAAGCGCCTCGCCAAGCGATTCCAGGCGTTGTCGCTCGCGACGCTGCGCGCGCGGGGAATCGAGTGGCAGCGCGCGCTCGCCGACGTGGAGGCGCGGTAATGGTGATCATTGGCGGCTCGCTCCTCCCGCTGACGCTGGTGATCTTGCTGCTGGCGGGGGTGGCGTTCCTCCCGCGCCGCGAGGTGGGGCACCCGCTCGTCGCGCTGGTGCGCGTTCTCCTTCCGTCGTGGCGGTTCTTCGATGATGTGCAGGTCGCGCCCCTCCTCCTGGTTCGTACCACGACAGGCGACGCTTCACTCGGCGACTGGCACCCCTTGCTGTCGCCGCCACGCCGCGGGTGGCCGCTGTCGCTGGTCTGGAACCCCGCCGGCAATTTGCACCTGGCGGAGCACGTCCTCATTGAGCGCCTCCTCTCCGACGCGGCCGACTGGGACGACACGCGCGGCGACGATGTCGGAGGTCTCGTGTCGTACGAGCTGGTGGTGAACCTCGTGCGCACGAAGTTGCCCTTCGCGTCGGGTGCGCCGACTCGCTTTCAGTTCAAGCTGGTCGAGGTGGGCGACGACGGGGCGCAACTGGGGGCGGATCTCCTGATATCCCGCGAGCACACGACGTGACCGCGCCGACCTTGGCCGGGACGCTCCGCTGGATGGAGATACTCGTCGCCCTCGCCGTAGTGCAGTCGACGCTGGAGCTCCTCGTGGTGCGCCGCGCCTTCGCCGACGACGGGACATGGCGGTGGGCGTCGCTCTCTCGCGAGATGCCGTTGCTCGCGCCACTGCTGCGTTATCGCCCGTTCGTCGCACTTCTCATCATGCGGCTCATCGCGGCGCTCTTGCTGCTGGCGGGCATGCGCGGTGCCGTGGCGCCGATCCTCTGGATCACGTCGCTACTCGTGAACGTGCGCTTTCGCGGGACGACCAACGGCGGGAGCGACATGATGGTGATGGTCGTGCTCGCCGGGCTCGCCGTCGCCCATCTGTTCCCGGACAGCATCCTCGTGGTGCACGCGGCGGTGCTGTACGTCGCCGCACAGACGTTCATGTCGTACTTCATCGCCGGCATCGCCAAGCTTGGGAGTGCCGCCTGGCGCGACGGGAGTGCGATGGCGGCCTTCCTCCGTACGCCGCATTTCGCCGTCCCGGCGCGACTTGTGGCGCTGCTCGACTCGGCGCCGCGGCGGCGCACCGCGTCGTGCGGGGTCATCGGGTTCGAGTGCGCTGCTCCGCTCGCGCTTCTTCAACCGCTGGCCTGCGCGACGTACACGCTGGTGGCCTTCGCGTTTCACGTGGGGAACGCGTGGGCCTTCGGACTCAATCGCTTCGTGCTCGCGTGGGGCGCCGCGTGGCCGGCGCTTCTCTACGCTTCGTCACTTATGGCTTGAGGCGGCGATCATGCGTCGCTGGCGTCCGTGAACGCCGCGCGTCAAAGGCGCGAGTTCGCTGTGGTCGTGCAACTGTTCACTCCCTCAGTCGTCGCGCGTGACAAAAAATCTTTTGATACGAAATAAGCTACGTGTGCCTCTTCGAGGGCGTAGTGCACCGTCTCGCCTTCCTTTTGGCGTCGAACGAAGCCGAGATCCCGTGGCATGCGGAGTGAGCGCGAGACCGCCGAAGCGCTCACGTCGATGAGCGACGCCACCTCGGACACGGATCGTTCGTTCGCTCCGTCAGTTCCCAACGCGGCAGAGTGACGCGATCGTCTCGCACCGCTGAGAGCGCGACGCAAATCTGCGAGCCGCGCAAGTTCGATTTCGTCTGGAAGCGCGCGCCACGCAATTGCGACAGTCCACGAATCGACCGCCGCGACATCGCTGGCCGCCGGCATCTCCAAGGCGGCAGCGACACCGGCATCCCGATCCGCCGTCGCCCAGTGTTGCGGAGCGTCGAACGTCCTGAGCCGACACATGCATACAAGTTGACGGCTGAACGTCCATTCATATATCCTACGGCTCCCGATTGCGGGCGGCAACGCTGCTGTGGAGTTCGAACGATATGTTCAATCGTCTACAAGGCGTAGAGCAACCTTTTGGCGTCCCGCTCTTCCCGGTTCCCACACGCAATCCGCCGCAGTGAGCGCACACCAGCAATCCATGCTGTCCGTCCCCCGTGCTTCCCGCCAACGTATCCTCCGTCGCGTCGTCGCGACCATACTGGCGTGCACGGTACTCGGTTCAGTTGCGGAACCAGTCATTGCCGAGGTCCACGATGGCGATGCCGCTGGCGTCGCAGGTGTATCCGCGACGGCCTCGCTCGGCACGATTCCGACGTCTACGACGCCCACGCCTGTCGGCTCGAAGTTGACCGGCGAGCGTTCTTCGGCCACGTCGACCAGCGGCGCAGTGCGGAGGCATGACCTGACGCGCGACGATGCTCCGGCGAAGGATCGAGATTCGCATACTGCACACGTCTGTCACTGTGCGCACGTTCACGGCGGTTTTCCGGTGATGCGTGCCTCCCTCGCGCCCCCGTCTGATCGGGCTACCACCGCCCGTCCGCATTCGGATCGGCTCCCGCCCAGCGTCGCGGCCGAGCCTCACCCCCGTCCACCCCTCTCCCAGCCCGCCGCCTGACGGCGGCGCCTAACAACATCGTCGTTCCGACTCGCGCGCGCTGCTGAGTAGCGGAGTCGTTCCGCGTCGATGCCTGTCGAGAGCGCCCCGCAGGCCCACCGCTGCCTCGCCGGCCCGCAATCCCGCGGTCCGCCGGCGCTCCGCGTGTGCCGTGTGCTGCGCCGATTCCCGGGTTCGTCCGGCGGTCGCCCGCAGTCCCGGCGAGCCTCTGGGAGATCTTCCATGTCTTGCCGTACGCCAAGCCGGTGCGAGCCGGGACACCGTGTCGTCCCCGCGTGCCTCGGCCTGTTCCTCTCGCTGCTGGCGCTCGTCGTCGGCGGCCCGCGCGCGAGTCTCGCGCAGTCGCCGATCCAGCGCCCCGCCGATACCGCGGTGTCGCCCCCCGCGACTTCCGCAGCGCGCGACTCGTCCACCGATTCCCTCGTCGTCACGCTCGTCGACGTGCGGCGACTCGTGCTCTCGCAGAATGCCGCCTTCCTCGCGGCGGGCGAGGAGACGGCTATCGCCCGCGGTGGACTGCGCCAGGCGCGCCTGCCCCGCTACAACCCCGAACTGCAGGCCCAACTGCCGGGGTTTCTCGCGGGGCGTTCCGATGAACCGGGGACGCTCACGCTCACGCAGGAATTGGAGATCGCCGGGCAACGCGGCCTGCGCCTGGATGCGGCGCGCTTCGGGATCGACCGCGCACGCGCTGGCGTAACGAACGCCGCGCGCCTGACAGTCGCCGACGCCAGCGTGGCCTTCTTTCAGGCGCTCGCGGCCGAGCGACGGCTCACGGTGACGCAGTCCGTGCTTGCGCTTAACGAGCGTCTCGTGGTCGCCGTGCGCACCCAACTGGGCGAAGGCGAGATCAGTCTGCTCGACGCGAACCTCGCCGAGATCGAAGTCGGGCGGGCCCGCGGCCGTGTCCTCGTCGCGCAGCGCGAGGCAACGGCGGCGCGGCTCGACCTTGCGCGACAGCTCGGACTGCCGCCCACAACGGCGATACGGCTCGCAGATCGGAGCGGCGACGAACTGCCACTGATCGCGGATGCAGCGGTTGCCGCGGATGCACGTGGCGTCGGCGACGCCACGCGTCGGTCGTCGGTCCGCGAGGACTCGCTCGTCGCCGTCGCGCTGACTCGACGCGCCGACCTGGTCGAGCGGACGGCGGCCATCCGCGAGGCCGATGCCTCGACCGAAGCCGCCCGACGTGAGCGCATCCCGAACCTGCGCCTTGGGGTGTTCGCGGAGCGCCGACCGGAAACGGGCGCAGGAAGCGCCGCGCGATTCCCGCGCGTTGGACCGGCCATCGGCATCACGCTGCCGTTCCTCAATCGAAATCAAGGCGTGGTTGCCCAACGCAAGGCGATGGCGGCGCAAGCGCGCTTCGCGCGCGAGGCGACGATGCTCCAGGTCCGGACCGACGTCGCCACCGCCGCCCACGCCTACGAGACGGCGACGGCGGAGCTCGCAGTGTTCACGTCGACCGTGCTCGATCCGGCCCGCCGAAACAGAGCGCTGCTCGACACCGCGTTCCAGGCGGGGAAGATCCCGCTCCCGACGCTACTTCTCCTGCGCAACCAACTACTCGACGCCGAACTGGGCTACTGGGACGCGTGGCTCGCTCAGCATGCCGCGCGCGTGCAGCTCGATGCTGCAACCGGCGCCTTGCAGCCGCCGCCCACCGACACGCTCGCGTCGCCCTCTCCTTCTGCCGAATCCCGCCGATGATCGCCCTGCCATCATTTCGCGCCGTTCAGCACGCGCGCCCCGCTGCCCCGGCGCGCCCAGCGCCCACCGTCGTGCGCACGTCTTCGCGGGGGGCGATGGTCACGCTCCTCACCCTCACTGTGCTCGCCGGCTGCGGGCGCGAAAAACCCGCGCTAGCGGACAGCGCGACCGCGTCCTCCGCTCCGAACGCCGACATCGCGGGCACCACGACGAAGCCTAACGCCACTCATGACGTCGTCCGCCTCGACAGCGTCTCCATCGCGATCGGAGGAATCGTTGTCGGCGTGGCCGACAGCACGCGCACGAACGGGCTCCCGCTCACCGGCGCCATCACCTACGACCAGAACCGCGTCACGCACATCGGCGCGCGGACCGTCGGACGTGTCGTTGCCCTGCGCGCCGATCTCGGCGCGCGCGTGGGACGGAGCGCGGTGCTCGCGGAACTCGAAAGCCCGGAGGTCGGGCAGATCCGTGCCGATGAGCGCCAGGCGACGGCGCTGCTCAAGATCGCCCGCGAGAACTATGCGCGCGAAGAACGGCTGGCCGCGCAGGGCATTTCGAGCCGCAAGGAACTGCTTGACGCCGAGGCGGACGTCCGGCGGAACGAGGCCGCATTACGGAGCGCAGAGGATCGGCTCTCCGTGCTGGGGGCCGGCCACGGGAGCGGCGGGCACTTTGACGTCCTCGCCCCGTTCGGTGGGGTGGTCGTCGCACGTCGGGCGAGCCTCGGCCAGATGGCGAGCCCGAACGACTCGCTCTTCACCATTGCCGACCTCTCGCGGGTGTGGATCGAACTCGATGTCTTCGAGCGCGACCTCGCGAATGTGCGACCGGGGCAGAGTGCCGCGGTAACCGTAACTGCGTATCCGAGCCGCGCCTTCTCCGGGCGCGTGATCTACCTGGCCGACATCGTCGATCCGCAGCGCCGGACGGCGCGCGCACGCATCGAACTGCCGAATGCGGATCGGGCGCTCAAGCCGGGCATGTTCGCCCGCGGCACGATCCAGATCGGCCGCGACGGATCTGCCGTGGCGGTTGTCCCGCAGGCGGCGGTGCAGAAGGTGAAAGACCGGGATGTGGTGTTCGTTCCCGGCACGCGGAGCGGCGAGTTCCGCGTCGTGGGAGTCGAACTGGGCGAGACGCTAGACGGTGGGCGCGTGGTGATCCGCCGTGGCCTCATCCCCGGGGCGCGCGTGGTGACCGCCGGCGCGTTCTCGTTGCGGTCCGAGCTCGTGAAGGACGAGATCGGTGAAGGGGAGGGCTGAGCCATGCGCGCACTCATCGGCTTCGTCCTGCAGCAGCGCTTGCTTGTCGTGGCGCTCACCGCACTCCTCGTCGGCGTAGGCGTCTGGTCGGCCCTGCGGTTGCCGATCGACGCTGTGCCGGACGTGACGAACGTGCAGGTGCAGGTCAACACCAACGCAGCCGCGCTTTCGCCGGTAGAGGTAGAGCGTCAGGTCACGCTCCCCGTGGAACTCGCGATGTTCGGCCTCCCGCGGCTCGAGGAGATCCGCTCGATCTCGAAGTTCGGCCTCTCGCAGGTGACGGTGGTCTTCGAGGAGGGAACTGACCTCTACTTCGCGCGCCAGCAGGTGCAAGAGCGGCTGCTTCAGGCGCGCGAGCAAATCCCGCGCGGCTACGGCTCGCCGGAGATGGGTCCCGTCTCGACCGGACTTGGGGAGGTCTTCCAGTACGCCGTCGTCGCCACCCCGACGGCCGCCGACTCGCTGCGTCGCGACTCGACGGCACTGCGCACGCTGCAGGATTGGGTGGTGGCGCCGCAACTGCGGACCGTGGCGGGCGTCGCCGAGGTGAACACGCTAGGCGGGTTCGAGAAGCAGTACCAGGTGCTCGTCCGCCCGGAAGCGCTCGTTCAGTACGACGTCACGCTTCAGCAGGTCCTGGATGCCGTGGCGCGCAACAACCAGAACGCGGGCGGCGGCTACCTCACGCGTGGCGCCGAACAACTCGTGATCCGCGGCGTAGGGCAGGTGCAGAGCCTCGACCAGATCCGAGGTGTGGTGGTGACCAGCCGCGACGGCACGCCGGTGCGCGTCGGCGATGTTGCCGATGTGGTGATCGGTTCGACGATCCGGCAGGGCGCCGTCACGAAGGACGCCGGCGGCGAAGTCGTGACCGGAATAGTGATGATGCGTATCGGCTCGAACGCGCGCACGGTCGTCGGGGCGGTGAAGGCCAAGTTCGCCGATGCGGCCCGCAGTCTCCCCGATGGCGTCCGGCTGGTGACGTTTTACGACCGAACGGACCTCGTCTCCCGCACGATTCGGACAGTCGAGAAGAACCTCGTCGAGGGCGCGGTGCTCGTGGTCGTGGTGCTGTTCGTATTGTTGGGCAACCTGCGCGCGGCATTCATCGTGGCGCTGGCCATCCCGCTGTCCATGCTCTTCGCCGTGAGCGCGATGGTGAAGGCGGGGATTGCCGGGAGCCTCATGTCTCTCGGCGCCGTCGACTTCGGTCTCGTCGTCGACGGCTCGGTGGTGATGGTCGAGAACTCGATGCGCCGCCTCGGGCATCGGAAGCCTGGCGATAGCTTTCTGCACACGGTGCTCGATGCCTGCGGCGAAGTGGCGCGCCCGATTCTCTTCGGCGTCGGCATCATCATCGTCGTCTACCTCCCGATCCTCACGTTGGAGGGCGTGGAGGGAAAAATGTTCAAGCCGATGGCGCTGACTGTCGTCTTCGCGCTCGTCGGATCGCTGCTGCTGACGTTCCTCCTGACCCCCGTCCTGATCTCGTTCTTCCTTCGGGGGAAGGTGGAGGAGAAGGACGTGTGGCTGATGCAGCGTGCCAAGCACTTGTACGCGCCCGCGCTGGAATGGACGCTCGCCCATGTTCGCCCCGTGCTCCTGACGGCCGGCGCGACGGTCGTACTCTCGCTCGCGGCTGTGCCGTTTCTCGGGTCCGAGTTCATCCCGCGCCTCGACGAAGGGTCCTTCGCCCTGCAGGTGCTCCGCCTCCCGAGCGTGTCGCTGCAAGAGAGCACGCGGCAGACGACGCAGGTCGAGCGGATTCTGCGTACGGAATTTCCGAACGAAGTGGCGGACGTCGTCTCCAAGACGGGGCGCGCCGAGATCGCCAGCGACCCAATGGGCATCAATGTCAGCGACATTCTCGTGATGTTGACGCCCGAGGATACGTGGACGAAGGCGACGACGAAGACGACCCTCGAGGAACAGATGTCGGCCGCGCTGGCCAAGGTCCCCGGGCTGGTCGTCAGCTTCAGCCAGCCCATTGAGCTTCGCGTGAACGAACTCATCGCCGGCGTGCGCAGCGATTTGGCCATCAAGGTTTATGGCGACGATTTGTCGCGACTGAGTGCGCTGGGCGACGAGATCGTCGCGGCCGTCTCCAAGCTCCCGGGCGCCACGGGCTTCAAGGCGCAGCAGCTCGAAGGACTGCCACAGTTGCAGATCACGGTGCTCCCCGAACAGCTCGCGCGCTACGGCGTGAATGCCGCCGATGTCATGCAGGTCGTCGAGGCGCTGGGCGGATCCGACGTGTCGCAGGTGTTGGAGGGGCAGCGGCGGTTCGCGCTCACGGCACGCTTTCCGACTGAGGCGCGCCAGAGCGCGGCATCCGTGAGTAGTCTGCTGGTGAGCGCGCCGAACGGCGAGCGTATCCCACTCGGACAGCTTTCGCGCGTCGAGGAGGTGGCCGGCCCAGCGGAGATCAGCCACGAGAACGGCTCACGCCTGCTCATCGTCGAGGGGAACGTGCGCGGACGCGACATCGGGAGATTTGTAACCGATGTCCGGGCACTCTTCGACGGTGGCGAGGTCAAGCTGCCCACCGGATATCGCCCGGAGTTTGGCGGACAGTTCGAGAACCTCGAGCGAGCCACGCGGCGTCTGACGCTCGTCGTCCCGCTGTCGCTGCTCCTCATCTTCCTCCTCCTCTTCGCGACGTTCAACTCGCTACGGCAGGCGGCGCTGGTGTTCACCGGCATCCCGCTCGCCACCGTAGGGGGGGTGATCGCGCTGCTCCTGCGCGGCATGCCGTTCTCGATTTCCGCTGGTGTCGGGTTCATCGCGCTCTTCGGCGTGGCGGTCCTGAACGGCGTGGTGATGGTCAGCTACATCAACGAGCTGCGGCAAGCCGGACGCCCGCTAGACGACGCTGTGCGCGAGGGCGGGATGACACGTTTGCGCCCCGTCCTCATGACCGCCCTGGTTGCCTCGTTAGGCTTCATCCCGATGGCGCTCTCGCACGGATCGGGAGCCGAAGTACAGCGCCCGCTCGCGACCGTCGTGATCGGCGGCCTCGTGACGGCCACCTTGCTCACGCTTCTCGTGCTACCGCTGCTCTACCTTCTGTTCGAGCGGCGCTCGGCGGAACGCGACAATCGGATCAACACCACCGCTGACGACGTGCACGCAACCCTCGCGGACGCAACCGATGCGCACGCGACGGACGACAACGTCAACTCGCACTCATCTGTGATTCCTTCGGAGGCACCCCGATGACCGCTCGCTTGGCCCACATGAACGCCCCCGACGAACTGCGCCTGTACCAGGTGGTGGCGTACCTCCGTCCCGAGGCCGAGGCGCGCGTGCTCGACGCCCTGCGCCCCCTCCCCGGGCTGACGGGTGTGACGGTGGTGGAGGGGCGCGGGTTCGGCCGCGGTCATCGCCCGAATGCCGCGGACGCCGAAGTGGTCTACGGGAGCGCGCCCGTCGTGCGGATCGAGATCATGGTTTCGGAGACGCTCGTGGACGCCGTCGTGCACGTCGTGCAGGAGGCGGCGCACACCGGACGCCGCGGCGACGGTAAAGTGTATGTCGCTTCGCTTCTCGGGGCGACTCGAATTGCGACGGGCGAACGAGGCGCGGGCGCCGTATGAGCCGGGATACCGAGATCACCCGCCTCGACATCCCGGTCGTGCTGCCGGAGGTCGCCGACATGCAGGATGCCTGCCTCGCGCGTTTGGTCGACGCCCTCGCCACGCGGCCTGGCGTCGTGCATGTCCACGTTGCACGGCCTGGAGAACGCGAGCGGGGCGCGCCCGTGACGGTTTCCGGGCCGCAACTCTGCCTGCATTATGACCCGGCCCGGTTGTCCCTCGCGCGGGTCACCGAACTCGCGCACGCGGCTGGCGCAGCTGTGACTCAACGGTTCGGGCATGTCGTGTTGTCCTTTCGGCATGTTGGCAGCGAAGACGACGGACGGCGGATGGAGGAGGGGCTACAGGCGCTGCCAGGTGTGACGGCGGCGGCGGTCAACATCGCGAGCCAGCTTGCGCGCGTCGAATTCGACCGCCAGCAGATCGAGCCGTCCACCATCGAACGGGCGTTCGATGACCTCGTCGGAATCACCCCGTCCTTGGCGACCGAAGTCAACGAGACCGCCGCCGAGACGACCGGCGCGACGGAGGCGCCCCACGCGCCGTGGTACCGCCGGCATCGCGAACTCGCGTGGAGCCTGGCCGCGGGCCTCTTGCTTGCCGTCGGCTACTGGGTCGAACGGACGCAGGGTATGGGGCCGCTTCCCATCGCCGTCTTCGTCGCGTCGTACGTATTCGGCGCGCGCGACAATGTCGGGCACTTCCTCAAGGAGCTGCGCAAGGGGCGACTCCGCTTCAACATCGACCTGCTGATGGTGGTCGCCGCGACCGGCGCCGCGGGCCTCGGCCAGTGGGCGGAAGGGGCGCTGCTGCTCTTCCTCTTCAGCCTCGGCCACGCCCTGGAGCACTACGCGTTGGGCCGGGCGCGGAACGCGATCAAGGCGCTCGCCGAACTGGCCCCCACGCGCGCTATCGTCCTGCGTAACGAGGGAGGCACGCGACGCGAGGAGGTCGTGCCCATCGCGCAGGTGCGGCCCGGTGATCACGTTCTCGTAAAGCCCGCCGAGCGGCTGTCAGTGGACGGCACGGTCGTCGAGGGGCAATCGGCGGTGAACCAGGCGCCGATCACGGGCGAGAGCGTGCCGGTGGAAAAGGACGTCGGCGCGCCGGTCTATGCCGGATCGGTGAACGGCGAGGGCGCGCTCGTCATTGCCGTGACGACCGCCATCGGGGACCGGACGCTCGACCGCGTGATCGCGCTTGTAGCGGACGCGCAGACGCAGAAGGCGCCTACGCAGCAGTTCACCGAGCGCTTCGAACGCGTGTTCGTGCCGCTCGTGCTCCTGACGACGGTCCTGCTCATCGTCGTGCCGCCTGTGCTCGGCGTCTGGGAGTGGCGCGACGCGTTCTATCGCGCGATGACCCTGCTGGTGGCGGCGTCTCCATGTGCGTTGGCGCTTGGCACGCCTGCCGCAGTGCTCACGGGGATCGCGCAGGCTGCGCGCAATGGGGTGCTGATCAAGGGTGGGGCGCACCTCGAGACGCTAGGCACCATTAGCGTGCTCGCCCTAGACAAGACTGGGACGATCACGCGCGGGGAGCCGAGCCTGACCGACGTGCGGCCTATGGATGGAGTCGGACACGACGCGTTGCTCGCCTTGGCTGCTGCGGTCGAGCGACGGTCGCAGCATCCCATCGCCAAGGCAGTGCTTACCGCGGCCGCCAAGGCCGGCGTCGTTGTCCCCGAGGCATCCGATGTGGAATCGGTCACCGGGCAGGGCATACGGGCGCGCGTTGGGACCGACAACATCGCCATCGGGCGGTTGCGCATGTTCGAGTCGGAGTCGTCGTCGCCGTCGCCCGTCGTTCCAGAGGCGTCCACCGATTCCGCGGGCCCGCCGCCGGGTATCCCGGCCGACGTCTGGCTGGAAGTGCTCCGTCTCGAGGAGCGAGGCCGCACCGTGCTTGTCGTCGCACGCACGACTCCGCGCGGTGTGAAGTTCCTTGGCGTGATTGGCGTGGCCGACGAGCCGCGGGAGCAGGTGCAACGCACATTGCAGGAGCTTCGCGTGGCCGGCGTGCGCCAGCTCGTGATGCTCACCGGTGACAACGCGGGGGTAGCGCGCGCCGTCGCCCAGCGGGTGGGCATCGACGATTTCCGCGCCGGCCTGCTGCCGGAAGATAAAGTGACGGCGATCCGCGAGCTCGCCGCGCGCGGGGCCATCGCTATGGTCGGCGATGGCGTGAACGACGCCCCCGCGCTCGCAAACGCGACGGTCGGCATCGCCATGGGTGGGGCAGGGACCGCCGCGGCGCTCGAAACGGCAGACGTGGCACTCATGGGCGACGATCTGGGGCGCCTGCCCTTCGCCATGGGGCTCAGCCGGCAGACGCGACGAGTCATCCGTCAGAATCTCGTCGTGTCGCTCGGCGTGATAGGGTTGCTGATCGTGGCGTCCGTGACGGGCCTCGTCGGTATCGGGCCCGCAGTCATAGCCCACGAGGGGAGCACGCTCGTCGTCATCGCAAATGCGCTCCGCCTGCTGTCGTACCGAGGACCGACCGTTGCACGACGCGCCTAACGCGCCGCGCTACACGTGCGCCCTCGTCGCGCTCTGTAAACGCCGCATCCTGCGTGGGAGCAGTGTGTCGGCCCCGCTCGTTGCACGTAGGTCGTCTCGCGCCCTCACGTGCTCGCGCGCCCTCCGCCGACGCGGCGCCTACATCGCGGTCTTGATTGCGCTTTTGGCATGCCGCGCCGACCTGGGATATGGCGGCCGTTCAACCCGCGCGTGGATCGCGCAGCTTGACGACACGAGCTCACGTGCGCGCACCGACGCGGCGGAGGCGCTCGGTCGAATCCTGGCCATCGATCCCGGAGATCCGCGCGTTATCGACGCACTGGTTCACGCGCTCGCGGACAGCATGGACGTTGTCCGGCTCGCCGCCGGGGACGCCCTTGCAACGCCCGGAGTGTCCGCCGCTGAGGCAATCCCCTTGCTCGTCGATGCCGCGGCCGACTCAGCGCATGTGCTTGTTCGGGGTGTTGCCGTGCAACTTCTAGGCAGCATGGCACGCACGCTGCCGCCGCGAGAAGCAACGCGCGCGGGGCCCGCGCTCGCAGCTGCCTTCGCTGTGGCGCTGCGCGATCCGGACGCGGATGTTCGAATGCGCGCCCTCGACGCAGTGTCGCGGCTCGGCGCGCCGGCCGGACGTTCCCAATCTCTAGTCCACGCGCTCGCCGAGTTGGCCCACGATCCAGATCCGAGCGTGCGCGTCCGAGTGCTCGAAGGGTATGTCGCTGCCGCGCCGCCGGCTGACACCACGCTGGATGTCGCTCTTCAGATGCTCAATGACTCGAGCGTGACCGTCCGCACGGCCGCAGCGTACGCCATCGCCCGCGTCGGGCCATCGGGTTCAAGTCCAGCGGCGTCGATAGACGCTGTCGCCACAGCCTTGATGGATGAAACGGTTGAGGTACGCACGGCCGCGGTCGTCGCCCTCGGCGCCATGCGTCCGAAAGGATCACGCGCGGATTCGGCCCTCCGTAGCGCACTTGCAGATCCGGATTCGATCGTTCGACGCGAGGCGTCGCACGCGCTGCAACGCTTTCACTTGCGAGGTGGCCGCGATCCGCGACCGGCAGAACCGACTCGCGCCGAGCGCTGTCGCAACGCACCACCTGGCACACGCGAATGCTGATCGATGGCATTAGCGCATTGGTCTTCACAGTCGCGGCGTGGGCGCGCGTACTTGTCGCCGCAACAGCGGTCAACCGTGAGTGTGCGACCGGAGCCTAATTCGGAACAGTGCTCACTGCAGCCGAGAGCCTCGAGATGCTGTCGCTCGATATCGCCATCGACAGCGGCCTCGCGTACGGTGGTGCGCGCCAGATGCCTTCCTGCGAATACTCGGCGACGCGTTGTCTCGCTGCGGATGCAGCGCTCGCTCGAGCGTATGAGGCAGCGTCTCAGTCACTGACGACGACTATCGACTTTTTCTGCTTTCTACTCGTCTCGCCGCAAATAGGATGAGCCAACCGCCCGCTCAGTGAAGGACAATCGATCTCGGTTCAGCGGGCTACGCGCCTCTCGCGCTGGATCCGCACGAAACCGTCAAGACGCAACGAGTCGCGTCAATTCAGCCGCGCGATCACAGAATTGCAGCTTTATCGTCGTCCGCGGCAGGCAGCAGAAACCGAAAGACGGCACCAGCTCCGATGGACGAGTTGAGCGAGATCGAGCCGCCCGCGGACTCCAGGAGACCGCGCGCGATGGGAAGCCCCAGTCCGGTGCCGGTCTGCTCGCGAGCAACGGCGCCGCGGAAGAACCGCTCGAATATTTGCACCTGTTCCAACGGGGGGATGCCGACACCGTCGTCGCTGACCGCGATCGACACCGTCCTCTCCGGTATGGTCGCGGCTGTAAGGATGATGCGCGTCGCGCTCGAGTACTTCACCGCGTTATCTACGACGTTGCCAAGTGCGCGCTCCAACTGCTCCGTGTCGACGCGCGCGAACAATCGTGCGGGCGGACGTTCGGCAATCAGGCGCGCCCCGGCGCGCGCTGCCGCTGCCTCGTAGCGATGGTGTACGGAGTCGATCACCGCGCCGACATCCGCGATTGCATCAGGATTCGCCTTCGGCTCGGCGTCGGTTCGCGCGAGAGTGATCAGATCCTCCGCGAGGGTCGAGGTCGCACGAAGATCTTCGAGGGATTGGCCTAGCACGCGGCGGTAGTCGTCGGGCGTGCGTTCCTTGCGTAGGGCGACGTCGATGTCCCCGCGTAGGATCGTGAGCGGCGTCTTGATCGCGTGCCCTGCGTCGGCCAGGAACTGGCGCTGTCCCTCGAGCACACGATCGATGCGCCACAGCATGCTATTCAGCACGGCGATGAGCCGTTGCAGCTCGCTCGTGTTAGTCTCCACCGCAATGCGGTGCCCTCGCCCCGCCGCATCCATCTGCTCCGCTTCGCGGATAATGTCCAGCACCGGCCGCACCGCGTATCCCGCGAGAAACCAACCCAAGAGCGCGCCAACCGCAAATCCGGCCATCGCGAGCACCGACAGGAGGCGCGCGGCGTGGGCCAGCGTCTCCGTGGTTTCCACGGTCGAAATCGCGACTTGCAGCAGGTGCGCTTGGTGCTTCGGGCCGACAAGGCCGAGCGGATACAGTACCGAACGATACCCCTGCCCCTCGAACGTAAGCGAGAACAGCTGCGGTTGATCGGACGTGATGACGCGGAGTCGAACGTCGTTAGGCAGGGACAAGTGCCGTGTCCCTAGGTTGCGCGTCTGTACGACGGACTCGCCCGCGACCGTCCAGACTTCGGCATACCGCGCGAGGACGTGGTCCGAGGCCCCGGGCCCCATGGCAAAGACCGCGTCGTGGAAGTGCACTGACTCGTCAGGAGAATCTGCGGTCGCCGCGGCCTCGATCGTGGCCAGACGAAGCACCAGGCCATCCAGGCGCTCGTACAGTGCGATCCGGAGCAGCGCGTACGCGCCTACGCATACGAGAGCCGCCGAAATCCCGAGTGTCCAGCAGAATCGTCGAGCCAGGCGCGATCGAAACGAGCGCGACCGCGACATCAGGAATCCTCGGCTGCGAGGCGAAAGCCGATGCCCTTTACCGCGACGATAACACGCGGGCGGCCGCGCGCTTCCAGCTTGCGGCGAAGGTTGGCGATATGGACGTCGATCAATGGCGTACCCGGATCGAATGTCATGCCCCATACGCGCTCGAGAAGCTCGGCGCGGCTTACGGTCGCGCCCGTCGCGCGCACGAGCTGCTCGAGCAGTCGATACTCGATGGGCGTCAGCCGTACAGGGTCTCCGGCGCGAACAACGGTGTGCCCAACAGGATCCAGTTCTATGTCTGCAACGCGTACGGACGCAGTCACGCTACCTGTCGCGCGGCGCCCGAGCGCGCGAACGCGCGCCACGAGCACATCGAAATCAAACGGCTTTGGTAGGTAGTCGTCGGCTCCCTGGTTCAGCCCGTAAACGACGTCCGCTGAGCTGGCGCGCGCGGTCAGCATCAACACTGGCACGTCGTTTCCCTCGGCCCGCAGTGTCGCCGCAACCGAGAATCCGTCCTGATCGGGAAGCCCGACATCGAGAAGTATCACATCGTACGTGCGGTGGTGAACGGCCGCGAGTGCGCTCCGTGCGTCGCGAACGCTCTCGACGAGCCAACCTTCTTCCGTTAGGCCTCGCTGGATGAACTCTGCCACGCGAGCCTCGTCCTCGACCAGCAGAATGCGCATACACCATCACCCTAAAGAAAACTTAAACCGGTGAACCGCCGGCCGGCGGCTCCGATCACATATAATCGGATGAACCGCTCATCAGGACGAGACGTAGTGAGTCGTGTACCGCATCGCATAACGCGCAGGGAATTCGTTCGCGCTTCGACCTTGAGCCTGGGAGCCATTGGGGTCCTCCCTGGCGACAAGCTTTCGATGTTTGCGCCGGCGACGCGCCACTACGAACGCACGCAGCGTCACGTTGCACCTGTCGACCTGACAATCGCGCGTACTCCAATTGTTGTCGCCGGTCGGCGTGCCGAAGCCGTCGCGATCAACGGGTCCGTACCGGGTCCAACGATTCGCCTGCGTGAGGGCGACGAGGCAGTGATCCGCGTGACGAATGCCCTTCACGAACCCACCTCCATTCACTGGCACGGAATCATCCTTCCGAACGCGATGGATGGGGTACCGCTGGTGACCTTTCCTGGGATCCCAGCTGGGGAAACGTTCGAGTATCGATTTCCGATCCGGCAGGCGGGGACATACTGGTATCACAGCCACTCGGGGATGCAGGAGCAGCTTGGGCACTACGGAGCGATTGTGATCGAGCCGGCGAAGGGCGAAGAGGTGGCCGCGGACCGGGACTACGTCGTGCAGCTCTCCGACTGGACGTTTGAAGATCCGGATTCCGTGATGTCGCATCTCAAGAAGATGGGCGGCTACTACAACTACCAGCGGCAGACGCTGGTCAGCTTGTTCGGCGGGCATGACGGTTCGCTCAAAGATCGCCTGTCGTGGGGACGCATGCGCATGGATCCGACGGATCTCGCCGACGTTACGAGTGCGACTCTGCACTATCTCGTGAACGGTCGTTCGCCCGATGCGCCCTGGAGTGGCCGCTTCAACGCGGGCGAGCGAGTTCGCCTGCGGTTCATCAACAGCGGCGCGGCCACGTTCTTCGACGTGCGCATTCCTGGTCTGCCGATGACGGTTGTGCAGGCCGACGGTCAGCCGGTCGAACCCGTTACTGTGGACGAAATTCGGGTCGCGATCGCCGAGACTTACGACGTCATTGTTCAGCCGAAGGAGGATCGAGCCTACGCAGTCTTCGCGGAAACGCTCGACCGCAGCGGCTATACGTTGGGTGTGCTCTCGCCCCGCGACGGTCTCGTGCCCGACGTGCCGGAGCGGCGCCCTCGGCGCAGGCGGTCCATGATGGACATGGGTATGGCAATGGGGGGCTCGGCGATGCCGGGAATGAGCGGCATGAAAGGAATGGCCGAGATGCCCGGTATGGAGCACGCCGGGCACGGGAAAGCGGGTGCGCCTTCGGGCGAAGTACGGCACGGTCCCGATGGGCATGGACCAGGAAATTCGATGGTGCCGCAGGTTACCTCTCCGCGTCTGGACGATCCAGGGATCGGACTTGGCGCCGACGGGTGGCGCGTTCTCGCGTACAGCGACCTTCGGAGCGTCGCGCCGACGTTCGATGAGCGAGACGCCGAGCGTGACCTGGAACTCCACCTGACGGGCAACATGGAGCGGTACATGTGGTCGTTCGACGGTCGCAAGTACTCCGACGCTCGCGACCCGATTCCCATTGGACTGCGCGAGCGCGTTCGAATCACGCTCGTGAACGACACCATGATGGAACATCCCATCCATCTCCACGGCATGTGGATGGTGCTCGAGAATGGGGCGGGAGAACGACAGCCTCGGAAGCATACCGTCAATGTCAAACCAGCTGAACGCGTCTCCGTCCTGGTGGAGCCGGACGAGCCGGGGAAGTGGGCGTTCCATTGCCACATCCTGTATCACATGGAGACGGGTATGTTTCGCGTGGTGGAGGTACCCGCGCATGGCTGAGACTGCGACGGAAGGCGTCGGTAAGGGCGTGTCTCGCTGCTCCGCGTTGCTCCTCGCGGTGGGCCTAACGTTTCTCGGCACGCCGCGCCCAGTCGCGGCGCAAGTGAACGACCGCGCAATTCATTCGTTCGTGCTTTTCGATCAGCTCGAGCAGCGCGCCATTTCGAGAGAACATCCGGTGGCGTGGGATCTCATTTCATGGATCGGCGGGGACGTCTCGCGTATCTGGATCAAGTCCAGCGGCGCGCACTCCACGCGTGGGGGGGGCGGCGAATCGGAGTTGCAGCTGCTCTATGGACGACTCATCTCGCCGTTCTGGGATGCACAAGTCGGTGCCCAGATCGAGATGCGGACCGGCGGAGGAGTTACCCGAACGCGAACGAGCGCCGTCGTGGCGTTGGAAGGGATCGCACCGTTCTGGTTCGAGCTCGAGCCGTCCCTCTATGTGAGTGATCGAGGCGACGTCTCCGGCGAGCTGACCGCGTCCTACGACGCATTCATTACGCAGCGCCTCACGCTGCAGCCGAGGCTCGATTTGCGCGCGGCCGTACAGGAAGTCCGAGCGTTCGGCGTCGGGTCCGGGCTGAATGACGTAACTCTGGGGCTTCGTCTGGGCTACCAGCTGCGCCGCGAGTTCACGCCGTATGCAGGGCTTCGTTGGAGTCGCAGCCTGGGGGAGACAAAGTCGCTGGCGCGCGCGGCAGGCGAGCAGACATCCCGCGCATCGCTCGTGGCCGGGCTTCGACTGTGGTTCTGAATCGCATCGATACCCTCACTCGCACATGGGAGGACCATCTTCAATGGCTGGTGTGACTTCACCCTTGGTGGGCGGCCTGGGCGATCGGCTGGGCGTGGGGGGACTCGACTACGATGTTCCGGCGCGTGCCAATCGACTCGACTTCATGCTGGGAGCGCTCACGCTCGCCGCGCTGGTTGTTCTCGCGCTGTCGGGCGTCGTGCTGGCGCAGTTCTACGACCCCACACCGCTGGGTGCGTACGCGTCGGTGCGATACATGCTCGAGAAGTCGGCGATCGCTGCGCTCGCGAGCGGTGTGCACGTCTGGGCCGCTTCCGCTGCCCTCGTCTTCGTAATCTTGCATCTGGCAGCGGTGTTCTGGCGCCGCGGCTTCCGGAATCCTCGCGAAGGTCTGTGGTGGAGCGGCGTTGTGCTGCTCGCGCTCCTCTTCGGCCTTGCCTTCACCGGCACTGTGCTGCTCGGCGACCAGGGGGCGGTCGAAGCGCTCGCACATGCGACGGCTGGCGCCAAGCTCGCAGGCCCGCTGGGCGCCCCCCTGCGCGCGGATTTCACGCCGTCGACCGCGTTACTGAGCCGGCTCTATGCGCTTCATGTGTCGGCGCTCCCGCTGGCGCTCATTGCGCTGCTCGCGTTGCACCTGTGGCTCATTCGGCACCTCGGCGTGAGCGCGACGGGCTCAGAGCGGGCGCCGTTTGCGTCGCATCTGCGTCGCATCGGCGCGGTCAGCCTCCTTCTCGTTGGGATCGTCGTCGCCGCCGCACTCGTGTGGCCACCGGAGCTCCTCGCCGCTGGTCAAGAGGGATTCGAAGTCACGAAGCCGATGTGGCCGTTCCTGTGGATTTACGCCGCAGAAAACCTGTTTGGCATGACCGGTATGCTCATCGCGCCCGGGCTACTCTTCGGCTTTCTAGCACTAGTCCCCGTGAGCGACCGGCGCGACGGTTTGGCGTCAAGGGTCACCCGAGTCGTCGGCACGGTCTTGTTCGTCCTGATGATCGTCGCCATCGCCTACGCGGCGCTGGCGCCAGGACAAAGTCACCTCGGCATGGACATGGGAGGCTGATCGAATGCGATCTCACATCCTCAACAGCGGTTTGGGCAGCGCGCGGCGGCGCGTGACACGGACTGCGATGCTCGCGGTGGTACTCGTTGGCGCTTCCGCGATGCCTGCCCGCGCGCACGACAAGGGAACGCTCAGGCTCGCGTCTCGCACCTTCGCCGCTGGCGACTCGATCCCGGTGACCGGCGCGAAGTTCTCGCCACGCGACGAAGTGACGCTCGTGCTCGTTGGAGCGAGCGGCCGCCACGCCCTTGTCGACGTGCGTACCGATTCGGTTGGCGCCTTTCGTCGCGTGGTGCTTGTACCGTCAACGCTCACATCGGGGCGATATCGCTTGATCGCCGAGGCGCTCGATGGCGACGAAGCCGCTGCCTTGGACGTGGTCGTGGAGGCAAACGTTCCGGGCGGTGCGCCGCCGCCGCATAAGCCCATAAACCATGCGATGCCGGGCATGGAGCATGGCGAGATGTCGATGCCGATGCCGACGGCAGCGCCGGTGTCGTTGGCTCGGGCTCGCAGCGCATCAGTGACCAGCGCGGCTGTCCTGCTCATCCTGGCGTGTTTCGCCGCCGGAACCGCATTGCTTCGTTCGTCACGTCACCAACAACGGGAGTCCCACTGATGAGAGCTTCGACAGGCCGGCGCCACGCTGCGTGCATGTTGTTCACCGCGATTGTGCTCACTGCCGTGTCAACTGCGACGCTTGCGGCTCACGATTTCTGGCTCGTGCCTAACGCCTTCGCTTTCGCCCGCGGGGCGCGCGTGGAGGTGCTTGGACAGTCCGGGACGAAGTTTCCGACGAGCAGCGGCGCGACCCAACCGGCGCAGCTCGCAGAGGCGCGTGTCGTGGGTCGATCCATCGACGAGAAGATCACCGACCTGGTTGTGAGCGAACGCTCGTTGCGGCTTCGACACAAACCATCTGCAGACGGGCAATATGTTGTGGCCGTCGCGCTCGCCCCGCGCGACGCACGCACGACGCCAGCGCGACTGCAGCGATACCTCGAACTTGAGGGTGCGCCCGAGCTCTCCGCGCGGTACGAGCGGGAAGGTCGCTTCCCGAAGGCCGACAGCATCGTGCAATCGTCGGCGAAGTTCGCCAAGACACTCGTCGAAGTCGGTAGCAACGGCCCGCGGGCGTTCGACCGGCCCGTCGGCCATGCGCTCGAACTTATTCCGCTCGACGACCCGGCGCGCCTCAGACCTGGCGCGTCGGTGCGCATGCGGTTGCTGTTTCACGGCAAGCCTGTACCCCATGTAGCGCTTCGCGCCGGATGGGGGGCACCGTCGGCAGTGTCGCAAGATCCCGCCGCCCTGCCTGCTCCTTCAAACGCGGATCAAGTAGTGGAAACCGGATCCGACGGCATCGCCGTAATCAACGTATCCGAGGCGGGATGGTGGAATGTGCGCACCCTCTACGCCGCAGCGATGCCGGGGATGTCCGAGCACTGGGAGGTGGGCTTCGCCACGCTCGTGTTCGGCGTCAGCGGTCAGCCGGCCGGCGACGACGGGGACCTCTCGGCGCAGTTCGAGGATACAGAATCGCTACGTTCCGACTCCGCCGACGCGGTTGGCGCTGTCAGAAGGTTTCACGCTGCCCTCGCCGGCGGGGACAGCAGCGGTGCGCTCGCCCAGCTCTCACCCTCCGTGCAGATCATCGAGTCTGGTGGAGTGGAGGATCTTGTGCACTATCGCGCACACCATCTTCCTGGCGACATGAGCTTTGCGCGCGCCACCAAGTCCGACCGGACGATCCTGAGTGTTGCCGTTCGTGGCGACGTCGCATGGATCGTGTCCACCAGCGTGACGACGGGAGAGTCCAACGGTCGTGCGATCAACGCACAGGGCGCCGAGCTCGCGGTCGTCGTCCGCACGCCAGAGGGATGGCGCATTTCCGCGTTTCACTGGTCGTCGCGGGCGCGCCGCACGGGATGAACCAGATGACGGAGCGATGATCACACGATCCGGATCGTGCTTCTCCCGGCTCGGTCGCACCCCGCCTCGATTGCCATCTGTCCTCCAACCCGACCTCACTGATGTCCATGATGCGTCGTTCCACTGTGATGGCTCTCGCCCTCGTCGTTGTGGCCGCAAGCGTGGCCTCCGCCCACGACCTGTTTTTGCGAGCGCGCTCGTACTTCATCGCGCCTCACACCCGCGCTCGTATCGACGTGCTCAACGGCACCTTTGAGCAGAGCGAATCGTCGCTCGAGTTCAAACGTCTCACGGATCTCCGAATCGTCGGCCCGTTGGGATCGCTGCGCCTCGACGCCTCGGCTTGGCGCGTACATGGCGACTCGGCCGAGCTCTCGTGGTCGGGTGGCGATGCCGGAACCTGGGTGGTCGGTGCCTCGGTAGCGCCGCGTGACTTGGCCCTCACTGCCGAGCAGTTCAATCAGTACCTAAAGGAAGACGGCATTCCCGATGTGGCCGAAGCGCGGCGGAACGCAGGGGAAGCCGGCAAACCGGCGCGTGAGCGCTACGCCAAGAACGTCAAGGCGATCGTCCAGGTGGGCGACGCGCATACTGAATCGTACGCCACAGTCTTGGGCCATCCGGCCGAGCTCGTCCCGCTCCAGAATCCGTACGAACTTCGAGCAGGCGGTAGCCTTCGTGTGCGCGCCCTCGTCGACGGCAAACCGGCCGCCAATCAGACGGTTCTCGCTGGAGGTGCCACCGCCGACGGTCGCCGCATTGCACAAACGACGACGCGCACCGACGCAGACGGTGTAGCCACGGTGACACTCACCGAGGCGGGGAGCTGGTACGTAAAGTTCATCCAGATGACGCGCGTCACGGACGATCCCAGCCTTGACTATCGCTCGAAGTGGGCGACGCTGACGTTTGGTGTGCGATGAGTCAGGTTACGTCGGCCTTACGGCGACACGGTCTCAAGCCATCCAATGTACAGTGTTCGTGTCGGGTAACTACCTACCCCTCTGATATGTAATCCCCCTCGCCCGACGGTTTCGCCGTGCACTAGGTTCGGAGAACGCGGATTGCGGTCGACTCGATCGCACTGACTCCCAATTCGTGCAACGGAGGATCCAATGCCCCGAGTGCTCGTGATCGACGACGATCCCAAAGTGTCTGGAATCGTCCGCCGAGGACTCGGGCTCGAGGGATATGCGGTCGACGTGGCGGGATCGGGACCGGAGGGGCTGACGATCGCGCGCGATCACTCGCCCGACGTCGCGATCGTCGACGTGATGTTGCCGGGAATTAACGGGTACGAAGTCCTTCGTCGCCTTCGCAATTCGTTCGAGACACTGCCGATCATGATGCTCACGGCGCTGGACGCGCCGACGGATCAGGTCAAGGGACTCGAAGGGGGTGCGGACGATTACCTGATCAAGCCGTTCTCGCTTCCGGTCCTTGCAGCGCGAGTCAAGGCCCTGCTGCGCCGGTCTGCCATGGATCACCCGGAGGTGCTGCGATTCGACGATCTGTCGCTCGATACGGGCACCAGGCTTGCCGCTCGCGGTGACCATGAGATCGTGCTGACATCTACGGAATACGAAGTGCTGCGACAGTTCCTCATGCACCCTCGGCGGGTGCTGCCGAAGCATTTTCTCATGAACCGCGTGTGGGGGTACTCCATGGAGGGGAGCTCGAATGTGCTCGAGGTGTATGTCAAGCAGCTCAGACAGAAACTCGAACAGCACGGCGCCTCGCGCCTGATCCATACATTTCGCGGAGTCGGCTACGTCCTGCGAGCCGAGTCGTCGTGACGATTCGCTGGCGGCTGGCGCTCTGGTACGGCGCCTTGGCTGCCGCGGTCGTTGCCTTGGTGTGCGCGTACAGTTTCCACATCTTTCGCACGTCCCAGGAAGAAGAGCTTGACGCGATGCTCGCGAGCACCGCGAAGCACGTGGCGAATGAGCTCGGCTCCGCGGCCACCGAGACGCTGCGACAACGCGTCCTTGACGCATCGGTCCAACTCGGTGCTGCCACGCGGCTCTACGATTCAACGGGCGAACTGGTATCGTCCGGCGCCGGCTCCGCGAGAATTCCTGACGTCCGTTCGCTGAATATCATGAGGGCGGACCAGACGTGGCTCGTGTCGAGCGATCGTCTACGCACGGACGTGCACAATCCGGGCGTCGTTCGCGGCTCCTTCGTCACGCTCCGGGATTCGGCACGATGGCGTGCCTTCGTGACGCCGCTCGCCCATCCGCCCGGCTACCTGACAGTTCTTCTGCCTTTGACGCGCGTCGACAATGCGGTCGCTCGCTTCGGATGGTTCATGCTCGCGATGTCACTAGCGGGAGCTGGCATTGCGGTCGTGGTCGGATGGCTGATCGCGGGGCGCGCACTGAGCCCGATCGCGGCGCTGTCGAAAGCTGCGACCGACATCGCGCGCACCCGTACCTTCGCGCATCGATTCCCCCAAGACAGTCAGCACGACGAGATCGGGCGCATGGGTGCGGCGTTCAACGTGATGCTGACGAGCCTCGAATCAGCCTACAACGCCCAAGCAAGTTTCGTCGCCGACGCGTCGCACGAACTCCGTGCTCCGCTCACAGCCATTCAGGGGAGCCTCGACATCGCCTGCGACCCACGCCAGCGCGACGCGGACGTTCGCGCCGCAGCATTGGCGGACGCGTCTTCCGAAGCGTCGCGCATGGCAAGACTCGTCAAAGACCTGTTGGCGCTGGCGCGCGCAGACGCGGGGATGTCGCTGACGTGCAAGCCGCTCGAACTCGACCGGATCGTGATGGACGTGCTGGGTGAGGCGCGTCATCTGACGCGCGGACAGCAGCTCGTCCTGGGCCGAGTGACACCGTCCACGGTCTCGGGCGATCGTGACGGACTTCGCCAGCTCGTCCTGATCCTCGTGGACAATGCTATCCGCTATACCCCGTCTGGTGGTCGCATTACCGTCTCGGTGGAGAAGCGCCCCGATGCAGTGGTGTTGGAAGTCGCCGACGCTGGTATCGGAATCGCGCCCGCCGACCTCCCGCGGATCTTCGACCGATTCTTTCGTACCCAACGAGCGAGGGTCCATGACCCGGGCGGAACGGGCCTCGGACTTTCGATCGGCCGGTGGATAGCCGACTTGCACGGCGCGACGATCGCGGTCCGCAGCCGTCCTGACGAAGGCACGACATTTACAGTGAGCTTCAAGAGCGACGGCATCGTACCGACATCGCGAACGGATTCCGCGAGCTGAGCGAATGCGCTGCGTCGGCCCTTGCGGTGGCAGCGTGCGAAGCAGCTCCCCTGCTGGCTCACATCCGGGCTATCTCCCGAGAAGACGGGCGATGCCCTCTGCCAACGACAGATTGTCGTCCATCGGGACAAAGCCTGACGATGTGTCGTTCGTTCGGATCCTGAGCCGGCGTATCAGGAAGGCCGTTCCGTCGATGCGCAATTGAAGTGTTGTGATCGCCCAACGATTGCCCGTCACCTTCTGCTGTCGGACGACGGCGTGGCCACCTCGGTTCAGCCGGCCGAACACACCCCAGCCGAGCGTGACGTCGCGCGTGAGCGTTGCGTCGATACTCGTGAGGCGATGGGCAGCGGAGTCAATGACCATGGTGCCCTCCAAGGCTGTGAGCAGCATCGACTCACGCGTCGGTGGCCTAAATCCGGGGCGAGGGCGAAAGGCAAGGCGAATCCCGGTGCGGCCGGTCGCACTTCGCTCCCACCCTGCACGGATGAATTGGAGCGCGTTCGGCATCGATGCCATGATGCGCCGAACGCGTTCCTCGTCCTGATAGAGGCTCGCAGCCAACTTGCGCAGCGCGGCGCTATCGCTGCGAATCGCCTCCAGCCGGGCCACTTCCTCGCGCTGCCGCTCCGGCGACAGATCTGTACCATCGAGCTGGACGAGGCGACCGATGGTCCAGTCGCGAGTCTCGATGACGTCGCGCGACTCCGCGCCTTGCGGCGAGTCCGAGGTCCGCCGGTACATGATGTGGCCACCAGAGCTCGCGGCGCTCACTTCGCGCGATATCGTCTCACGCACAAGCGCCATCACGGTGCTGTCGTCGCCGGAGTGGTTTGGCAATGCGGTCACGCCATCACTCCCACCACTCTCCCGCGGCGGCGCGGAACCGGCTGCGGCGACGCTGACGGCTCCCGACACGCTGAGTAGCAGACGACGAGTGGCGAACTTCACGCGCGACGCTGCACACGCAGCACCCGATTGTAAATCGGCGTGAATACCAGCCCGACATACGCGCCCCACAGGAAGCTTTCGGCCGCGCCCAGTAGAGCGCTCCGCCACGAGAGCCACCGGAACGCCGGGAGGGCGGTCTCGAGCAGGCGGTGCATATGAATCGTCTCCGGCGTCACAAGCCCGTAGATGACACAGAGCACGAAGCTCGCGGTGGCGAAGAGTCCCATCGACCAGGTGACGACCTTGATGTCAAGCACTTCCGCCCCCGCGAGTTCCGCCGGGCTGGAGCCCACGACGTATTCCGATGCTTTCTGAAGGTTGTTCACTTCCCTCGTCGTAGTTAGAGGGAGTTGCGGTCTCGCGGCTCCGCGGCGCCGCACAACCACCGTGTCCGCGGTGTCCGCCGTGTCCGCCGTGTCCGCCGTGTCCGCCGTGCCCGCCGTGCCCGCCGTGCCCGCCGTGCCCCATATGCCCCACGTGCATCCACAGGAACGCGACGAGAATGATTACGAACGCCCAATTCTCGATTAGCCACTGCACTCCCTATTCCTCCGCGTATTCGTCACGGTTCGGTCTGCATCTCTCCAAACCCGTTGGAGTCTTTGATCCGCAACGCCGTCGTCACACGTCGGCGGACACCGCCAAAGTGGCCGGTGCGCCGTCGCGGATCCGGTAGAGCTCCTCGAGAGGCAGAACCGCGAGGACCCCGTCTCCTGGGCTTCCCGTGCGCGCAGAAGACATGATTGTTTCACACACCGTCTGCACGCGGTCGGCGCTCAGGAAGATTTCGATGCGCATGTGCTCCGACATCCAGTCCCGACTGTAAAAGTCGGAGTACTCGCCGAATCCCTTCACGCGCGTGACGGTAATGCCCCGCACGCCGATGGCGATGAGCTGTTGCTCGATGGACTCGATCAATGCTGAGCGCACGATCGCGGTGACTTTTCGCAGCTGCATGCGACCTCCGGTTTCGCTACCAGTCCATTCCTCGCGCGAATTCTGGCGACGATGCTGAACGCAAGCTGAGCGCTCGCTGAAGAGAGGTCTGCGGCGCCGGTGGCTCCTCTCGTGGCGGAAGACTGGCTTCATCAGCGCATCTTCAGCACGAATTCAGGATGTCGAGCCACGTTGCGTCCGAGGCTGATCCATGCGACGGTGCGAAGTCATCGATGGCCGTCGTCGCACGAGACCAAGGCGCGAAGCATAGCAGCGACGTGGTGCGAGTCGTCGCCTCTTGGCGCACCATGGCGTACGGAGACGAATGATGGGCAATCTTCTTGCAGCTGCGAGTAAGACCAACTGTTCAATGCCGGTCGCGAAGCGCGAGTTGCGTCGGCCTGGCTGCCTCCCGACGGTCGCGGCGGCCGAGGCGCTGGCGGCTACGAGACGCGGCGTGCACTTCGCGGACGGTGGCTGTCACCGGAGGAACGGGTCATGAGCGCGCCAATTTCACATTCCAATGCTTGGGGCCTGGCCGCGATCATGATCGTGGTCGCTTCGTGGTTTTTGTATCGCTATCTGGCGCCGAGGACATGGCGAGAGTGGGCCGGTGCTGGGGTCGTTCAGGCGTTCATCATCGCGCTCTACGCGGAGATGTACGGCTTTCCCCTCACCATCTACCTGCTGGCGCGCTTCTTCGGACTGGATCGGCAGCCCCTCAATGCCAACCTCTGGTCATCGCTCCTTGGCGTCGGCGACACCGGCATGATGATCTCGATGCTCGCCGGATATGCGCTGGCATTTACTGGCATCGGAATCTTCATCCAAGGGTGGCGCGAACTACATCGCGCGCGTCGGGAGAATCGTCTCGCCGAGACCGGCCTCTACGCGCTGGTGCGGCATCCGCAGTACACGGGCCTTTTCCTCGGGCTTTTCGGAGAAGGGATCGTCCATTGGCCAACCATCTTTTCGGTCGCGCTCTTTCCAGTGATCGTTGCGGCATACGCCCTTCTCGCGCGCAGCGAGGAGCGGCGAGTCGGGGCGCAGTTTGGCCACGAGTACCTCGCCTACCGAGACCGCGTTCCCATGTTCGTGCCGCGAGCGGGCAGCTGGCGAAGATTCGCCGCGGCATGGCCGCAGCCGAGTGCCGATGATCATCCGCTCGTATAGCCATGCGTCAAGGAAGCACGAGGCCTGCACTCGCACATTAGGGCATCCGGGTGCGTCCGCGCGTCGATTCAGCGCGGCTGTGCCAGCGCGACGGCCTTCTACTACTCCACACGCGCACCTCCGCGAAGGAACCACTCAAATGATTCGAACCAGGATCCTCATCGCTGCGCTCGCGCTCTCCGCGTGCAGTAGCGCGAACTCCGTCGGCGGCCCCGCAAGTTCCGGCCTTGGCCCGACGGTCCTCTCGGTAAGTCCGTCGGCCGGCGCGATGGCGGTGAATCCCTCGCAACCAGTGACGATCACGTTCTCGGCCGCCATGATGACCGGTATGGAGAGCCGCGTCGTGGTGCACGAGAATTCGGTCCGTGGCGCGCAGGTCGCCGGGACGGCGACGTGGTCCGCAAACCGGAGCATACTCACGTTCATGCCGGCCGCGCCGCTGAAGCCACTCACTACCTACGTCATACATCTCTCTCCCGAACTCACCGGTCGCAATGGGAGCAGGGCGAATCTCGGCTCGTGCCTCAGCATTGGCGGTAGCCAGGTGTCGAGCGGGATGATGAGCACGTCCGTCGGATCCGGCATGATGAACGGGCAATGGGGTCCCGGGATGATGGGCGAGGGATGGCGTTCGAGTGACGGCAGCTTCGGCATGTATTTCACATTCAGGACGTCCTGACCCATGGGACTGGTTCGTCGTGCGCCGATTGCACCGCTCGCCGCCACCGGCTCCGTCACGCCGGTCGAACCGAGGATGCCGACGCCCCGCGGGCTCGTCGCCGGCTACGCCGCGCCAGGTGCGTTGGCGACGCGCTCGCCACTCGTCCCCCGGCAGAGGAACTGACGGGGAGTGGCACGGCACACGGCAGTGCCTAACGCGGCGCGCCGCAGGCCTCGGAACCATCGCCCTCACGTGTGGAGACACCGTTGCATGACGAGTACGCAATACACCTGCCCGATGCATCCCGATGTCCGACGACCAGCGCCAGGCGCGTGTCCCAAGTGCGGCATGGCGCTCGAGCCGGTGACGCCGCCTGTCCCTGCGGCCGCGGCCACCGAGTGGGTGTGCCCGATGCACTCCCAAGTCGTGCGCAGCGAGCCTGGCAGCTGCCCCATCTGCGGCATGGCCCTCGAGCCGCGGACGGCCACCGCAGAGGAGGAGGAGAATCCTGAGCTGCGCGACATGACCCGGCGCTTCTGGTTCGCCACGATCTTCACGATCCCATTGGTCGTGATTGCAATGGGCATGTACCTGCCCGGCGATCCGGTCTCTCGTGTGCTTCCACCCGAGACGCGCAAATGGGTCGAGCTCGCGCTCGCGCTGCCAACGTGCACCTGGGCCGCATGGCCATTCTACGTGCGCGCCGTGCACTCGATCAGGAACATGAGCCTGAACATGTTCACGCTCATTGGGCTCGGCGTTTCTGTCGCGTTCGGGTACAGTCTCGTGGCAGCGCTCGCACCCGGCCTCTTCCCGCCCTCGCTCCGCGGCCCTGGCGGCGAGGTAGGCGTGTATTTCGAAGCCGCAGGCGTGATCGTGACGCTGATCCTGCTCGGGCAAGTACTTGAACTCCGCGCGCGCAGCCAGACGAGCAGCGCCATCCGCATGCTCCTCGGCATGCAGGCCAAGACCGCCCGGCGCATCAACGGCGACGGAAGCGAGGAGGACATCCCGCTCGAGCACGTGATCGTGGGTGACCAGCTCCGCGTACGCCCGGGCGAGAAGGTTCCGGTGGACGGTGTGGTGCTCGACGGCGCGAGTTCGATCGACGAATCCATGGTCTCCGGCGAGCCGATCCCGGTGGAGAAGCACGCGGGGGACCGCGTCGTCGGCTCCACCGTGAACGGCACCGGCTCACTCGTCATGCGTGCGGACAAGGTCGGAGCCGACACGCTGCTCTCGCGCATCGTCGAGATGGTCGGCGCGGCGCAACGGAGCCGTGCTCCCATCCAGAAGCTTGCGGACTTGGTCTCTGCGTGGTTTGTCCCCTCGGTGCTGGTCATCGCGATCATCACCTTCGTCGTGTGGAACCGGATCGGCCCTGAGCCGCGCTTCACGCACGCGCTCATCAACGGCATTGCGGTGATCATCATCGCGTGCCCGTGCGCGCTCGGCCTTGCCACGCCGCTCTCGATCATGGTGGCGACGGGGCAGGCTGCGTCGGTCGGCGTGTTGTTCAAAAATGCCGAAGCCATCGAGACCATGCGCAAGGTCGACACCCTGGTGGTGGACAAGACCGGCACGCTCACCGAAGGCAAACCTCGCCTAGTGGCGGTCGAATCGGTCGGCGACGTCGACGATGGGACGCTGCTCCACCTTGCAGCGTCGCTTGAGCGGGGCAGCGAGCACCCGCTGGCTGCCGCCATCGTTGCGGGCGCCGAGGCGCGCGGCGTGACGCTGGCGAGTACCGACGACTTCCAGAGCGTCACCGGGAAGGGCGTACGCGGCACCGTGGCTGGCCGTAGGGTCGCACTCGGAAACGCACTCCTGGTTAAGGAGGTAGGAGCCGACGCCGGGTGGCTTGCGGGGCGCGCCGACGTACTCCGGAGCGAAGGCCAGACGGTGATGTTCGTCGTCGTGGACGGCGCAGTGGCCGGCATCATTGGCGTCGCGGACCCGATCAAGTCCAGTACGCCGGAAGCGATCGCTGCCCTTCACCATGAGGGTGTGCGAGTCGTGATGCTCACCGGCGACAGCCGTGCCACGGCGCGGGCCGTCGCGTCGAAGTTGTCCATCGACGATGTGGTGGCCGAGGTACTGCCGGATCAGAAAGTGGACGTCGTCAAGCGACTACAAGCCGAAGGCCGCTTCGTGGCGATGGCCGGCGACGGGATCAACGACGCGCCAGCCCTCGCGCAGGCACACGTGGGCATCGCGATGGGGACCGGAACCGACGTCGCGATGGAAAGTGCGCCGGTCACGCTGGTGAAGGGCGACCTGCGCGGCATCCTCCGCGCACGTCGCCTGAGCCGGATGACGATGCGAAACATCCGCCAGAACCTGCTGTTCGCGTTTGGCTACAACACGGCGGGCGTGCCCATCGCGGCCGGCGTGCTGTATCCCGCCTTTGGACTCCTGCTCTCTCCAATCATCGCGGCCGCTGCCATGAGCTTCAGCTCGGTGTCGGTCGTTGCCAATGCGCTACGCCTGCGGCGGGTGTCACTGTGACGCGACGCACCCGCATTCGTGGGGTGACTGGGACGACGCGCGCCGGGACGCGCCGGCACTCGCACGCGACGGCAACGGACCTACGAGTGCCCGACATCTCGATGCCAGGCGAGCCAGCTGCGCCCAATATGGTTGCGTCGACACACGTCGACATCAGCGGAAGGCCTGGCAAGAGCGGTCGAGTCGCGAGCGCGGGCGTGCCGGAACCGAAGCTCGGGCCTTCGCCGACGCGCGCGTGCGGCACGTCCGTTCGTTCTCGTCACGCATGCTCCGACGCACCTGAGTTCCGCCCGTTTGCGCCATGTTGACCGTCGAAGGAATTCGCCGAGTGTACGCTCACCGCGCGCGGCGATATAACCTAACGTCGTATGCCTACACATTGGTTGGGTACCGCCTCGGGGCATACCGCCGGCGCGGAGTCGAGGCGCTTGCGCTGCGTCCCGGCGATTTGGTGGTCGACATCGGCTGTGGAACGGGCGCCAACTTTGCGGCCATCCAGCAAGCCATGGGAGCAAGTGGGCGGCTCATCGGGGTGGACCTAACCCCTGCGATGCTGGAGAAGGCGCGCTCGCGTGTTCATCGGAACGGCTGGACGAACGTCGACCTCGTCGAGGGCGCCGCCGGAGCGTACGTGTTCCCGCCCCACGTCAACGGGATTCTCTCGACGTTCGCGCGAACCCTCGCCCCCGACTACGACGACGTGATCCGTCACGGCGCCGAGGCGCTTGCACCCGGGTGCCGGTTCGTGATCGTCGACTTCAAGGCTCCGCCGAAATGGCCGGAGCATGTTCTGCGCTCCCTCGTCCCTTTCTTGCGACCGTTCGGCGTGACGCTCGATCTCCGCCACCGACATCCGTGGGAGTCGCTCGCGACGCACCTGCGACTTGCCGTGATGGAGGAGCGGTACTTCCGAACGACCTACATCGCCGTCGGCGAAAAGGTGAAGGACTGCGATCATCGTGGCGCCCCGACCGGGACCGGGAGGTCATTCGCCGGTAGCACGCCGCGCTTAGGCTCCGGAGAGTAGTCATGTCGCACTGTCTGGCTCGGCTACCGCTCGGCGAGTGCCTTCCACTCGCCACACGTGGTGATACCGGTTCAGGCGATGCCCGCCGGTCGACTCGTCTGCCACCCCTCGGTACGGGAGGGCACGAGTCCGTATCTCGTCGAAGCCACTCACCACATACTCGCGCCTAGCGAGGAGGCATCGGCATGGCCGCTCCTCCACTGAACCGCTCCATGTCCCATCACGAGAGCAACCCGGACGGAGGCCCCTACCAGACTCGACGGCGCTTCATCGCGTGGCTCAGTGCGGTGGGCGCCACTCTTGCCGCACTCATCGCCGGCGTACCCGCAGTGCTTGGGTTTGCGTCACCGGCGATCCGGAGGCGACCACCCGAGGCATGGCGGAAGGTCGTGGACGACGTCAACACGCTTGAGCCGGATGTCCCGAACAAGGTGGATTTCGTCGAGGCACTCACCGACGCCTGGGTCACGACGCGCGCGCTGCGCTCAGTCTGGCTATACACGGAGGACGGTGAGCAGTTCACTGCATTCAGCGGTTTGTGTCCTCACCTGGGCTGCAGTTACGCGTTCGACGCGGACAAGGATCAGTTCCACTGTCCCTGCCATCACGGGATCTTCGAGAAGAAGACCGGCGCCGTGCTCGCAGGCCCGCCACCGCGTGGACTCGACACGCTCCCTGTGAAAGTGGAGAACGGCGAAGTCCACATCATCTACCAGTCATACCGAGCCGGCATCCCGGAGAAGTCAGAGATATGACCGCGCCGAATGACGACCCGCCGGTCGCGGACCTCACGACGACTGTCCCGAGTCGGGGATGGCTCGATCGACGCATTGATTGGCGGGGCATCCGTCGGACCCTGCTCGATCGGGAGGTGCCATCACGACTCAACTGGTGGCATACGCTGGGGAGTGCGACGTTGACTGTCTTTGCCGTGCAGGCGGTCACCGGCATCGTGCTGGCGACGTACTACGCGCCTGCCCCGGACCATGCGTACGAGAGCGTGCAGTACATCCAGCATAGCGTGGTGGCAGGGTCGCTCCTCCGCGCGATGCATCACTGGGGTGCGTCGGCAATGGTGGTGCTCGTGCTGGCCCACATGACGCGCGTGTTCTCGATGGGGGCATACAAGTTCCCGCGCGAGATCAACTGGCTGCTCGGCGTCGGGTTGTTGCTGCTCGTGATGGCGTTCGGCTTCACCGGTTACCTGTTGCCGTGGGATCAGCGGGCATACTGGGCCACACAGGTTGGGACAAACATCGCTGGTACCGCGCCGCTCATTGGCGACTTCGCTGCCAAGCTCCTCAAGGCCGGATCGCAGCTCGGCGCCGCAACGCTCACGCGCTTCTATGCATTCCACGTGTTGTGGCTGCCGGCGCTTCTCGGTGCAGTCGTGCTCCTGCACGTCGGCCTGGTGATTCGTCAGGGCATCGCCGCGCCTCCCGCCATGCTGGAGGACGGCGCCCCGCGGTCGACGAGTGGCACCGACTATCAGTCGTACTACCAGCGCGCCTACAGCGCGAGCAAGAAGGGCGGGGCGAGATTCTGGCCGGATGTCGTGGGGAAGGACGTCGCGACATCGCTTGCGGTCGTGCTCGCGCTGCTGCTGCTAGCGCTCGCTTTCGGGGCCCCGCTCGAACCCCCGGCGGACCCCACGGACACGGCGTACGTGCCGAGACCGGAATGGTATTTCCTCCCGTTCTTTCAATTGCTCAAGCTGTTTCCGGGGTCGATGGAAAGCACGATCGCTGTAGGTGTGCCGCTGCTGCTCGTCGCCGTGCTCATCGGCCTGCCGTTCTTCGATCGCGGAAGCCGCCGCAACCTGCGGCGCCGGCCAGCGGCGATGGTCGCCTTCTCCGTGGTCACGGTCGCGACGACGAGCTTGCTGGTCATGGCTGTGCGCGATGTCCAGCCCGAGGTGGCGCCAGAAACCGGACGGGCGCTCAGCTCAACCGAGCGGGCGGGACGGGCGCTCTTTCGGAGTCGTTGTTCAAGTTGCCACGTCGTGGGCAACCAGGAGGGCGGGTCTGACGGGCCAGAACTGACCGACATCGGAGCGAAGCACGGGGTGGAGTGGCTGCACTCGTTCGTTGAGAACCCCACTCGATTCCACGATGAGAGCGAGATGTCCCCATTCGGACCGCCGGTGCTGTCACACCAGGAGATCGAGGAGGTCGCGCGCTACCTCTCCACGCTGCGCGGCCTGCCGGGTCACGAGGTTCCTCCCGTATTCCACGACACGTTTCCCGACCTGACCGACGCACGCGTACCGGCATCGAGGGCGCGGCCATGATCGCGTCTCGTCGGGTGCAATGCTCGTTCCATTCGGGGCGCCGAACTGGCAACCCACCACAAGGAGGTCTAACGATGCGAACGCTCAATACAATCGCGCTCGCCGCCGCCGTCCTGGCCGCGATGCCCTCATCCGCACTCGCCATTCCCGCCTGGGCACGGCGCTACAATATGAATTGCTCGGGATGCCACCTGCCCACCGTTCCACGTCTCAACCGTACGGGGCTCCGCTTCAAGTGGGCCGGTTACCGGATGCCCGACGACATCGGCGAGAAGGTCGAGGTGAGCAGGATCGAGAACTACATCGCCATGCGCGGAATCTTCGAGTACAGCTATGCGAAGTCGCAAGGCACGTCGGCGGACGTCAACTCGGCGTCGGTCTCGTCCGCGAGTCTCTATGCGGCCGGTCCGTTCGGCACGAACTACGGCGGCTTTTTCGAGTTTGAGCGCACGTCCGACGGAGCGGTCGACCTGGTGGGCCAACTCGTCGGTGTGTGGGGGAAGGAGAATGGATTCTGGGGTCTCCGCGCCGGGCAGGGTCACATGATCGTCGGCGGCGCGGTCGCGGGTTTCGACCGCCCCACCGGCATCCTCGCACCCCTGCCCCTGAGCACTCCGGTGGCCCAAGGCGTTCCCTTCCGGTTCACCGGCGATCTCGCCGGCGCAGAAGCGTTCTACGTAGCTGGCGGACGCGATCGCATGTCGGTCCAGGTGGTGAACAGCATTACCCCTGGATCGGGCGAGGAGATGTCCGGATCGTCGGCCACCACGCAGGACGTCGTGCTCACCAACCAGCTCCTCTGGGACGATGCTGGGAGCGGACTGGCGGCCGTGGGCTATTTCGGCCGGGTCAAGGGACTCAGCGAGACCGTACCTGATCTCTCGTCCCGGTATGCGCGCTATGGAATCTCGGCGAACAAGTTCGCCGGTCCTTTCGAGGTGCAGGGTGGCTACGTCTTCGGATCCAACAGCAGCCTGCCAACTGGAGGTGGATCTGAGTTCTCGTCGAGTTCTCTATCCGGCGGCGGCTACTGGCTCGGTGGGGCATTCATCCAGCCAAAGTCGTACTGGACCACCTACGGTCGGTTCGAGTTCGTCGACCCGAATCGCGACGAAGCCGACGATGGCATGCATCGCGCCGTCATCGGCAGCCTTCTTCCTGTTGGCGCGCCCCAGTACCTCCGCGTCGGATTGGAGTACTTCGTCGATTCGCCGCAGAAGTCAGACGAACCGCGTCGGCAAGGCATGACGTTGCAGCTGCACGTGGCGTTCTAACCGCGTGCCCCAGTCGCTCCGTGAGTTTAAATCGAGGAATCCGTACACATGACAACACGCACACTGGTCGCTGCCGTCGTTATCCTCTCCGCCGCCGGAACGGCACTCAATGCGGCGACGACGCCGACGTTGGCTCCGCTTCGAGTCGCACGGCCGACATTGCGTCCGACGAGCATCCGCCAGGCTCCGAACGGCAGGGCGATCTACCGTGAAAACTGCAAGGACTGCCACGGCTCGTTCGGCGCTCCGACGAAGGAGTCGCTTCGGAAGTACGAGAAGATCGCGGACTTCACGAAGCGCGCCACGCTCGAGGGGAAGACGGACCAGGACCTGATCGACGCCGTGACCAACGGGAAGGGCCGCGACATGAAGGGATTCAAGGACAAACTGACGGCAGCTGAGATCGAGGCGGCCGTGCAGTATGTCAAGACGCTGGTGAAGAACTAGGCCGAGATGGCGAGACGGGCGGCCACTACGACGAACCCCGCGACGCGTCCCTACACACTCGTCCTGGGTGGTGGGGGCGCCCGCGGCTTCTCGCACGCCGGCGTCCTGCGGGGACTCGAATCGATGGGCCATCCGCCGAGCGCACTGGTCGGCGTTTCGATGGGCGCCGTCGTGGGCGCCGCGTACGCCCTCCGTCCGGACTGGTACGAGGCGCTTCTGTCGCTCGAGACGTCGGCGTTCCCGAGGCCGGTCTCGCCCGCGCGCGTGCAAACGCTCTGTCAGCGGCTCCTGCAGCCGCTGAAGCTCGCGATAGCAGTCAAAGAGATGTTTTTCGGCTGGGGTCCGGGTGGGAGTCTCCTGGCTCCCGCGCGCGCGATTCTCGATCGACTCACGCTGGGCCAGCAGCTTGATGATGGACGAATCCCGCTGGCGGTCTGCGCAACCGACCTTGTGTCAGGCCGTCGCGTCGTCTTGCGAAGCGGATCCGCGACCGAGGCGCTGCACGCCAGTGCGGCGCTGGCTGGCGTCGCGCCTCCCGTGCGCAGGAACGACATGCTGCTGGCCGACGGCGTGTACGCCGATATCGCCCCGATCGATGTGGCACGCGAATTTGGCCACCCGGTAGTCGTCGCCGTGGATCCCGGCCAGACGTTGGTCACTGGACGCATCCACAACGGGCTCGGTGCGCTCCTCAAGGCGCTTGAAATCTGCCAACTACACCATGCCGATCTGCGGTTCGGCAGGGCCGATTGCGTTCTTCGTCCCCCTTTTCGCCGCACGATCGACACGCTCGATTTCACGTCGCGCCGCGAATGCGTCGCCGCTGGTCTCCGGGCAGTCCGCGCACAGCGATGCGCCCTTGCTGAACTGTTCGATGGCGCGACGCACCCGCTGTCAGTTCCTGGCTGAGCACATCAATGCGCTATCACGATGTGTGGCTGACGTGGTCTGCCGCGTTCCTCCTGCCGTGGCTCGCCCTGTTCGTCGCGCTCCCCGACCGCCGCCACGCAATGTGGCAAACCAGCGTGGCGACGTCTCTCTTCGGTCTCAGCGAGCCGATCTTCGTTCCGCGGTATTGGAATCCTCCTTCGCTCTTCGATCTCGCCCAGCGCACCGGATTCGACATCGAGAGCCTGATCTTCTGCTTCGCAATCGGCGGGATCGGGCTCGTCGGGTACGACGCGTTCTCCGGCAAGCGCGTTGTTCCCGTTAGTCCGCACGAGCGCCATCATCGTCGCCATCGGTTCCATCGACTGGCGATCGCGGCCCCCGTGCTGGCATTCGTTCCGCTCTACGTGCTCCCGTGGAATCCCATCTATGCGGCGATCGCAAGCTTGACGATCGGCGGGGTGTCGTGCATCGCCTGTCGCCCCGACTTGGGGCGGCGGATGATCGTCGGCGGAGTCATTTTCGGCGTCCTCTATGCCGCCTTCATCCTCAGCCTTGCCGTGTACGTCCCCGGGTACATCGAAGCGGTCTGGAACCTCGGTGTCTTGAGCGGCGTGCTCCTCGCCGGCGTACCCCTCGAGGAACTGCTCTTCGGCATCACCTTTGGCATGTATTGGAGTGGCGTGTACGAGCACCTCACGTGGCATGCCGAGGCTCAGCAGACGCTCGCTGTTCTGGAAGAAAGCGCCTGACAGATCCAACCTGCGCCGGGAGGTGTTCCTGTTCGGCAGGTCTTTCGACTTTTTGTCCTTAGGGAGCCAGGAGTCCCCGCTTCGCGCACGTCGGGTCGTAAGGGAACGCGACAGCTGGATCGACCGTGAGGAGCTCCGCAGCCTTGTCGCCGTAATGGAGTCGGCCGAGCAGGTCCCGGATTACGTTGAGCCGCGCTGTTCGCTTGTCGTCGGCCCGAACAATCGTCCAGGGTGCGATCGCGGTGTGGGTTCGAGCGAGCATCGTATTCCGCGCCGAGCTGTACGCAGCCCACTGCTTCTGCGCACGGGCATCAATCGGGCTGACTTTCCACTGCTTCAGTGGGTCCCGACGCCGCGCAGCGAGCCGACGCTTCTGTTCGGACTTGCTGATGTCGAGGTAGTACTTGAGCAGCTTGATGCCGGACGCGACCAGCAAGTTCTCGAACCGCGGCACGTCGGCGAGGAACGCCTCGTACTCCAAGTCGGAGCAGAAGTCCATCACCCGCTCGACGCCCGCGCGGTTGTACCACGATCGGTTGAACAGCACGAACTCCCGGGCGACCGGCAGGTGCTCGACGTAGCGCTGGAAGTACCACGCGCTGCGGTCGCGATCCGAGGGACGTCCGAGGGCGACGACTCGCGTCTCGCGCGGACTCAAGTGCTGCACGATTCGCTTGATCACCCCGTCCTTCCCGGCCGCGTCCCGTCCTTCGAACAGCACCAGGATCCTGTCGTCGCACGAGATGAAGTGACGCTGGAGCTTCACAAGCTCCACCTGCAGGGCGCGCAGTTGCTCACGGTACGAGCCCTCGCTCGTGTGACGAGTCTTGCGCTTGCGCCCCTTGCGGTGTCGGTCGCTCATGACCGATCGACCGTCGGCTGGCACGCCGCAGCTTCCTGGCGTGCCGCGATGGTACGCAGCGCGACGTTGGTCGCGACTCCTGGAGCCTGTTCGCCCATGATGCTCTCGACCCCGAGCGCCACGCGACGTGCTCGCGCGACTCCCACCGCGCCGAGCAGTTCGAGCGTCGGCGCGGGGACCACCTCACGCCCGAGAAGCGAGGACGTGAGAGCCGAGCCGATCCGTGGTGCCCGATGCGTCGGCGAGAGCCGCGCGCCGAACGTCACTGATCTCCATGCCATCATCAGCCTCTCTGCCGACCGGCGCCCACGCGCCAGGACGGCCATTCAATGCATTTGCCCGGAAGTCGCGATGCCGATCGCGAGCGCAGCGACCGACAACACGCCCATGCTCACGCGCGCTCCAACCGTGGCAGACATCTGCGCGTGCTGTCTGCCGTGAGCGTTGGTTCCCTCGTTATGTAATCGTACAGGCGCTTGCCCATCGTGGCCGTCTGACGCCGGACGCACGGTGATCATGCCGTGCTTCAGATGGTTTGCCACCAGCCACCAGTTGATCGGAAACGCGAGAACAAACCCCGCAATCAATGCGATCGACGCCACGAACCAGAAGCCCGGCCTCAGCGGATCGTGACTTCCAGCAATGGCCGGACCCATCCATCTCATCGTCAGCACCATTCCGGCCATCAACAGGTTCATGGACACGAACTCCGGAAAGAACGTGTTGCGCAGGGAACGGCTGTACGACCCGCCTGCCATCTCGCGCATCGCCAACGCCTGGAAGATCGCCCAGCCGAATCCGAATCCCAACGCGTATTCGACGGCGAGATCGGCCCAGGACGGCAAGCCCATACGAGCGGCGATCGCGGCGCCAACGATGATCCCAAGACCGTCGCCCGCAGCGCAATGCATCGTGGAGCCCAGCACCTGACGCCATCGAGCCGCTACGTAGGCTTCGTGCGTGCCGCGAAGCGGTTCACGGCAGCCGAGCACGTAGAAGAACGCCGCGAATGGTCCGGCGAACACCGCGAGGATGACAAACGCCCACTTGAGCACCGGATGCGCAGGCGTCCGCCGTACGTCCACGGCCACGAAGGCGAAGGACAGGGCACTGAGCAAGAACCAGAT